>NZ_CP161812.1:0-301753 GCF_040801775.1 Luteolibacter sp. Populi
AGTCGAGCCACGTCTCCAGAATTGGTTTGGCCACCTCTGCTACATGGTTTTCAACGACTTTGGCAATTTTACTGCGGAGGTCGGGAATACCTTTGCGACGGTCGTCGTTGTCATGGTGAAAGCATGAAACTTCTTTGGCAAAGTCCCGAATATGAGGGTAACTTTTTTGTAATCTTGTCCAATTCAATTGCATTACCTGTTGATCAGACTTGTTGCATACCACAATCACTGGAGAGCTTCCTCCATAAGAGGCAATCAGGCGTAACCAGTAGTCGATTCTTGCCTGCCTTTCATTCTGTCGGCTGTCCAGCACGAGAAGATACACGCTTCGATGTGTAAGGAAAAATTGATGCGTAGCATGCATTATGTCCTGGCCCCCAAAGTCCCAAATATTTAGCCGCACCGTGCCGAGCTTTCCGCACTTCATCGGAAGCTGATGACGCTCAATTCCATCAGTTTTGTCCTGCTTGAAATTAAATGATTCTCCCCGGAGTTCCCGAATCAGGGAGGTTTTTCCCACTTCGCTTTCCCCCACAACGAGTACCTTGACCTCATTGAGAGGCCGTTTTGGACCTCGGAGGTGGGCGAAGTAAAAATCGAAAATTAACCGAGGATCGGTGGCTGGATTCAACGAAGTCGATTCTAGCCAAGTAGGGCCAAGAAGCTCGGAGGGAATGGACAGTCCCTCGTTTTGTTGCAGGGATAGATTCTTAAGCCGGGATAATTTTATTAACGTCTCGGGAAGACTTGCTAGCTTGTTGCTTTCCAAAGAAAGGATTTCTAAATCCGCGAGCTGTCCCATTTCCGGAGGGATTGCCGGTATCTCATTTTGAGAAAGATCAAGCCGCCAGAGCTTGACTAATTGTCCGATCTCAGGAGGAAGTGAACTGATCTGGTTTCTGGAGAGGTCAAGCCGCCAGAGTTTGACTAGTTGGCCGATTTCGGAGGGAATGCCATTGATTTTGTTAGAAGCCAAGGAAAGCCGGTTAAGGTTGGCGAGTTGTCCAATCTCCGCAGGAATTGCGGAAATCTGGTTTTCGGCTAGATTGATATCTAATACCTTGGGCAGTTGGCCAATTTCTGGGGGAATGGCGGCGATCTTATTGTGGGAGAGGGTGAGCTCGGAAAGGTTGGCGAGCCGTGCGATCTCCGAAGGGATTCTGACGATTTGGTTATGGGATAGATCGAGATCGAGAAGTTTGGTGAGTGATGTTATTTCTAAAGGGAAAAGGAGGAGTTGATTGTGGGAGAGGTTTAGGTTCCTGAGTTCCACGAGTTGTTCGATCCCTGATGGAATGATGGAGAGTTGATTGCCGCCGAGGTTAAGTTGCGTAAGCTTGGAGAGTCTTGCGACTTCTGCTGGAATGGTGGAAATTCTATTGTGGGCAAGGATAAGCCGGGAAAGGCTGGCGATGCAGAGGACCTCAGGCGGGATGATTGCGATCTGATTACTAGACAGATTGAGCGCGGAAAGATTGGCGAATTCCCCAATCTCGGGAGGGATGACAGAGATCTGGTTGCTTGAGACGTTAAAACTCGATAGCTTGGCCATCCTTGAAATTTCCGCTGGGATTGCGGAGATCTGATTGTGAGAAAGGTCTAGCTCCGTGAGGTTAGCGAGGCTTGTGATCTCAGGGGGAATGACAGAAATCTGGTTGAAGGAGAGATCGAGCTTCGAGAGTTTCGGAAGCCTCGTGATCTCCAGGGGGATGGCGGTAAGCTGATTGTTAAAGATGCGAAGCTGTGTGAGGGAAGCGAGTTGACCTATTTCTGGTGGAATCTCGCAAATCTGGTTGCTGTCGAAGGACAGTTTTTTGAGGAAGGCTAAATGGCCGATTTCTGGCGGGAGGGCGGCAAGGCCAAGCTTGTTCAGGTCCAGTTCTCGGTCGGAAGTCAACCTACAGGCTTCGATGCGCTTCAGGGCCTCTGCGTAACCAGCTTCTTGTTCCGACATGGACGTTCTTGGCAGGAGTTAGCGATTAGATGAGAGGCAGCGCAAGCGACGAGCGCCCAAAGGGTTTGCCCGTGCTTATTTGTTCGCATGTCATCCCGCGAGCCAATTGTATGGCTGCTCCCCGATCCCCTGATTTCCTCAAGCTACCCTCAACTCGGCAGCAGCAGCTTCTCCGAAGCCCGGAACAAATCCTGGCGGTAAAGCCGGGTCAGGGGCGCGGCCGTGGTCTCCGGAAGCAAACCCGCGCCGCGCATGCCGGAAAGGAACCAGGAGGCCTTGTCGGCGGTCGGGCAATTCAGGTCGGCGCCGTAAAAGAGGTGGAAGTCCGAGGCATCGAGATTGCCGCGGCCGGAGTCGAAGACGGGGCCAAGGCTATTGCGCAGGGTGGCGGGGGCGCAGCCGGTGTAGCAGGGCTTCGAGAGGATCGAGATGAGCTCGTTGCGGAAGGAGGGGTCCTGGCAGACGCGGCAGGCGTGGAGCAGGGCGGCACCGAGGGCAATGCAGTCGTCGCGGCGCTCGTTGACGAACTCGCCGGTGACGAGCAGGACTTTTTCCGGGTGGCCGGTGGCGAGTTCGGCGGAGGTCGCGGGGCACCAGCCGGTGCCGGCGAGGATGCTCTCCGAATTCCACGGTTCGCCGACGCAATAGCCATCGATGTGGCCGGCGGCGAGATTGCGCGGCATCAGCGGCGGCGGCAGGAAGACGATCTCGGCATCGCGGCCGGGGACGACGCCGTGGCGGCGCAGCCAGGCGTGGAGCAGCAGGTGATGCGAGGAGAAGCGGTGGGCGGCGGCGAGGGTGAAGGGGCGGCTCTTCTTCCAGCGGTGGCTGAGGTGCGCGGCCAGGCCTTCGCCGCTGCGGATCGATTCCGGCGGCAGCTCGCGGGAGAGGGTGATGGCATTGCCATGGGCGCTGAGAACCAGGGGCACGGCGATATCGCGGCGGGTTTTGCTCAGGCCGAGGGCGAGGAAGAAAGCGATGCCGGCGATCGATTGCGCGGCATCCAACTCCCCGTAGGAGAGCATGTCGCGGACGGTGGCCCAGCCGGGCTGGCGGGAGAGCTTCACATTCAGGCCGTAGCTCTTGAAAAGCCCGAGCTCGTGGGCCACGGCGACCGGTGCGCAATCGTTCAACGGAACAAAGCCCAAACGAATGAGGGAGCGCGACTCGACGTTGGGCTGATAATCCATGATCGGAGAGGGGTAAGCGGAAAGGGTGCCAAGAACGTGGCCTTGGCATGTGCACTGCTGACCAAGCATCGGAATTCCGATGAGATTTGTTCATGACTGACCTGCTGCCTGACCTGCGCCAACTGAGGGCCTTCGTGGCCGTGGCCGACGAAGGGAGTTTCACGCTCGCCGCCAAAAAGCTCTTCCTCACCCAATCCGCCATCAGTCACTCGATGAAGGCGCTGGAGGACAGCTTGGGCTGTCGCTTGCTCGACCGGCTGGGGAAGAAGACGGTGCTGACCGAGGAGGGCGAGGTCTTCCTGAAGCGCTGCCGCCGCGTGCTCGGCGAACTGGAAGACGCGGGCCGCGAGCTCGACGGGCTGAAGCGCTGGGGCCAAGGACGGATCCGCATCGGTGCGCCGCACTCGCTGTGCCAGTTCCTCCTGCCGACCGTGCTGCGGGAGTTCCGCGATTGCTTCCCGCGCTGCGAGCCGACGATTGAAGCGGGGGATACCTCCACGCTGTTGGATCGGATCGGCGATCACGAACTCGATCTCGTGCTGGGTCTGCTGCCCCGCGGCGGCCCCGGCGAGGGATACCGGCCGATCTTCCGCGATCGCATGACCTTCGCGGTCTCGCCGATGCATCCGTGGGCGGAGACCGGACGGATCGATCACGACGAGATGGCGCGGGTGCAATTCATCATCTACGCCCGGGCGACCGAGACGCATCGCCTGATCGAAGAGCACTTTGAAAAGCTGGGCGTGCGGACTCGCACACCGCTGGTGCTGGGAGACATGGAGGCGATCAAGGGGATGGCGAAGATCGGCCTCGGCGTCGGCATCGTCGCGCCCTGGGTGGCCAAGCGCGAGTTCGACGATGGCTCGCTGGTTTCGATCCCGATCGAGGGCGAGCCGATCGAGCGCGAATGGGGACTCTTCCAGAATACCGACCGCAAGCTCAGCCTGATCGAGGAGACCTTCGCGGGGATCGCCGAGATGGTGGGTCGGGATTTGGGCGGGAGCGATACTTTGCTTTGAGATCGCGCGCGCTTAATCCTTCGCGGTCATCGTGTATTTCGTGCCGGACTTGGCGGCACCGGTGAACTTGCCCGCCGCGGGATCGGTGAATTCGAACTTCACGAAGCCGCTGCTAATCCAATGGCACATGAGCGTGCCGTCCTCTTCGAGCTTCCATTTCCAGATGGCGGTGTCGTCTTCGACACGCTTGGCCTTTCCGGTCTCTTCGAACTTCACGTCGTAGGAGCGGCCGACTTCGGGTTTCACCTTCCAGGTTTTCGATAGCAGGAGTTCCTTGGGCGATTTTGCGATCTCCGCCTTCGCGCCCTTCTTGGCGAGGCCCTCAATGGTGCTGTCCACTCCGGCAATCTCCTCGCGGACCGCCTTGGCCTCGTCGATCTTGCCGTCTTTCGTCAAGCGGGAGACGAAGGAATCCAGCTTGCGGCGGTGGAGGTTCCAAGCCTCGGCGAGGGCCGGACGCAGGGAGTCCTCCAGCTTAGCGTGCTGCTCCAGATAGACCTTCCCGAGCTTGGCCAGTTCCGGATCGGAGGATTCTCCAGCCGGCGGGTTGCCAGCGGCGAAGCTCTCGATCGCGCCTTGCACGAGCAGGACGCTTTCGAGTTTGCCTTCGGCTTGGACGGCGGCCTTCCGCTTCTCCAAGGCGGTGGTGTATTTCTCTCCGAGATCGGCAAGCGGTTGGCGGACCTTCTTGAGATTCTCCTGATGGGTGCCGTCGATCAGATCGTGCTCCATCTGGACCGCCGGGGGGAGGGCGGCCTGGGCAAAAACGATTCCCCCGTGAACAAGAAGGCAGGCGATTCCGGCGAGAGGGATGGATCGGAAGGATTTCATGGCAGCCGCTCCGGGGTCTCCGGCACTACCGGAGGAGGATCAGGGGCCCGGTGCGGAATGCGAGTTGAAAATAGGTGCTTCGCGGTCAAGCGGCCCGCTTGCCTGCGATGATCCGGCGGTGCCTCCGCGGCCGGCCAGGCTCGCGGAGGCGTTGCGCGCGACGTTCTGTTAGAACGAGTAGTCGAGCTCGACGCTGACCCGCGTGGTCGAGAGGTAGAGCGCATCGCTGGTGTCGAAGTAGCCGAGTTTCGCGATCGCGGTGAAGTGGTCGTCGAACTTCTTCGTGAGCACGGAGTCGACCCCGAAGCCGAGGTCGCCGCTGATCGAGTTGTCACCGAAGCAGTGGACGGCGTTCATCCACTTGATCCCGCAGAAGATCGGCAGGGTGTAGCTGGCATAGGTGTCCGTCAGGCCGCCGTGAGTGCCTGCGATGCGGCGGGCGTCGGTGGCGTCGGCATAGCCATTGAAGGCGTGGACCGTGGCCAGCGGGGTCTGCACGCCGGCATCGAGGTGTTCGATGCCGAAGGTCAGGCTGTGGGTGCCGATCGCCTTGGTGGCCATGAAGTGGGCGTAGAGTCCTTCCTGGTCGTTCAGCGGGCCGGCTTTGTCCTGATAAGCGAGCTCGCCGTAGAGCGTGACTCCTCCCAGCGCGCCCTTCGCGCTCATCCCGTAGGTGTTGTTATCCCAGCCAGTGGTGCCGGCGTCATCGAACTCCATCAGGTAGACGTAGCCGCCGAGCGTGATGTCCTTGATGCCGGTGTAGGAGGCGTTGAAAAGGTGAACTTCGCCGGGCGCATTCTCGAAGATTCCGGTCGCGTCGGTGCCGAAGACCCGGTTCACCTGATCGATATACGAGTAGCTCGCGGTCAGGCCTTCGATGGACTTGTTAGAGAGCGAGACGCCATCGTAGGTCTGCTCGTTCTGACGCCAGCCGACGTTGCCGATGAAGGCGGCGTTGTCGTAGATGATCCGCTGGCGGCCGAGCTTCACCGTGGTGTCGAAGCCGCTGTATTGCAGGTAGAGCTGGTTCAGCTCGTTGTTCTCGGGATCGGCGATGGTCGAGTTCGCAGGGTCGAAGGGCTTCACGCCCGGCGCGCCGCCGTGGTAGTCGTCGATGATGGCCTGGGTGAACTCGCCTTCGATCAGTGCAGAGAAGCCATACCATTCCTTGGTCTTGAGGCCGAGGCGCTCGCGGATGGTCATCGCGTGGGATGGATCGAAGTGATCCACATCCGCGAATTCATAGCGCAGGCGGATATCGATGATCGGCTTGATCCACGGGGCTTCGGTAGCGCCGGCGATTTCGGGTGACGGGGTAGGGGTGCCTGCATGCAGGACGACGGTGCTGGCGGCGAGGGCGAGCAAGGAGGAGGCGCGGGTATGGCTTTTCATTTCGGAAGTGCCCGCATGAAAGCCGCACCCCTGCCAAGTGGGACTCCCAGCCTCGTCGGGGCCGTGCGAAATACGCACGCCGCCGATGAGTCTGACTCATTGGCAGTGCAAATGAAACTCATTCATCCCAAACGCCTTGCGGGATGAATTCCGCGCACGGTTTTAGCTCTCGCTGCCCGTGATGAAGTCCACCATGTCCTTGCGGCCCTTCGCGAGGTCGGACGGGTTCAGGTAGAACATGTGACCCGCCTCATAGTCGGTGTAGCGGATGTTCTTCCGCGCGCTTTCCGGCAGCTCGAAGAGGTGGTTCAAGGTGTAGGCGATGCCGTCCGGCGGGGTCGCGAGGTCGGCGTGGCCGCCCATCACCAGGATCTTCAAGTGCGGGTTGTCGCGCATCGCGGTGGCGAGGCGGTCGGCCATGTTCACGTAGCCGTTGCCCGAGCCCATCTTCCATGGCTGGACCTTGCCGGTGAGAATCTCGTAGGGAGAATCTTCCTTCCAGCCGAGCTCGCTATTCAAGTAGCCGAGCATGGTGGTCGAGTAGGCACCGAGCGCGAGCGAGAAGGACGGATCGTAGTCGGGGAAGGGCATCGATGCATCGGTCGTCGGCCAGGCCACGCGTGCGTCGAAGCGTCCGAGGACCTTGCCCTCCTTGTGCAGCAGCTCGCCGCGGAAGCGCGAGGGATCGACCCGCAGGTTCGCATCCAGGAAGAGCTGGGTGGGCAGGCTGGTCAGTGCGGAAAGCTTCTCGGCGATGGCCTGTTTCTTGGCGGGATCGAGGTTGTTGCCGGCGTGCAGCGCCAGGGTGTAATCGCCCCAGGCGAATTCACGGGCCTGCTTCACCAGTGCATCGCGGTCGCCCTTGAGCTTGCCATGGAAGTGGGCGACGGCGGTGTAGTTCGGCAGAAAGACCTGGAAGGCGAGGTCATTGCCCTGCGAGGAGCTGAGCGTCCGGAAATCGACCACCGAGGACAGGAAGATCACGCCATTGAGCGACATCCCGAAGCGGCTCTGCAATTGCGAGGAAAGCCCGGCCACGCGGATGCCGCCGTAGGATTCCCCGAGCAGATACTTCGGCGAGGCCCAACGGTTGTTCTCGGTGACCCAGCGGCGGATGAAGTCGCTCATTGACTCCAGGTCGCCCTCGACGCCGTGGAATTCCTCCGGCTTGCCTTCCTTCTCCACGCGGCTGTAGCCGGTGGTCACGGGATCGACGAACACCAGGTCGGCGACATCGAGGATCGAGAATTCATTCGAGATCAGGCGGGCCGGGGGAACCGGAGCCTGGGTGCCATCTCCCGGGAGTTGCACGCGCTTCGGGCCGAGGGTGCCGAGATGCAGCCAGACCGCTGAGGATCCGGGCCCGCCATTGAAGGCGAAGAGCACCGGCCGCTTGGCCAGATCGCCCGCATCCTTCTTCAGGTAGCTGACGTGGAAGACCGAGGCGCGCGGCGAGCCGTCTTCCTTCTTGAGGGTCAGCTTGGCGGTGGTGACCTGGTAGTTGATCTTCTTCCCGCCGATATCGACCGAGCCTTCCTTGGTCACCGGATCGGGCGTCTTCTCGTCCTTATCCTTGTCCTTCTTCTCCTCCTGCCCGTCCGGTTTTTTGTCCGGCGGCGCGGGTTTTTCCTGGGCGGTGGCGAGGCCGGTGAGAAGCGCGAGTAGGAGTAGGGTGGGACGCATACAGGGAGCGGAGGCTAAGGAGTGGGATTGAATTGTCGATCCGAACAGCGTCGCCGGAAGCCAGCTTCGCCTGAATTCCGGAAGGGGGTTTGCTCAGGAAAGGTGGTCCGCACAGTCCTCTGTGCGGTCGAAGCAGTTCTGGAGGCGGCATCCACCCGAGGGCCCCCAGGGTGAGGCGCGCGACAAGCGGTGGCTTCGGCCGCACAGCGGACTGTGCGGGCCACCTTTTCCCATTGCCCGACAAGCTCCCGCTGGCTTGGATCATCCTAATGGCCAAGAACCGCAAAATCTATTCGTGGCTCGGCCTCGCGCTCCTGCTTCTCGGTCTCTGCCTCTTCATGGCGAGCGAGCGGGGAGAACGCTCCGGATCCAGTTCCGGCTCCGCCAAGCAAGGGGAGGGGAACGGCGCCTCAGCGGATCCATCCCGATCCCGCAGTGCGGATCGCAAGCGTGCCGAGGCTGGCAAGCCTTGGAAGACCGCCAAGGAACTTTCACCGGCAGGCGAGCCGGACGAACCCGGCGACTCGCCGCTCTTTCTCGGCTATCTCAAGGCCGACGACGCCCGCACCACCCTGCGGGTCGGCTTCCGCCAGGAGACGCGCGGCGAAGTGGACCCTGACGACTACACGGTCGCGGTGGATCTCTTGGACGATGCGGGCGAAAAGCTGGCCGCCGACAACGAGACCTCCGTGGTCTGGTGGACCGCCGAGCAAAACTTCGAGGACAACAGCACCCCGATGCTGGAGGTGAAGTCCGCGAATCCGGTGAGCGGCGTGGAACTCAAGCTCTCCTACAAGGGGCAGGAAGTGGAACGGCGGAAATACGCGCTGGCAGAAAAGTAGTCCGCTTGGCCCCCTGAGTGGACTGCTTGGGCACAAAAAACGCCAGCCCTCGGACAGAAGGGCCGGCGTTTTTGGAAAGTCGGGCGAGCTTAGCGGCGGTTGCCGTTTTGCTGCGAGGAACCTGTGTTCACGGGGAAAGAAATCGCTGATGGAACTGACATGGCTTTGGTTCGGTTCGAGGTCTTTTTTTTGGTGTGTGATTCGAGAGCGACGCTCCCAACGGGTGACGTGAAAGTAACCCGGCACCGCTTGCCATGCATTATGAAGACGGGAACCTGACTTGCGATTTTGCGAATGTGCCGAAACGCTAGATACCCGTGGATTTACGGTATTCGCCCGGGGTCGTCCCCGTCTGTCTGCGAAAAAGATGGCTCAATCGCTCCGCGTGCTCGAACCCGAGCAGCTCCGCGATGTGGGCCAATGTGTAGTCGGTTTGCGAAAGGAAACGCTGGATCCCATCGACCAGCGTTTGGCTCAAAAGTTGCCGCGGCGTCTTGCCCGTCGCGGACTTCACGCGCTGCTCTAACAGACGTCGCGAAACGTGGCAGTCGCGCGACAATTCCTCGATGCTGAGCATGCCCGGCTTCTGCTGGCGCAGCAGCTCGAGGAAGCGCCGCACGACCGGGTCCTCGATCGCATCGAGCGCGGTCGACTGGCGGATCACGAGGCCCTTCGGCGGTACCAGGCGCTCGAGCTTCACTTGCTTGAGCGGCTTGCCCTCCATCAGCTCCGCGAGCCATGAAGCGGTGAGGAAGCCCATCCGCACGATATCCGGATCGATGCTCGAAAGGGGAATGCGCGAGGTGCTGGAGAAGACCGGATCATTGTCCACACCAAGCACCGCGAGGTCTTCCGGTACCGCGATGCCGCGCTCAATGGCCGATTGCACCGCGCGGAAGGCAACCTCGTCCCAACAGCAGAAGAGCGCGCAGGGCTTCGGCAGGGAAGCGATGAAGGCCTCATCGCCCCGGTTCATGCTTTCAAAGGTGCGGGCCTTGCGCTCCGGCGTGTGGTGGCTGAGCGGCTGGTGCCCGCGTGCGGCCAGTGCTTCGGTGAAACCGATCTCGCGCTCGCGGGAAACGTTGTGATCGCTGTAGCCGAGAAATGCGAAGTGACGGTGGCCCTTCTCGATGAAGTGCTCCGCCGCCAGCCGCCCGACCGCGCGGTGATCGCTATCGACCAGCAAGTGCTCGCCCGCCGGATCGATCAGGGTGCCCTGCAGATCGAGCACCGGCATGCCCAGCTTCCTCAGCGCGCGGGAGTGCTTCTGGTCCGGGCTGGTGGTGATCACGCCGTCGCCCTTGAAGTCCGCCAGCCAGTCCGGCTCCGCCGCCGTCTTGCCGCGGTACTCGAAGTGGATCTGCCAATCGTGCAGACGCCCGAAGCGGGCGATGCCCCGGATCAGGTTCCGCCCATACTGGGTGGAGGTTTCGACAATAACCGCGACGTGGCGCACGGGAAACTGCCTAAGCCGCAAGCGCCCCCGTGACGAGGAAATAGGCGCGGAGAAGTAGGCCGGACGGTGGCCGGCTCACCGCGGGACTTAAACCCCGACCCGCTTCAAGCTCTCCTCGATGTGAGGATTCACCTTGTGCTCGTAGGTCTCCATCCCGACGCGGATGGCGTTCCTGACCGCGACGGCGGTAGAGCCACCGTGGGCGATGATGACGACGCCATTCACCCCGAGCAGGGGGCTGCCGCCGTAGGATTCGGCGCTGGCGCGTTCCTTGAGGGCCACGAAGGCGCCTTTGGAAATCTTGGCACCGAGCATCCGGATCGGGGTGCTGGTGAGTTCGGCCTTCAGCCACTTGAACATGGCCTTGGCGGTGGCCTCGCAGGACTTGAGGACGACGTTGCCGGTGAAGCCGTCGCAGAGGACGACATCGAGCTGCGTCTCGAAAAGATCGTGGCCTTCGACATTCCCCACGAATTCGAAGGGGGCCTTGCCGCTGTCGGCGAATTGCTTGAGCAGGGCGAAGGTCTCCTTGGTGAAGCTGGTGCCTTTCTCGTCTTCCTCGCCATTCGACATCAGGCCGACCTTCGGCTGCTTGATGCCCAGCACGCCGCGGGCGAAGGCGGCACCCATGATGGCATAGACCAACAGGTGCTCCGGCTTGGCTTCGGGGTTGGCGCCGGCATCGAGCAAGTGGCAGATGCCGTATTCATTCGGCAGACCGGAGGCGATGCCCGCGCGGTCGACGCCTTCGATCAGGCGCAGCTTGATCGTCGCCGAGGCCACGGCGGCCCCGGTATTGCCGGCGGAGATGAAAGCGTGGGCGTCCCCGGACTTCACCAGGTCCATCGCCACGTTAATCGACGACTTCTTCTTGCCGCGCACCGCCTTGGCTCCGGATTCGGCCATGCCGACGGTCTCCGGGGCGTGGACGATCTCGACCCTCGGGTCGGCGAGGGAGAGGCCCTGCTTCGCGCACTCGGCCTTCAGCGCGGTCTCGTCGCCG
This sequence comes from Luteolibacter sp. Populi, assembly GCF_040801775.1. GTDB lineage: Bacteria > Verrucomicrobiota > Verrucomicrobiia > Verrucomicrobiales > Akkermansiaceae > Haloferula. Next base: position 11,371 of record NZ_CP161812.1, read on the forward strand.
ACCAGGAAGATTTTCTCGATGCTGGGGTAAAGCTGGAGAGCTTCCTTGGCCCCGCCGATGTTCACGGCGGGGGCGTGGTCGCCACCCATGGCGTCGAGCGCTACTTTCATCGGTCTATCGCGGCGTGGTCGTGGGTTCCGGGTACGAGAAATCACCGTGCCGGAAAATCCGGGACGGCGATCTCGAAAATGAATCCGGTTCGGCGTGCTTCAATGCACGTCGACTTCCAGCACCTTGCGGCCGGCGTAGTAACCGCAGGACGGGCAGGCGATGTGCGAAGGCACGCGGCTGCCGCACTCGGAACAGGATTTGAAGATCGGTGCGCGCCAGCGATTGGCGCCGCGGCGCATCTTCTGCCGGCTTTTGGACTGACGGCGCTTTGGTACGGCCATGGCGGTAAGAGAGTGTTAGCTTTCGGAGTCGAGGTTATCCAGTGCGTCGAGGGCCGACCAGCGGTCGTCCCCGGTCGCGCGGGGGCGGGTCTCTACCGTATCCCCGAGAGGTTTGTCTACAGCCAAATAGCGGGGATCGATCTCGCAGTGCATCGGGACGTCCGCGTCATCGCAGCGCGGGTAGTCCGGAATCTCCAGCAGGAGTTCCTCGCGGAGGGCGTCGGTGATATCCAGAGGTCCTTCCTGCTCAATCTCTACCGAGAGATTCAGGGGATTTACACGGAGGGTTTTGACGAAAGGATGGACGGTCCGGACGCAGGTCAATTCGAAGGGCGCGGAGATGCTGCCGCTGAGGAATAATTCCGACTCGAAGCGTTGGGCGCGGAGCTCGTAGGTCAGCGGCCCGACCGGCTGCGGGTCGTGGGTCGGGAGGTCGAACATTTCCGCGGAAATTTCGCCGCTGAAGTTCTTGCCCTCCTCCGGCAGGGTGGCGAGGTCGATGGTCAGGCGCGGGAGCATGGGATGGGCAGGGTGAAGGATTGTCAGCGGGATTTCAACCGGCATCCGTGCGGGGGCAAATGGAATTCGGCCCTGAAGGCGAATCACCTGCTCGCCCCGCTACCCACATGAGCGTGACGATTGACGCGGTAGCGCCCGGGACCGCGGAGGCTCTGCCCCGCAGAATGGTCCCTCGCTGTCGTTGACACGGAAAGGTAAGCAGCCAAGCGACGGCGCTTTCCACTCTCATCGCGAACTGTGTAGCGCGCCATCACGGCTGCTTCTGCGGGCAGAGCCTCCGCGGTCCCGGGCGCTGGCGCGTTAGACCGGCACAATGTGGGTAGCGGGCAGCCTGCCCTACCGCCTACCGCCTACCGCCTACCGCCTACCGCCTACCGCTTACCGCGCCAGGCACCCCGGGCAGTCCTGGACGAAGTGGGCGTGGCCCTGGTCGGCGAGCTGGGGGCGGCGGTCGGTGAGGCAGAGCTCGGCCTTGCCGAGGGTGTTCCGCGGGCGGAAGGCGCAGCCTGCCGGAGGATTCGAGAGATCGGGCGGCAGGCCGGGGATGGTGTAGAGCGCCTCGCCCTTCTTGTGGGTGGCGGGGATGCTCTTGAGGAGGGAGCGGGTGTAGGCGTGCATCGGCCGGCTGAAGAGTTCCGCTTTCGGGGCGCTCTCGACGATCCGCCCGGCATACATCACGTTGATCTGGTCGCAGACTTCCGAGACCACGGCGAGGTCGTGGGTGATGAAGATCACCGCGGTGCCGAGATCCCGCTGGCGGTCGCGGATCAGATCCAGGACCTGCTTCTGCACGGTCACGTCGAGCGCGGTCGTCGGCTCGTCGCAGATTAGCAGTTCGGGCCGGGTGATCAGGGCCATGGCGATCATCACGCGCTGGCGCATGCCGCCGGAGAATTCGTGCGGGTAGGATTCGATCCGCTTTTCCGGCTCCGGGATGCCGACTTCCGCGAGCGATTGGATCGCGCGGTCGAGCGCCCGGCGGCCATTGAGGTTCTCATGCAGATCGAGCGGCTCCATCAATTGGTCGCGGATCTTCATGTAGGGGTTCAGCGAGGTCATCGGATCCTGGAAGATCATCGCGATGCGCTTGCCGCGGATCTTCCGCAACTGCCGCTCGCCGGCCCTGAGCAGATCCACTCCGTCGAACATCGCCGTGCCGCCTTCGATCCGGCCCGGAGGCTGGGGGATCAGGCCGAGCAGGGAGTAGCAGGTCACCGACTTGCCCGAACCCGACTCGCCCACGATCCCGAGGGTTTCCCCGGCCTTCACGGTGAAGGAAACGTCTTCCACCGCGTGGACGACGCCATTGCGGGTGTGGAAGCGGGTGGTGAGGTTGCGGACGTCGAGAAGCGGCATGGTGCTGGGGAAGAATTCAAGCGGCAGATCGCCGCGGGGCGAGCCGGATTTTCCCGGGGAGCGGATTCGGTGCCAGATTTTCTGGGGTGGGCTTCGCAGGCAGGGACCGCTCTCCGAGCGGTCCGGCTGGGGGCGGCATCCCGAAACGAACCGGCCTTGTCAGGAGATTCCGGCCGTCCCCAGCCGGACTTTTCGGAGAAAGGTCCCTGCCTTGCCCGGCCTTTGGCACTTGGTCCTTCTCACTTGGAACTTCTGCTACTGGTCCGGGTTCTTCATGAACTTCTCCACCTCGGTCCGCGCAGCGGCGGGTAGGGAGCCGATCCATTGCTTGGCCGCGTCCGGATCATATTGGACCCAATTTGCGGCGAGGTTCTTCTGGGCCCATAACTTCGCCTTGCCCTCCGGCAGGGTCTGCACCCACTGGCTGGCGGCATCGGCATCCTTCACGCCCCAGTGGACCGCGTGGCTGGAGGCGAGATTTGCGGGATCTAACTGGCGGTTGTTGCCGAATGGATCGGCCTCCTCCTGGCCCTCCTGGGGCTTCTCCTGCGGGAGCGTTGCGAGATAACCGATCGCCTGGCCCTTCAGGGCGGGATCGAAGCCAGCGTCGTTATGATTCCCGGTGCCGGCGAGCAGGCGCGCGGCTCCCAGCTTCTTGTCTGCAGGCAGGTTCTTGAAGCCTGTTGCCAGCTCTTCGAGCTTTGCCTTGTCCCACTGCGCGAGGATGTTGATGTAGGCGCTGCCGCTTTTCTTGACGTCGTAAGTGGCGGCCTGGTCCAGCCACTCCGCGGGGGTGGCGGCGGTGACCTGCGGCCCGTTGCCGTTCAAGCCATTGCGCTCCATAAACTGGTTGGCGAGCGCACGATCCTCGTCGCTGGCGAGCAGCGCCAGCAGTTGCTCGTTTTGCTCGGGCTTGCGGCCGTAGCCGAAGAGGTTCTGGATGAGCGTTTTCCTTGCATCCTCATCGAAATCGATTTCCCCCATCAGCTTGAGCATTTGCTCCGGCTTTTGATACATCAACTGGCGGAGCGCGGACGTTTGAAGTTGCTTGCCCTGCTGCTCAGTGAGGCCGGCGGCGGCGAAGTCGGTGCGGAACCATTTCTCGGCATTCTGCGCGGTCATCAGGCTGCCCGCCAGTTCCGGCAGCCGGTTGCGCCACGAGTCCGGCAGCGAAGCCAGATCCGCCAGAATCCGGTCGCCGATTTTGAGATCCCGCCCGGCCTCGTTGGCGGAACGCTGCAAGGCCTGGAGGCCATCGGGCCGCAGCATCAGCGCCCGGATTTCCGCATCCGGGTCCGCCTTCAGGCGCTGGGCGACGAGCATCGCATCCGCCTGCTGGCGCAGCTTGGTGGGGAAGCTGTCCATCGCGGCAGCAAGGGCAGCGGGGGATTTCGCGATCACTTCGCGCAGCAGGTTGTTGAGATAATAGTTCCCGCTCTGATCGCCGCCTCCTCCAGCGAAGATGTCCCGCAGGTGGCCCAGCGCCAGCGCCGGATCGCTCTTGGCGATTTCGGTGAGGCAGCCCATCTCCAGTTGCGGGTTCGGGTTGTCCTTGAACCAAGCGAGCGCCGCCGCCGGATCCTGCTTGGCCCACGCGGCCACAGCCTCGGTCGCACCACCGCCGCCGGAGTCCATGGCATGCTTCAGGCGACCCTGCGGGTCCTCCGTCCGCCAGCGCTGGTTGGCGATCTTGTTGAAGAGCGTCAGGTCAAAGCCCGGCTCCGACTGGAACCAGCGCTTGTCGAGCCACTCGCCGAGCTCATCCACGGGCAGGCTGTAGGCCAGCGCGATGGTCGCGCGCATCCGTTCCTTCGGCGAGCCGGCGCTGCGGATCGCCGCGAGCTGGCGTCGCACCTGCGGCGGCGGGCCGGACTCCCTCACGCTGCGGCTGCTCTTCGTCGCCGCGTGGGCCGCAGTCACATCCGTCGCAACGCTCCCGACAGCATCACCGGACGAGGTCCCGGCGAGTTTCCAGCCCGCGCAGGCCATGGCCGCGAAGCCGACGGCGGCGAGCAGGTGGGAGGGGATTCGTGAGGTGGCGTTCATTGTTGGTTCCGGGAAACGAAGCCTTCGAGGGTCTTGCGGGTTTCTTCGGGTAGTTCAGCCGATTCGACCCACGCCTTCGCCTCCCCGGGGCTGCGGCTGGCCCAATTGGCAACCACGTTGACCAACTGGTTTTGTGAGCCCTCGGTCATGCTCTTGGCCCACTCCGCGGCCTCCGCATAATTGTTGTCGCGCCTCAATTGCGAGACCAGCACCGCCGCTGCCTTGTCGCGCTTCTCCGGCGGCTGCGTCTCCACCCAGTCGGCATAAGCGCCCACATCGCGCCGCGCCCAGGCAGCGGCCAGATTCGAGAATGCGGAAGGGGATTGGCTCGTTTCGGCGAGTTGTATCGTCCGCAGCGGATCGGCAGCACTCAGCTTGGCCATGAATTCTCCGATCTGCGATCCCTCGCTACTCCACGAGGTACTGCCGCCATTGGGAGTCACCACTTTCACCCCGGTATTCCACGGGTCCGGGCAGACGGTCAGCAGGCGCTCCGCCATCTCGAAGGCGCGGTCGGGATGCTCCCTCGTCAGGAGCGAGCCAACCGCCGCAAGCCGGTCGCGCGCGATCACCGGGCCCTTGGTCTCGGTGGCCTGCTGGATGGCGGCTTCCAAGTCGTCCTTCAGCAATCCTTGGAAAACCTTCGCCTCCATCTTCCGCTTCAAGTCGCCGGAGGGCATGGTCTCCGCGATCCGCGCCAGCACATCCGGATGATAGTGTGCCAATGAAGTCGCGAAGGAATCCATGGCCGCGGAGGGATCGCCGTAGTTCGCTGCCGCAGCGCTGCCATTCTGCTCCAGCCAATCGTAAGCCGCCCATGGATCGCGCAGGGTCAGCACCTGGAAGAGGCGGCTGTGGAAGCCATGGCCCTTCTCCTTCAGGAAATCCAGGGAAGCCTCCGGATCGGCGTGATCGTCCCATTTTGCAAAGCCTTGCAAGGCATTGCCCCGGCTGTCTTCCGGCAGCTCGTCGAAGTGCAGGCGCAGCCAGTCGTGGTGGAATTCGCCGATCGCCCAGGTGACGTTGGGCGCGCGATCGGGATTGGAGGCCAGCGCGGCGGCGAGCGCGGCCTGCGGGTCATGGCAGCCCCAGGCCCACCAGGCGTAGTGCTCCTCCGGCGTGCCCTTGACCGCGGCCGTCGCCGCCGTGGGATCGATGCGGGCCCAATTGATGAAGACGATGTCGGTGATGTCGTTGCTGCGCTGCGGCTGGCCGCGGTAGTGCTGCCAGTAGGCGGCGATGTCTTCCTGGCTGGCATCCACCATCCACAGCGCGAGGCGCGAGTAGAGATCGGTGTCGTCTGCCTTGAGCGATTCGAGCGTCTCGGTCGAGCGGGTCTTGGAAGCGCTCGGGATCGCGGCGGCGATCTCCGCGGCGGTGAGCGGCGCGTCCGCTACGGCACTATTCTTGTCCGTCCGCGCCGCCTTGACCGCTGCGCCCGCATCCGCCGCAGGCGCGGTTTCGCGGTGGTTCAAGCGCTTGGCGGAATAGCCAAGCAGCAGGCCCGCGGCACAGCATCCGGCGAAGAGGACGATGGGTTTGCTTTTCACGGCAGAAAGGGGCTCCGGCTTTCACCACATAACAGCCCGAGTTCGCCACGGGGTGTCAATGGGATTCGGGGACTCGGGAAATCATCAATCACCAATCTTCCAATCATCAATCGGTCTGCCGCTGTGCGGCGGAAGGGGACTCGATGTTTCCGTGACCCTCGATTTCCTTGGCAACTTGGCTACTCGTCCCAGAGTGGGAGGCCTTCACGATGGTCGATCCCTACGCAACTCCCCGGTCCCTCAATGCACCTCCTCCGCTGCCACCTCCGGACCGGCGGTATGGGGGTATCCGGCGCCTGCCCTACTTGGGGATTACCCTATTGCTAGGAATCGTGCAGGGTGTCCTTATGCTTTTTGCCACCCGCTGGGAGGTGGTTACGATCATCTTCTGGGTGTTCCGTGCAATCGACTTCTACCCTAGCTACCAGCGGCTGAAGAACGCGGCGACGAATCCTTGGGCCTGCCTTCTCCTCATCGTGCCGGTCGTGAATCTCGTGATCCTATTCCGCTGCTATGCTTATCAGGAGCGCTACGGCGAAGTGAAGCGACTCGATAAGGCAGGGCGGATTGTTGCCATGATCGGTATCACCTTGCTCGTTGCGTTCCTGGCGCTGGTTGCGTTTCTGATGGTCCGCGCATAGCTGGAAGCGGGGCGTTTCAGCGGCCATCGATTTACTTGGCAAGTCCGCTGCCTCTTGCAGAGTCTCAGGCTTCACGATGACGAACGACCCCTACGCTCCGCCCCGCACCATCGACGCCCCACCCGCCGCCATGGTTCCAAGCATGCGCCATGGTGGCATCGGCCGTTTGGTTTATCTCGGGATCACGGTGCTGCTGACCATCGTGCAGCGCCTGTTTGCGACCTATGGTTTGCAGTTGTCGGGTTCGTCCGCGGGCGCGGGTTGGGGGCTTTTCATCGTCTTCACCTGCATCGCTTTCATTCCTGCCTATTTCCGCCTGAAGAACGCGGCGATGAATCCGTGGACCTGCCTCCTGCTGGTGGTGCCGATCTTGAATCTCGTGATCTTGTTCCGCTGCTATGCCTATCAGGAGGGCTATGGGGAGGTGAAGCGACTCGACAAGGCGGGGCGGATCGTTGCGATCATCTTCATCACGCTCTTCTTGGCCTTCATCGCTTTCGCGTTTTTCGGTGCGGCGATCTGATGACCTCGAAAGCCGCTGGAGATGAGTCCGGGTCCGCTTCCCGGAACCGCTACCACTTCTGCGGCTCCTTCATGAAGGCTTCCACCTGCCCCTTGGCCTCCACCGGCAGCGAGCCGATCCAGCGCTGTGCCGCGTCCGGATCATACTGGGCCCAATTCTTCGCCACGTTCTTCTGCGCCCAGAGCTTGGTGCTGTCCTCGGGCAAGGCCTGCACCCATTGGCAGGCGGCCTCGGGATCCTTGAGGGCCCACTGCACGCGTGCTTCACGGCGGTGCGCTACCTCGTCGAGAATCCCCCGCCGCAAGTCCCGAACCGGCGGAACTCCAGGGTCCGGTCGTTGTTAGAGGATGAACCCGAGACCTGGGTGGCGATGGCCTGCTTTTGATCTGCCGGCAGTTCGCGGAATTGGGCGGTCAACTCGCCGATCTTGGCCTTGTCCCAGGAGCCGAGCGCATGCAGCGGCCCAAGCGGCCAAGGATACCAAGGCCCCGTTAGTCGCAGTCGAACGGCTGGCCACGATCAGTGTGGGATAACAGCCCGCTTCCGCCCGGCGCTGTCAATGCGATTCGGGCTGCCGGTTCGCCTTAGGAAAGCGTCTGTGGCGGATTCCGTTTTTCCGGTCCTTCCGGTAGGTATATATACCGGAAGGACCGGAAAACTCCCCGGGACATTCCGGAGATTCCGGAACGGAATTCCGGACCAACCGGAACGGCCGGAAAAGCGGAGTCGCTACTTCGCGATGGCCTCGGCGATCGGCTCCAGCGCCGCGACACCGAGTTCCGCCGCCAGCTCGTTGAACTCCGCCAGCTCGGCGGCGGTGAAGTGCAGGCCGCCTGCCGCGTCGGAGCGCTTACGGGCCTCGGCCTCGAATTGGCCGGGCAGCACACAGCCTTCATTGCCGTGGCCGAAGACGTCCTTCAGCACCTCGGCGAGGTTCGTCATCTGGTCGCGGCCTTGGGCGAAGGCACCGCCGGAGATGGCCTCGGGGTGGATGACCTGGAAGTAGAAAGCGGTGGTCGCCTTCTCGCCCGCCGGGGCCTTCGCGGGCCGGCCGCGCAGGGTGGGCAGCGAGCCGCCGATCAGGGCACCGTAGAGTTCATTGATCAGGCACATCGCGTAGCCCTTGTGCGCGCCGAAGGGCAGCAGGGCCACGACCGCGTTCGGGTCGGTGGTCGGATTGCCATCCTTGTCGACCGCGGCACCGGGCGGGAGCTGCTTGCCCTCGCGCTTGAGCTGCTGGACGCGGCCCATCGCAACCATCGAGGTCGCCCAATCGCTGACGACCGGGAAGCCGAGCGCTTCAGTGGTCGGGAAACCCCACGAGTGAGGATTGGTGCCAAGCGTCGGATACTTGCCGCCGAAGGGGACGACCTCGGCCAAGGCGGAAGTGCAATTCGTGTAGGCGATGTAGCCGCGCTCGGCGGCCTCCATCACGTAGCCGCCGCCCCACAGGTAGTGGAAGGCATTGTCCACGCTGACCTGACCGATGCCGTATTGGTCGGCCAGCTCGATGCAGCGCTCGATCGCGCGGTAGGCCACGCTCTGGCCGAGCTTGCGGTGGGCATTCCAGATCTCCGAGCCGGCAAAGCGGGATTTCACCACCTCGATCTCCGCGCCCGGGGTGCAGCCGCCGACCGCGCTGCCGAGCAGGTGGTCGAGGTGCAAGGCCTTGAGCGCGTGGTGGGTGCGGATCCCGTGGCGGGCCGCTTCCGCGGCTAGCTTGGCACCTTCCGCCGCTTCGTCGGGCGTGAAGCCACGCGACTGGTAAGCGGCTTCAACGAGTTGATCGTGGGCGGAGCGGGAGACCGTGAGGAATTCTGACATGGCGGGTGCGAAACGGTAGAAAACGCCCTGCTGTCGGACAACTCAAGCGCTGATTCCGTCGCCATATCACCCTTTCGAGTAGGGAGCCGCTTGCACCCCTTGCAGAATGGTTTAGATTCCTTAAAGTTCACAAACCTCAACCGGTGGTATGGTTTGCCGTGAAATCATACCGTATGTGGTGTTGATCGCCGCAACGGCTTTGTCAGAGGGATTTCCGGGGTAGTCTGCGCCTTGTCCGGAGTCCCTCCCGGGCTGAACCTCTAACCCGCTTCTGTCGCATGTATTTAAAATCGCTGGAGATGCACGGCTTCAAGTCCTTCGCGGACAAAACGAAGATCGAGTTCCACAAAGGAGTCACCGGCATCGTCGGCCCGAACGGCTGCGGCAAGTCGAACGTGGTGGACGCGATCCGCTGGGTGCTGGGGGAGACCTCGGCCAAGGCGCTGCGCGGCGGTGAGATGGCGGACGTCATTTTCAACGGCACCGAGAAGCGCAAGCCGCTCGGGATGGCCGAGGTGACGATGACGATGGCCGATTGCGAGGCGGCGCTGAAGGTGGACTACAACGAGGTCTCGCTGACCCGCCGGGTCTTCCGCGATGGCAAGTCGGAGTATCGGATCAATGGCACGCTCTGCCGCCTGAAGGACATCCACGATATGCTCATGGATACCGGGATCGGCCGCACGGCGTACTCGATCATGGCGCAGGGCCAGATCGACCAGATCCTGTCCTCGAAGCCGGAAGAGCGGCGGATGGTTTTCGAAGAAGCGGCGGGGATCACCAAGTACAAGCGCGAGAAGAAGGAAGCGCTGCGCAAGCTGGAGTTCACCGAGGCCAATCTACTACGGGTATCGGATGTGCTGGCGGAGCAGGAGCGGCGCATGAATTCGCTCAAGCGCCAGGTTACGAAAGCGCGCCGCTACAAGTCCCTGGCGGGCGACGTGCGGGTGCTGGACACCCACCTGGGCCACCGGAAGTTCGTGGAATTCACCGCCGAGCGCGATGAGCTGAAGACTTCGATCCGCTCGCTGGATGCGACCGAGTCCGAGCTGGAGCGCCTGATGGCGCCGAAGGAAGAGGCAGTGGCGGATGCCCGCTACAATGCCCGCAATTTCGAAGGCGAACTGGCGGACCTGCGCCAGCAGCTCAACGCGCACCGCAATGCGCTGTCCGCGGCGCAAGGTCGCGTGGCTTTCAACGAGGAGCGCAAGGCCGAACTGGAAGGCCGGATCTCGCAGAACCGCGAGGAGATCGAAGGTACCCGCGAGAAGCTGGCGCAGCAGGAGTTCGACGTGGTCGCAGCCAACGAAGCTCTGGAGCAACTTGCCCGCCGGATCGCCGAGCAGGAGATCCAACTCGCCGACCAGGAAGAGCGCACCCGGATGGCGCGCGGCGGTCGCGAGGAGATCGAGGCCCAGCTTCGTGAAGCCCGCGCCGAGGCGAATCGCGCGCAGACGATCATCGCTGCGATGCAGGCGAAGATCGAGAGCTCGCTGGCCCAGCTTGAGACGACCCGCGAGCGGGCCAAGATGCTGGCCGATGAGGAGCAGCGCCTGAGCCTGGAGATTGAGGAAGCGAGCGAGCAGCGCAACCGGATCGCGACCGAACTCGACGAACACTCGGCCCGCACCAGCGAGCTGGAGGAGGCTTTCCAAAAGGCCGAGCGCGGCTACCAGCACACCCGCGGCGATCTGGATGCAGCGCGCACCGCGGCTGCCGAAGCGCACAAGCTGCTGTCCCAGCGGGCTTCGCGCTTCCAAGTGGTGAAGCAATTGGTGGCGAGCGGCGAGGGCTTCCAGAAGGGCACCCGCAAGGTGCTCGACGGACTCGACGATGCGGAGCGCTTCAAGCCGGGCATCCACGGGGTGCTGGCCGGATTCATCGAGGCGGACCGGACTTGCGCCCGCGCGATCGAGACGGCTTTTGGCAAGAATTTGCAGGCCGTGCTGGTCGCCGATGAGAAGCTGGCGGACGCGATCATCTCGCGCCTCACCGAGAAGCGTCTCGGCCAAGCGGCGATCCTGCCGGAGACTTTCGTCGGCCACTCGGTGAGCACGCAGATGGAAGCGGTGCCGGAAGGTGCCGTGGGTTGGGCGCTCGACAAGGTGAAGTCCGACCCGCGGGTGGCCCGGGTGGTGGAGCGCTTGTTAGAGAAGGTGCTGATCGTGCCGAACTACGCGACCGCGATCCGGCTGCGCCATTCGCTGCCGGACGTGACCATGGTCACGCAGGCCGGCGAACTGGTCGGCGCGGAAGGCGTGATTCACGGTGGCGATGCCGGCGAGGGCAACGTCTCGGTGCTCGAACTTCAGAACGAAGTCCGCGATCTCGAAAAGGAAGTCGCCGGGCTCACGGAAGCCGAAGCCGCGGCCCGCCAGCGCGTGACCGATCTCGAAGCGAGCCTCGCGCAGCTTCAGGAAGAAGTGGAGACCTCCCGCGAGCGCGTGCAGCGCCACAAGGTCGAGCTGTCCACGCTGCAAGGCCAGATCACGCTGGCGACCCGCGAGGTCGAGAGCGTGCAGACCAAGCTCGATAACGTGCGTTGGGAGCGCGGCGAACTCGATGCCCGCGAGCAAGCGGCCCACGACAGCCGCAGCGGCCTGGAGAACGAGCTGGCGATGGCCCGCGAGCGCCTGGAAGGCCACGAGGAAGACCAGCGCCGCCTGCAATCGCAGGTCGAAGGTTCACAGCGCGACGAAGCGGAACTGGCTCAGGGCCTCAACGAACTGCGGACCTCGCTGGCCGTGGAGCGCCAGACCAAGCATGCGGCGCAGCAGCAGCAGCAGCCGATGGAGGCACGCCTGAGCGAACTCCGCGAGCTTTCGATCCGCCGCGAGACCGAGATCGAGTCCTTCGTCCAGCGCATCGAGTCCGCAGCGGCGGAGAACGCACGCTTGGCCGAAGAAGTGGAGACCCACCAGGTCGAGTCCGAGGATCTGGCCGCGGAGATCGAATCGCGTGCGGCGCGCCGCAACGAGCTGATCGAGGCGATCGACAAGGCCGAGGGCGAGCTTTCCGAATCCCGCCGCAAGCACGCCAAGGCCGCCGAGCAACGCGGTCGCGAGGAGGTGGCGATCACCAAGATCGAGCTGCGTTTGGAGAGCCTGATCACGACCATTCAAGAGCGCCACCAGGTGGAGCTGGCGGCCTTCGAGCCGGATGCCCACGCGCTGCTTTCCTGCATCGCCTCGCAGAAGGCCCAGCAGGCACGCGGCGGCCGGCAGAGCCTCGTCGAGAGCGAGGACTCGGAAGACGAGGAGCCCGCGATCATCGTGGTCGATGCCTCGAAGGACGACGACGAAATGGAACTGCCGCCGATGATGACGGGCGAGCCGGATTGGACCTTCGTGGAAGCGGTGGTCGGCGATCTGAAGCGCCGCCTCGATTCGATGGGCCCGGTCAATGTCGACGCGATCGAGGAATACGAGGAACTCGAGGAGCGCTACAACGACGTGCGCTCGAACTACGATGACCTGGTGAGTTCGAAGGCGAATCTGATCGAAGTGATCGAGAAGATCAACGAGGAGACCCAGCGCCGCTTCTCCGAGACCTTCGCGCAAGTGAAGATCAATTTCCGGGACATGTTCAAGGAACTCTTCGGCGAGAAGGGCCAGGCCGACCTGTTGCTGGTGGACGAGAGCGATCCGCTGGAGTCCGGCATCGAGGTCATCGCCAAGCCGCCGGGCAAGAAACTGCAGAGCATCTCGCTGCTCTCCGGTGGCGAGCGCTCGATGACCGCGGTGGCGCTGCTGTTCTCGATCTACATGATCAAGCCGAGCCCCTTCTGCGTGCTGGACGAACTCGACGCGCCGCTCGACGAGTCGAACATCAACCGCTTCGTCAAGGTGCTCGACCGCTTCATCGACAACAGCCAGTTCATCATCGTCACGCACTCGAAGCGGACCATGGCCCGCGCCGACGTGATGTATGGCGTGACGATGGAGGAGTTCGGCGTCTCCAAGCCGGTGGGCATGCGCCTGACCAGCGCCGAAGACGTGGCCAGCAAGGGCGTGGCGACGACCGCGGCGCAGAAAGCCGCGCTGAGGCTGGATGCGTGATCCGGTGAACTAACTAACGATTCTTCCGACAGAAGAGGGATGGGGGACGGGGGGCATGCCTGAGTGGGTCTGCTTTCCGTCCCCCGAGTTTTTGAGGGGGGCTCCGTCAGATCGGTCCCTATCGGGTCCCGTCCGCGGGATGCCCCACTTGGAGCAGGGTCGGCTTCCCAGTTCATGACCTTTCTCTTTCCTCTTGCTGGCCGGTTGCCAGCGCTCCAACGTTCACTGAATAATGAACCTGTATCTCTCATCCTTTCGCATCGGCGAGTCAGGCGCTGACCTTGGAAAACTCCGAGGAACAGGCAAAGCTTTCGTAGTGTCCAATGCTCTCGACCATTCGCGGAACGTTGAACATTGCCGGAATGTTCGCGCACGCGAGATCGAGGATCTCAGGCAGTCGGGAATCGTTGCTGAATCACTTGATCTTCGGAAATTTTTCGGCAAGCCGCAGCTTCTTCGGGAACATCTGGAAGGAGCAACCATGCTGTGGGTCGTCGGCGGCAACACCTTCCTATTGAGGCGTGCCATGGCCCAATCTGGCCTTGATGCGTTCCTCGCCTCCAAGAAAGAAGATTCGAATTTTCTGTATGCAGGTTACAGTGCTGGCGCTTGTGTCCTGTCTCCTTCTTTGGAGGGCATCCATTTAGCGGACGAACCACAGGCGGAGGCGGACGGCTATTCTGGCGAAGTTCTGTGGAATGGGCTGGGTTTGATCGATTACTATTTCGTCCCTCATTTCCGCTGTGATCATCCTGAGTCACCAGCAATGGAGGACGTAGTTGCCTTCTATGATCTGAAGGGTGTTCCTTATCGGACTGCCGCAGATGGACAGGTCATAATCGATAAAACGCACGGCAGCGAACACGGCGGTGGAGACAATTCCGCTGCGCTCCGTGCCTCAGCTTTAGGAAAAGGTTCGGAAAGCTCCGCTTACGCTGGTGGATAGCTTCATCGGGCTTCAAAGCTAGTGTGAGGAATGGCCGAGAAGAAGCACTGAATGCAGCCGTCGCAATCCGTCCTAAATAGGTCCCACCATCAGCGCCGTGGCACCGCCCGGCAGAACGGTCCCTTACGGCTTTTGCCCGTCTTCGATCCGCAGCATCGCGACGTCGCCATCCACTCGATCGCCGTGATCTCACGGGTCGTCGGGGTGGCTTCTGCCGGGCGGTGCCGCGGCGCTCCCAGTGGAGCCGTCCGTCAGGCGGCAGTTCCACCGCCTCCGCGCCTTGAACGTTTTGCTACCGACACCCGCCTCCGACCCGCTAGCATCCGTCACGATGCGCATCTGTCCGAACCGTTTGCTCCTGTTCCTGATCCTGCCGTGGATCGCCTGGTCGGGGTGGCGGCCGCATGATGCGGTCACTTGGTGGCTGGAGACGGTGCCGGTATTCATCGGCCTCGTCGCGGTGGGGATCGCCGCGCGGAAGGGCTGGATGATGTCGAAGCTCGCACTCGTCCTCATCGGCCTGCACATGATCCTGCTGCTGGTGGGCGGGCACTACACCTATGCGCTGGCACCCCCGGGGGAGTGGATCAAGGGCTGGTTCGGCTTCGAGCGGAATCACTATGACCGGATCGGCCACTTTTTCCAAGGGATGGTCCCGGCGATCGTGTGCCGGGAGATCCTGGTGCGGAACCGGGTCTTCGCGCGGCGCGGTTGGCTGAGCTTCACGGTGATCTCCTTCTGCCTCGCCTTCAGCGCCTGCTACGAATTGTTCGAGTGGCTCACCGCGCTGGTCTCCAAGGAGGCCTCGGAATCCTTCCTGGGGACCCAGGGCGACGTCTGGGACACCCAGACGGACATGTTCATGGCCGGGCTGGGAGCCCTTTTTCCCTGCTGGTGCTGAGGGTCTGGCACGACCGCTCGATGGCGAAGCTACAAGTTCCCGCCCCGCGCAGTTGACGGCACGGCAATCCCGCCGGAATACTCCGCCGCCCCGATTTCTCACGCAGGACCATGGAAAACGTCATCATCATCGGCACCGGATGCGCCGGCTACACCGCTGCCATCTACACCGCCCGCGCCAATCTCACCCCGCTCATGCTCACCGGCACGCAGCCGGGCGGCCAGCTCACGACCACCACCGAGGTCGAGAACTTCCCCGGTTTCCCGGAGGGCATCATGGGCCCGGAGCTGATGATGAACATGCAGAAGCAGTCGGAGAAATTCGGCGCGCGGATCGAGTACACCAAGGTCGAGAGCGTCGAGAAGCGCGTGGACGGGACCTTCCTGGTCACCACTTCTTCCGGCAACTTCGAGTCCCGCACCGTAATCATCGCGACCGGTGCCGCGCCCAAGCACCTCGGCCTGCCGGACGAGCACAAGCTCATCGGCCGCGGCCTGACCTCGTGCGCGACATGCGACGGAGCCTTTTACCGCGATGTGCCGGTGGCCGTGATCGGCGGCGGCGACAGCGCGGCCGAGGAAGCGACCTTCCTGACTCGCTTCGCCAGCAAGGTCTATCTGATCCACCGCCGCGGCGAACTGCGCGCCTCCAAGATCATGGCCGACCGCGCGCTTGCGAACCCGAAGATCGAGCCGGTGTGGAACTCCACGGTGAGCGAATACCTGACCGATGCCGCGGGCGAGGTCCGGGCCGTGACGATCGAGAATCTGGTCACCGGCGAGAAGAGCGAGCTGGAACTCAAGTGCGTCTTCGTTGCCATTGGCCACGTGCCGAACAGCGGCTTCCTGACCGATGATCTGGTCGACAAGGACGAGAACGGCTACATCTTGCAGAATCCGGGCCGTACCTCGACCAAGACCGCGGGCCTCTTCGCCGCCGGTGACGTGGCCGACCACTACTACCGCCAGGCCGTGACCGCGGCCGGGCAGGGGTGTGCGGCGGCGCTGGAAGCCGAGCGCTACCTGGCGGACCACGAGTGAGGCGAAGGGCAGTCGCACAGCGACCGTGGACTGCGCGCAGCCTGCTGCCGCTGTCGGCAGGCAGCCTGCTGCCGTGAAGTACCTCGCACTGCCGAATCACGCTCCGTCCGCGGCTCGCCATTTTCCAGTGCTCCGCCTTTGCAGCGCCCTCTTGCAGCAGGCTGCACGCAGTCCACGGCGGCTGCGCCGCGGAAGGCAGAACGGTCCCGGGGGCAGGCATGCGGCGAAGTCGTTGGGGCCGCTCCGCCTTTGCAGCGCCCCTTGCAGCAGGCTGCATCGGGACAGCGGCAGCAGGCTGCGCGCAGTCCACGGCGGCTGCGCCGCGGAAGGCGAATCCTTACCGGCGTTCAAGGCAGCTCCGTTCCGCTATCTTCGGAGCGTGGGACGGGTTCCGCGCTTGGGACCCAGCACGGTAAAGGTCGCGAAGACCTTCCCGGCGCGATGATGGATAACCCGAAGCACGGTGTTAGGTTCGCCGGCCTAAAAATTCACCTCGAACCAGATGCCGGCGTAGAGCCGGTCGGTCTCCGGGCTACTCTCCATCGGAACCGAGGTGCCCACGAAAGGGGTGACGGCCACGCTGTCATTGAAGGCATAGGTGTAGCTCAGGCGCGCGTAAACGTCGTGCCAGCCGTCGCTGCCGTAGTAGTCGTTGGTGAAGCTGGTGCCGGCCTTGGCGGCGATGAAGGAGGAGCGGCCGAGAGGCTTCGACCAGGAGGCTTCGAGATTGCCATACCAGCCGCCGTCACCGGTGTCGTAGGCGACGCCGGTGCCGAGGTCCCAGTCATCGGTGAGGTGCCAGGTGAAGCTCGGGTTGATATCGACCCCGTCTTTGAAGAAGGAGTCCTTGTAGTCCCGGTAGGTGGTGGCCAGGCCGGCGGTCCATTGCTTGGCCTCGTAGCGGAGGTCGAAGAAGGCGGAGGCCTCGGCGAAGTCCTCGTCGCCGGTGGCGGTGCCGTAGTAGCCGCCGAGATTGAGGACCCACTCGTTGGAGAGGGCGATCTCGGCCTCGATCTGGACGTCGATGAGGTCGTCCGCGAGCTTGAAGCCGCGGTGGATGTATTCGCTGCGGTAGCCGGTGACGACCTCGATGCCGATCGGCGTTTCCTTTTCCGGTGTGGCTGGGGCTGCGGGGGCGACCGGCGTGTCGGTCGCTTGTCCAGCCAGGCAGGGGGAGGCGGCGGCGAGAAAGAGGATCAGGCGTTTCACGGCGCGAGCATGGCGGTGCGGGCGGGGGGCTGCAAGGGGAAGCGGACGAGGGTGCTCCACCCCGCAAAAGCAGCAAGCCGTCCTGTCAGGGACGGCTTGCTGGGAATCATTCTTCTCGCGCCCGGCGGGCCGGGCGGTCGCCTTCGGTCGCCTCAGGGCGTGGCGTGGATATCGGACTCTGCCAAGGTCGTGCGGAGCACTTCCTTGCGCAGGCTGCCGCCCTTGCGCTGGCTCCACCACAAGACCACCGGCGAGGCGATGAAGATCGAGGAGTAGGTGCCGATCACCAGGCCGATCAGGATCATGATCGCGAAGTCCTTCAGCGCGGCACCCCCGAAGATCGCGATGATCGCGACGGTGACGATGGTGGTCAGCGAGGTCAGGATGGTGCGGGAGAGGGTGGCGTTGATGGCCTCGTTCATCAGCTCCTTCACATCGGTCTCCTCGCTGGATTTGAGCGATTCCCGGATACGGTCGAAGATCACGATGGTGTCGTTGATCGAGTAACCGGCGATGGTGAGCAAGGCGCCGACGTGGATCAGCGAGAGCTCGCTGCCGAGCAGGATCACGATGCCCGCGGAGAGCACCACGTCGTGCAGCAGGGCGACGAAACCGCCGAGCGCGAAGGAGAACTCGAAGCGGAGGGTGATGTAGATCAGGATGCCGATCAGACCGAGGCCGAGCGCGAGCAGCGATTCCTTCATGAAGTCCGAACCGAGGGAGGCGGAGACGCCTTCGACGTTGGCGGCGATGGCGTAAACTTCATTGTCGCCGGACATTCTCTTCTCCGCCAGCAGCGGGAACGCCTCGCGCAAGGCGGCTTCGATTTTCGGCGCATCCCCTTCGGCGCAACGGATCGTGAGGAGTTCGCCGGTGATGGACTTTTCCGACTGCACGGAAGCGAGCTTCGCGGTCTCGACCTTGGCGACCGCGGTCTCGACTTCATGCGGGTCGAGGTGCTTGTCGTCCAATTGGAAGGTCAGGATGCTGCCACCGGTGAAGTCCACGCCGAGGCTGGACTCGCCGCGGTAGGCGACCGCGCCGACGCTGGCGGCGATCAGGATCCCGGAGATGACGTAGGAGAGCTTGGCCTTCGAGAGGAAGTCCCACTTGGTCGACTTGATCAGGTCGAGGAAGGTGAGCCTCTTGAGCAGTTTGAGATCGTTGGCCCAGCGGAATAGCACGCGGGTGACAAGGATCGCGGAGAACATCGAGGATAGAAGGCCGATGGTCAGGGTCACCGCGAAGCCCTTGATGCTGCCGCTGCCCACCCAGAAGAGGATGATGGCGGTGATCAGGGAGGTGATGTTCGAGTCGAAAATCGCGCTGAAGGCCTTGTCGTAGGCGGCGCTGATGGCTGTCTTTAGCGATTTGCCGGCGGCCAGTTCTTCACGCAATCGTTCGTAGATCAGCACGTTCGCATCCACCGCCATGCCGATGGTCAGGATCATCCCCGCGATGCCGGGCAACGAGAAGGTGAAGTTGAACAGCGCCATGCCGCCGAAGACCATCAGGCCGTTCACGGCCAGGCCGAAGAGCGCCACGATGCCCGCGGTGCGGTAGTAGATCAGCACGAAGAGCGCGGTAATGCTGAGGCCGACGATGCCGGACCACATGCCTTGCTTGACCACGGTGGCACCCAGCTTCGGCGAGATCTCGCGATCATTGATGATCCTCATGGGGTTCTCCAGAGGGTTCTTGAGGGCGTTGGAGAGGCTGCGGGCTTCCTCCAGGTTCGACTGGCCGGTGATCTCGAAATCCCTGCCGAGCGGAACCTTCTGCACCACCGGGGCGGTGAGAACCTCGTTGTCGAGCAGCACGGCGATGCTATCCTGCCCTTCTTTCATGTCCTTGGTCAGATTGATCATCTTGTCCTCGCCCGCGCTGGTGAGGCGGATGGACACGGCGACCTTGCCCATCTGGTTGTTCGGCCAGGCTTCCTGCACGTCCTTGCCGGTCAGGGCGGCGCGGTTGGTGAGGAGGACGTAGCTGGTGCGTTCGATGTCCTCATGCGTCTGCTTGTACTCGTAGGCGGTGTAGCCCGGCATGCGCGGGGCCTCGCGCTTGAAGATCCGTTCGGCGAGGGTAAGATTGCCCGGACCGTCCTGCTTGAAGCCGTCCTGATTGACGCGGCGGAGTTCGAGCTTGGCGACTTGGTCCAGGGTCTTTCTGACGCCGGGGGCATCTTCGGCGGCCACGCCGGGGATCTGGACCAGGATCTTGTCGGTGCCCTGTTCCACCACTTCCATTTCGGTGGTGCCGAGCGCGTTGAGGCGCTTCTCGATGATGCTCTTGGCCTGCTTGAGATCGTCCGGGGTGAGCGGGATCGGCTTGCCGGTGTCTTCGTCGATCTTCGGCTGGACCTGGAGGGTATAGGAGAAGCCGCCGACGAGGTTGATGCCGCCCTTCAGGTTCTCCTTCGGCGGGTAGATGGCGAGCGCGCAGAGGACGCAGGTGCCGATGATCAGGATCGTGCCGATGTTCCGCTTCCGGATCTCGACATCGGTGGCGAAGTACCAGAAAAAGAGGACCAGCAGCGCGAGTCCCGAAAGGAACAGGAGCATCGGGTCCTTGAGCAGCGAAGCCGCGAGAACGGTGGGCGTGAACATAACGGGAAAGCGTGACGGATGAGGCGCGCGGGAGGGGCCGGCGCGGATTACTTGGATACGGCGGCGGCGCTCTCCTTCTTGAGAACGGTGGCCACGGCGGGCTTGTCGAACTCGATCATGGTGCCTTCCGCGACCTTGAGGACGACGGTCTTGTCCTTGACGTTGTGGACGATGCCGTGGATGCCGGCGGTGGTGACGACTTCATCGCCCTTTTGGAGGGCGGCGAGGCGTTTTTCCAACTCCTTGCGCTGGCGCTGCTGCGGCCGGATCAGCAGGAAATAGAACATGACGATCATCAGCCCGAAGAACAGGAACTGATTGCCGAAAATCCCGCCTTGGGGCGGCTGGGTGTCTCCTTGCGCGAGGAGCAACTGGGAAAAGAACGTCATGCTGATTTCGATTGGGTATAGCGGCGGATGAAGGACTCCTTGAATTCGAGGAACTTGCCGTCGCTGATGGCCTCCCGCGCGTTAGCGGCGAGGCGGAGGAAGAAATGCAGATTGTGAAAGGAAAGCAACCGCAAAGCGAGGATTTCCCCGGCACGGAAAAGGTGGCGGATATAGGCCCGGGAGAAGCGTGCGACATGCGGGTGGGAACTCTCGCAGAGCGGGCGCTCGTCGCGCTCGAAAATGAGGTTCTTGATGTGGATCGGTCCGTCGAGGGTGAAGGCCTGGCCGTGGCGGGCGACGCGGGTGGGCATCACGCAATCGAACATGTCCACGCCGCGCCCGATCATTTCAAGGATCTGCGGCGGGGTGCCGAGGCCCATGGCGTAGCGCGGCTTGTCCTCCGGGAGGAAGGGCACGCTATGTTCCACGGCGCGCATCATCTCCTCCTCCGGCTCGCCGACGGAGACGCCGCCGATGGCGTAGCCGTCGAAGCCGATCTCGACCAGCTCTCGGGCCGAGCGCTCGCGGAGATCCGCCCAGACCGAGCCCTGCACGATGCCGAAGTGGCGCTGGATGCCGCTGCCGCTGGTGGGCCGGTTGGTTTCGACCCAGTCCTTGCAGCGCTTGGCCCAGCGGGTGGTGAGGCCCAGGGATTTCTCGGCGTACTCGCGCTCGCAGGGGTAGGGCGGGCACTCGTCGAAGAGCATGGCGATGTCCGAGCCGAGGGCGGCTTGGATTTCCATGCTCAGCTCGGGGGTGAGCATCATCCGCGAGCCATCGAGGTGGTTCTGGAAGCGGACGCCTTCCTCGGTGATTTTGCGGAGTTTGGCGAGGGACCAGACCTGGAAGCCGCCGGAATCCGTCAGCATCGGGCGCTCCCAGGTGGCGAACTTGTGCAGCCCGCCGAGGTCCTTGATCAGGCCGTGACCGGGGCGCAGCCAGAGGTGGTAGGTATTGCCCAGAATGATCTGCGCGCCGAGGAGATCGAGTTCTTCGGGGTGGAGGGTCTTGACCGAGCCCTGCGTGCCCACCGGCATGAAGATCGGGGTTTCCACGCTGCCGTGGGCCAGCTCCATGCGACCGCGGCGGGCAAGGCAGGAAGGATCGCGGGCGAGGACGTGGAACATCGGGGCGCGCGGTTTACGGGGAAACCAGGCGGGGGGAAAGGCTGAAAAGGCGAACATCGAACATCGAACGTCCAACATCGAACATCCAATGGCGCAGTCAGGACGGCGCAGTCAGGACATGGGTAACACTTTTAGCTCAGGACATGGGTAACACGGTTCGGGTTCAGGGTGACACTTCAGCGACGGGTTGGCCAGCTTCGCCGCCGCCCGGCCGGGCGGCGGCGAAGCTGGCGGTCGTTTCATCAAGATGGCCTACCAGCAGCCCGGCAAACCACACCTCGATCAGCCCGTCGGGCCGCGGCGACAGCCCGACGCTCCAGCCGCCCAGGGCAGTGCTGATGAGGATCTTCTCGCCGCGGTGGCTGATGGTGCCGCCGCGCGGATTGACCCGGCGCGTTTCCATCCCGCCGTAGTCGAGTTCGTCAGGGGTGCCTTCATAGCGCCGCGCCGAGGGGATGTAGATCTCGGCGGGCATCTTCATGCCGAGCGACTCGTGGGGGCGCTCGTGGTTGTATTCGTGCCGCCACACGTCGAAGGCGGCCTGGTCGCGGCCGATCCGCCCGGCCTGCAGCTCGCGGCTGATGTCGAGGTGCATCCGCTCGTGGGCGCCGTTGTCCTGCGGGCAGCCCGGCCGGCTGCGCTCCAAGCCGATGCCCAGGGCCAGCCACCAGCACGAGAGCTTGCTCAATCCCAGCAGCCCGGCATGGGTCGCAAACGGCGGGCCGTTGTCGCTGCGGATCGCACCGGGCAGGCCGTGGAGCTCGAACAGGCGCTCGAAGCAGGCCCGCACCGGGGCGGTCCGCGAGCTCTCCAGCGCCCGCATTTCCAGCAGCATCTTGCTATGTTCGTCCCGCACTGTCAGCGGCTCGACCTTCTGCCCGTCGGCTCCCAACCACCACCCCTTGAAGTCGATGGTCCAGATCTCGTTGGGCTTTTCCGCCTTGAGCCCGGAGGCGATGCGGCCTCCGTCGCGCGCCGCCCGGGTCTTGCGCGGGACGGTCAATCCGGCGTGTTCCAGGACCCGCTTGAAGCTGCTTTCACACGGGATCTCCCCGGCGTGCTTGCGCCCGTAAAGGGCGCGGATCTTGCGCGGTCCCCAGTGCGGGTGCGCTTGCTTGAGCTTTACGATCTCGCAAACCACGGCTTCGGCCAGCCCGTCGGGACTGGCATGCGGCCGGCGGCTGCGGTCCTCCATCCCCGCCATCCCGTGCTCCAGGAAGCGGGCCTGCCATTTGTAGCCGGTCTTGCGGCTGATGCCATACTCGGCGCACGGCCCCTTGAAGTCGGCGCTTTTGATCGCCTTCAAGGCGAATTCGATTTTAAGGTCCATTTTAGGGGTCTCTTTCCACGGCATCCCCCACCTTCCCAGAGGGAAAACGGAGAGGCCAGGTGTTACCCATGTCCTGAACCAATCGTGTTACCTATGTCCTGAACCTGGACCAATGAAAGCCAAAGGCGGGGAAGGCAGCTATCATAGCCACCCCCACCCGCCGCGCGGTAGCGCGCACTCCGATTGATGATTGGAAGATTGGTGATTGGGACTTCATTTCCGCGGAGCGGAAATGGAAAGGGCGCGAACTAGATTCCCCCCGGAGTCATGGTTCGCGCCCTTTCTGGGTAGTCCAGGTTTTCCGTTCGGCGAATCTTTCGGATCGATCTCCCCCCAGAGGTCAAATCCTTCGTAAGGGATACGCTGCACGGCCTGGCCTGTGCGCGGCACGCAGAAGCATGACGCGCGATCAAAAATTACGTAAAATATCGGGAATAGGAAAGGATTAATTGACCTTGAAAAGTGACTTTTCCAACGCAAAGCGGCTGAATGTTGCATTTTCAATGGTTTAGGGAGAGATCGGCGCTTGGGAAGGAGCGGTGGGTTGCCAGCGGGGGCATCGCTTGTTAGGAGTCAGGGAATGAAGCTAATTCGCTATGGCGAGGCAGGCAGGGAGGAGCCCGGGATCATTCTGAAAGACGGGCGCTGGCTGGACACGGGTGGCCAGTTCAACGACTACGACGAGGGGTTTTTCGCGATGGGGGGCCTGGAGGCCTTGCAAGCCTGGGTGGAGGACGGCTGTCCGGACGCGGAGGAGATTCCGCAGGATGTGCGGCTGGGTCCGCCCGTGGACCGGCCCTCGAAGATCGTCTGCGTGGGGAAGAACTACTTGGAGCACGCCAAGGAATTCGGGGAGGGCATCCCGACCGAGCCGGTGCTTTTCATGAAGGCCAGCACCTGCTGGAGCGGGCCGCACGACGACGTGATCTGCCCTTACGGCGCGAAGAAATTGGACTACGAAGTCGAGCTGGCGGTGGTGATCGGCAAGACCGCCGCCAATGTGAAGGAGGAGTTCGCGCTGGAGCACGTGGCAGGCTACTCGGTCTTCTGCGACTACTCGGAGCGGGCCTGGCAGAAGGAACTCGGCGGCCAATGGACGAAGGGCAAGAGCCACGATACCTTCGGCCCGATGGGGCCGTGGCTGGTGCCCGCCGAGGCGGTGCCGGACCCGCAGGGACTGCGGCTGTGGTGCAAGGTGAACAACGAACTCCGCCAGAACGGCTGGACCGGGGACATGATGTTCGGCGTGCGCCATCTGGTCGCCTACATCAGCCGCTTCATGACCCTGCTGCCCGGGGACGTGATCGCGACCGGCACGCCTGCGGGCGTGGGGATGGGCATGAAGCCGCCGCGCTACCTCGCCCCGGGGGATTGCGTGGAATTGGGAATCGAAGGACTCGGGGAAATGCGGCAGAGGGTGGTGGCTGCACCATGACGAAAGACCGGACATCGAATGCAGGCCTTCAGCGCGATGGCGGGGAATCCCTCCCTGCAATCCGCGCTTGCCCATCGTCGCAGTTGCGGACTACGCCGGGCGCGTCGTCCTGATTTTCCAACCATCCGAACCTGATGCGTATCGCACGTGCTCTTCTCTCCGTCTCCGATAAGACGGGTCTCGCCGAATTCGCCAAGCATCTTCACGAGCAAGGCGTCGAGCTGCTCTCGACCGGTGGCACGGCCAAGGCGCTGCGCGAGACCGGTCTCCCGGTGATCGATGTCTCCGAATTCACCGGCGCTCCGGAGCTTTTCGAAGGTCGTCTCAAGACCCTCCACCCGAAGGTCCACGGCGGCCTGCTCCACAAGCGCGATGACAAGGAGCACCTGGCGCAGGCCAAGGAGCACAATATCCCGCCCATCGATCTGGTGGTGGTGAATCTCTACCCCTTCGAGCAGACCATCGCCCGGCCGGACGTGACCTTGAGCGACGCGATCGAGAACATCGACATCGGCGGGCCCTCGATGCTGCGCAGCGCGGCGAAGAACTACGTGGCCGTGACCGTGGTCACCGACCCTTTGGACTATCCGCGGGTGATCGAGGAGATGATGGAGCATGGCGGGAACACCACCATCGGCTTCCGCGAGCACCTGGCGGTGAAGGTTTTCCTGCGCACCTCGCAATATGATGCGGCGATCTCGAACTACCTCGGCCAGTGCGGCCAGGGTTCGCGCTCG
Organism: Luteolibacter sp. Populi; assembly: GCF_040801775.1. GTDB lineage: Bacteria > Verrucomicrobiota > Verrucomicrobiia > Verrucomicrobiales > Akkermansiaceae > Haloferula. The sequence continues at coordinate 36,003 of NZ_CP161812.1, forward strand.
AATTTCATCGTCAGCCTGCCGCTGGAGATGGATCTGCGCTACGGCGACAATCCGCACCAGAAGGCCGCGCTCTACGGGGATTTCAAGAGCTGCTTCACCCAACTCCAGGGGAAGGAACTCAGCTACACCAATATCCTCGACATCGAGGCCGCGGCGGACCTGATCCTGGACTTCGTGCGACCGACCATCGGCATCCTCAAGCACACCAATCCCTGCGGCGTGGGCCAGGATGACGAGGACCTGCGGGTGGCTTGGCAGAAGGCTTTCGAGACCGACCGCCAGGCACCCTTCGGCGGCGTGATCGTCTGCAACCGCCCGCTCACGGAAGGCGTGGCGCGGATCATCTCGGAGATTTTCACCGACGTGATCATCGCGCCGGACTACGAACCGGAAGCCCGTGCGGTGCTGCAGAAGAAGAAGAACCTGCGCATCATGAAGCTCAACGACGCCTATCTGGCTTCGAAGCGTGCGCCGGTGATCCGCTCCTGTCCGGGTGGCCTGATGGTCATGGACCGCGACCACACCGCGCTGGGCCTCGACAATCTTGAAAGCAAGGTCGTGACCAAGCGCCCGCCGACGGAAGAAGAGATGCGCGCGATGCGCTTCGCCTGGCGGGTCGTGAAGCACGTGAAGTCGAATGCGATTGTCTACGCGAAGTCCGACCGCACGCTCGGCATCGGCGCCGGCCAGATGAGCCGGGTCGACAGCTCGCGGATCGCGGTCTGGAAGGCGAAGGAAGCCGGACTTGAGCTGAAGGGCTCGGTGCTCGCTTCGGACGCGATGTTCCCCTTCGCGGACGGCCTGCAAGCCGCGATCGAAGCCGGTGCCACCGCCTGCATTCAGCCCGGCGGATCGATGCGGGATGAAGAAGTCATCGCCGCCGCGGATGCCGCGGGCATGGCGATGATCTTCACCGGCCACCGGCATTTCAGGCATTGATGCGGTCGACGACTCGCGTCGTCGATGGCTGCTCCGATGTCGGGGCGATCAGGCGCTCTTTCACGTGATCACGTGATAGTGGAAGGGGCGGCGCGTGATAGCTTGAAGAAGTGGTTCTCCTCGCCGCCGCCATGATCCTGTTCCTGATGGTGACGACCAGTCTGGTCGGCATCCTGGTGGGATTGCGCCCGATCCGGTCGAAAGGAGCGGCTGGGGAGAAGCTGGTGAAGAAGCGCTTGGAAGATCTCAATCCGGAGTTGTATCGCGTCTTCCACGATCTCTATCTCCCGCGTGCGGACGGGACCGGTCTGACCCAGGTGGATCACGTGGTGATCTCGCGCTTCGGGGTCTTCGTGCTGGAGACGAAGAATTACGACGGCTGGATCTTCGGCAGCACCCGGCAGAAAATGTGGACGCAGTCGATCTTCGGCCGCAACCGGCAGTTCCCGAACCCGCTGCATCAGAACTATCTTCACGTGCAGGCGGTGAAGGTCCTGCTGGGCTTGGTGGACCGGAAGCTCCACTCGCTGGTCTTCTTCGTGGACGGGGATTTCCGCACCGAGATGCCGGACAATGTGATCTGCAGCGACCTCTGCGGCTGGATCGCGAGTCACCGCGTGGTGATGCTGGACGATGCGATGCTCCAGGAAGCCATCCTGAAGGTGGAGGAACTGGAGAAGCAGACGGACCGCAAGGCGGCCCGGGTCAAGCATCTGCAGCAGTTGAAAGAGCGCGGCCGCCAAGGCCCGCGCGTCACCGGCGAACGCGACCTCCCCGGGGAGATCGCGGAAATCCTGCCGCCTCCTCTGCCGCCATCACCGTGGTCGGCAGGCAGGCAGGACGCACCGGCAGCCGCAGGTCAGCGCCTTGTGTCCCGTGCGGGGTCGGCATGACCGGCGCGGGCGTTCGGCGGCTATCATCGCTGCGGGTGAAAGGACGTGAAGTCAGTTTCGAGGCCTTGCGGCGGCAGAAGCGGCGTGCCCGCGCGCGGGACGCAAAGCGTTTGGCGGATGGCGAGGTCATGCCCGCACAATTGCAGGAGGAGAATTCCTTCATTCCCGCTGGCACCCCGATGCGGATCGTGAATCTAGCTGCTCCCTTTCTCCGCGATCTCCTCTGCGCCTCCGCGTTTCGTTCCCCCCAACCGCCCATTATTCTGCCTTTCATCCGTGTGAATTTTTTAAGTGCGTCTCGCCTGCCGCAGGACTATGGCATCGCCATGCTCCTGGGGGTGAACATCGATCATGTGGCGACCTTGCGGCAGGCGCGCTATGCCTTGCTGCCCGATTCGCCGAATGCGGAGCCTTCGCCCTTGCAGGCCGCGCTGGATGCGCAGGCGGGGGGAGGGGACTCGATCACGATTCACGTCCGCGCAGACCGCCGCCACATGCAGGACCGCGATGCCTTCGAGATCCGCAAGGGCTGCGCCCTGCCGGTGAACCTTGAAATCGGCGTGACCGCCGAGATGACCGCGCTGGCGCTGGAACTGCGGCCGGAGTTCGCCTGCCTGGTCCCGGAGACGCGGGAAGAAGTCACCACGGAAGGTGGCCTCGACGCTGCAGGACGCCTGGCTGAAGTGAAGGCCTGCGTGGCCCGGCTGCACGACGCGGGGATTCGCGTATCCCTGTTCATCGATCCCGATCTGCACCAGATCGAAGCGGCAGCCGCGAGCGGCGCCGAGATGATCGAGCTGCACACCGGGTGCTTCGCCAATGCCGTCGACGGCGACCTCGAACGCGAGATCGCGAGACTGATCGCGGCGGCCAAGGCCGGCCACGCCGCGGGCCTGCAGGTGAATGCCGGGCACGGCATCAATTACGCGAACATCCACCGCCTCTTCGTCGTGCCGCACCTGGCAGAGCTGAATATCGGCCACAGCATCGTCTCGCGGGCGATGCGGATCGGCTTCACCGCCGCGGTGGCGGAGATGAAGGCGCTGATGGCCGGCTATCCGCTTGTTTGAGCAAGTTCAAGCTTGGCACTTGGCACTTCTCCCTTGGAACTTCCCCGCATGCGCATCATCGGCATCGGCATCGACGTGGTGGAGGTGGAGCGCATCGGTTCCTCGATGGCGGAATTCGGCGAACGCTTCGCCACCCGCATCTTCACCGAGGCCGAGCGGGCCTATTGCGATGCCCAGCGCCGGCCGGAGATCCACTACGCCGCGCGCTTCGCGGCGAAGGAAGCGGTGGCCAAGGCCTTCGGCACCGGCATCGGCAAGGAACTCGGCTGGCTGGACATGGAAATCGTCCGCAAGGATAGCGGCGAGCCGGAGCTCGTCCTGACAGGAACGGGCAAGGCCTTCGCGGAGGCTCGCGGGATCGGCGAGGTGAAGATCAGCCTCAGCCACGCCCACCACTACGCCGCGGCGAATGCCGTGGCGCTGGGGGAGTGAGTGGCTGTCTGAAAACTGGCGAAGGCAGTGACCTTTCTCCGAAAGGTCCGGCGGGGGACGGGTTGAAGCCCCGCTACGATGCTGGCTCGGATTGGAGCCGGACCGCTCGGAGAGCGATCCCTGCCTTTTTAAGACAGCCTCTTAGCGGGCTTACTTCGCCTCGGACCGCAGCTGGATCTTGATCGCGTTCTTCTCGCCGAGGTATTTCTTGGCGATCTCGCCCAGATCCTTCGGAGTTATCGAGGCCACGTCGGCATCCCGGCCGCGGACCAGATCGAGAACGTCGGGAGTCTCCTGCGATTTGGCCAGCACGTTGCCGAGCCAGTAAGAGTTGTCGCGCTTGCTCTTCTCGATCTGGGCGATCACCGGCTTGCGGGCTCGGTCCAGTTCGTCGTCATCCAGGCCCTTCTCGGCAAGTTCGGCGGCCAGCGTCGCGGCGACGTCGGTGAGCTTTTTCACGTCCTCGGGCTTGCCCACCGCATCGGAGATCAGGTAGCCGAAGCCTTCGAGGCCGTCCGAGCCATCGGGATTGGCACCGGGGCTGTAAGAGGCACCGAGCTTCTCGCGGATCTCCTTGCGCAGGCGATCGCTGAGAATCTCGCCGAGCAGGTTCAGGCGGCGCACGAACTTGGTGTTGTTGCGCAGGCCTTCGGTCTTCCACACCACGTGGGCGGTGGCTTGGGGAATCTTGCTGTCGTAGGTGAAGGTCTTCTCGGCCGGTGCCTTCGGGAAAGTGACCTTGCGCGCCGCGGGCAGCGCGGGTTTCTCGGTCTCCCGCGGGCCGAGCGCTCCGAAGGTCTTCAGGACCAGCGGCAGCATCGTGCTCTCATCGAAGTCGCCGACGATGCTGATCTCAAGGTAGCCCTTCGTGAGCGCCGGCGTCAGCCACTTGCGGGCGTCATCCAGCGTATAGGAAGCCAGCTTGGTCTCCTCCGGCAGGGTCCAGCGGAAGTCGCCACCGTGGAGCCAGGACTCCAGCCCCGCCTGCGCTCCGCCGACGGTGTGGCGGATCTGCTGATAGAGTTCCGGGATGCTCTTGCGGAATTGCACCAGGGCCTCATCGCGATAGCCGGGGTCGGTCATCTGCGCGCACATCAGCTGGAGTTCCAACTCGAGATCCTCGGGCGTCGTGCGCCCGGAAAGGATGAAGGCATCGTCTGCGATCGAGAAGCCGGTGCCGACGTTCCGCCCCGCCAGGATCTGCTGGAGATCGTCCACCGAGTGTTTGCCCAGACCACCGGCATCGAAGACGCTGGCGGCGAAGAAATCGATCCCCGGTGAATCCTTCGGCTGGGTCAGCTTGCCGGAGCCGATGCGGGCGAGAATGCGGATGCCGGATTTCTCGAAGTCAGTCTGCTTGAAGTTCAGCCGCACGCCGTTCGAGAGCATGAGCTGGCTCAGGCCGAGATCGGCGATGTCCTTGCGGCTCTTCACCGTGCCCGGATTGCCGAAGGCGGAATAGCCGAAGGGAATCATGTTCTTCTGCTCCGGCGCCTCGATCTCCTTGCCACGGGATTCCTCGTAGAGGGAGGACAAGGTAGCGACAGCGTTCTCCGGCTCGACCTTCGTGGTCAGCACCAGGTGGAAGCCGCGGTTCGCCCAGAAGTCGCGGAAGGCGACGTGGCAGGTCTCCGGAGTCGCGGTGTCCAGACCGCCGCTGATGATCTCCAGATCCGTCTCCGGCGTGGAGAAGACCGAGCCCTCGTTGATCGAGCGCGCGATGCCGGTCGCCAGCGCGTCGGACTTGCGGCTCGGCGCGGTCTTCACCGCCTGCTGGTAAGCATTCAGCACGTTGGCCTTGGCCTCGGCGAGTTCGGACTCGGTGAAGCCGAATTCCACCGCGCGGCGATACTCCTGCTCCAACACCGGCAGCGCCTCCTGCCAGCGGTCGTCAGCCACCGCCACATCGAAGGAACCCAGCTCGGCATGATTGAAAAGCTCCTCGCGGCTCGCGCTGCCACCCGTGACCGGTGAGCCGTCGGCCTTCGCCAGGCGCTCGAAACGGCGGGCGATCGCAGCGTGCGCCAGCTCCAGCGGCAGCATCGAAAGCCGCCGGGTGCGGGTGTCCGCGACCGGCGCGAAGGAGCGCACGGAAACCAGGCTCAGGCTGGTGGAGGGCACCTCCTTGTCGGTGAAGACCGCCGCCTTCACACCCTCAACCGGCGTGATCTTGCCGAGATCAGGGTTCTTCCCGGCATCCGCCGGATTGGCCAAGCTGCCGAAGCTCTCCTTGATCTGCGCCTCGAAGGCCGCCGGATCGACATTGCCGACCACGATGAAGGTCATCCGCTGCGGCGTGTAGAAGCGCGTGTAGTAATCGACGAAGCGCTCGCGCGTCGCGTTCTTGATGACCTCTTCCTCGCCGATCGGGAAGCGCTTCGGCACCAGCGAATCCGGCAGGAGCTCGCCGAATTGCTTCAGCATCAGCCGCATCCCCACGCTATCGCGAGTGGTCTTCTCCGAAAGAATCACGCCGCGCTCCTTGTCGATCTCCTCGATGTCGAGCTTCGCCCCGTCGCCGAAGTCGCGCATCACGGTGAAGCCCAGATCGAGCATGTCCTTGGACAGGTCCGGCAGGTCGAGCATGTAGACCGTCTCGTCGAAGGAAGTGTAGGCATTCACGTGCGCGCCGAAGCCGATGCCGAGGCGCTGCATCTTCGGGATCAGGTCGTCGGGCGTGAAGTGCTTCGAGCCATTGAAGACCATGTGCTCCAGGAAGTGGGCCAGGCCGCGCTGGTCATCCGTCTCCATCAGCGAACCGGTGGCGATGTGCAGGCGCAGCGAAACGCGGTTCGGCGGCTCGGCATTCGGCACGATCATGTAGCGCAGGCCGTTCGGCAGCTTGCCGAAGACCGCCTTCGGGTCGGGCTTGATATCGCTCTGCTCCTGCGGCCACGGCTTGGCACCATCGGGACTCGCTGCCACCGGAGCCTCGGTCTTCACCGCCACCGGCGGCTTCGCGTCCGGGGCTTTCCCGGCGTCCGGGGCGGCCTCGGTCGTCTCGGCGGCGGGCGTTTCCTGCGGCGGCGTCACCGTCACCTTAGGCGGCTCCGGTTTGCTGATCAGGAAGAAGGCCGCCACGGCGGCCAGAAGCAGGCTGAGGATGATGGGAGCCGGATTCCGCATGGCATGAACCTCGCTTGACGGAGGCGGGATTGGCAACGGGGAAAGCGTCACCGCGGGCAGGGAATTTTTTCCGAGAATCGGTATTGCAATATTTCGCCCGGCGTGGTGCTTTTCCGCCCCGCCGATCCGGCGGGGCAAAACAAAACGCGCGCGTGGCGGAATTGGTAGACGCGCTAGATTCAGGTTCTAGTGGGGGCAACCCCGTGGTGGTTCGAGTCCACTCGTGCGTATTGTTTTTCAAATCAGAGAGTTAAGGGGCCTGCTGAGGCTCCTTTTTGTGCCCTTGAAAGGTGACGGTGCAAGGCCGGCTTCAGGGAGGACTTCAACAAACGCTTCTCCCTCCGTCCTTATCATGCCACGCATCTCAGGATGGTCGGCGGCACCCCACATGTCTCCTCGCGAAGATTCGTCCGTGCGGCGGGGTTCATCCTGATCGGCGTGCTGCTGGGTAGCCTCGTCAGCCAGCTCACCGCCCGCTCGTTCGTAGGTCCTTCCATTCGACCCACCGCCTACCTATCGGACGGTGCAATCGTTGGAGCTGTTTTGGGAACCATTCTCGCTTCCTTCCACCGCTCGTGGAAAGCGGTCATCGGCCTCGGGTTTGCGGGCCTGCTTCTCTTTGCGCTGGTCTACCACTGGTTCCTCTTGGCCCTGCTCGGGATCTAGCAGCGCTCCTTCCGGCGGCGTCAGTGGATGAGGGCTGCCCGCTTTCTTCTCGGAACCGGGCCGGTCATTCGCCGGTCAAAGCTGGTTCGGCCTGATATCTCTTAAAGAAAAAGGAGGGTCGCCGCGAACGGCGACCCTCCAGGTCCCTGTCAGGGCTGTGTCATGAGCTCCCGATAGACCGAGGGGTCCGCAAACCTGCCCTACTAGCGGCCGGTGGGATGAAATTCATAGAAGTACAGGACGCCCCGAAACTCTCCGGGCCGGCTTAGGGAGGGAGTCGCGCCGGGAGCGGGCCTTGCAGGCCGGCTCCCGGTGTGAGGACCGGTCCGGAGGTTTCGGGGATATCCAGGTTGGGGAGGGGGGGCGGGGGGATGATAGCGGATGATGCGCAACCGCTATTCGGGGAGTCTTGGCCGCGAATTCGGGAATCTTATGCCGAGTCATGTCTTTTTTTGCGGCGGTGCTTGACGGGGTTTTGGCCAATGGCGATCAACCTAGCGATGAATGAAGGGCTGAAGACCTCGGAGACCCAGTTGCGGGCTCTTCAGGACCGGGGTTCAGATCGCGACTGGGAAGGCTTCTACGGCAAATATGCAGGCGTCATCCTGAGCTTTTGCCGGAAGCAGGGACTCGATGAGTTCTCGGCCCGCGACGTCCTGCAGGAATCCATGATCCTGCTGATGAGCAAGCTCCCCGGATTCACCTATTCAGCGAGCAAGGGACGCTTCCGCAATTGGCTGCTTACCTTGGTTTACGGCAAGGTGCGCGATGCCCGCCGCCGCTTGCGCCGTCTCGCGGAGCAGCCTTGGTGCGAGTTTGCCCCCTCCCAGGAAGCCCTGCCGGCAGGAGACGTGGGCGATCCCCAGGCGGAGGAAGTCGAGGCGGCATGGAAGCTCACCCTCGTCGAGGAAGCCTTGCGGCGTCTCAAGCGGAACCCGCGGATCAAGCCGGAAACCGTCGCGGTCTTCGAGGCCTGCGTGCTTCAGAACATGACCATCACCGCCGCCGCGGAAAAATTTGGGTTGGAAGAGAATAATATCTATCAGATCAAGAACCGGTTGATCCGCCGGTTGCGCGAGGAGATAGACGATCTGGAGCAAAATTAACCACTCCCACTCCGGATGCCCCTATGAGCGAGCTTGATTTTCAGAAGCAGGTTCAAGATGCGAGCAGAACCCTCGGGATCACCCACAACGAGCCCGACGGATTGTTGGACCAGTTGCGGGCCTTGGAGGGCCTCCTGACCTCGCTCCCGGTGGCTCCCACGGAGCCTTCCCTGATTTTCCGCGATCCGGCGGGCAAGATCCAGATCTGCGCGATCGGCTCCGGACTGATCTTCGGCCGCTCCGCCGAATGCCGGATCTGCTTCCCCGGCCACCGCGAGATCAGCAAGCAGCACTTCGAGATCCAGCCGCTGCAGTCGGATTACATCCTGCGCGATCTGGGCTCGACCAATGGCACCTTCGTGAATTTCGATTCAAATGCGGTCCAGCAGCGTCTCTTGATCGATGGCGACCTGATCCGGATTGCCGCCTTCCGCTTTGCTTTCATCCGGGCGCAAACCTTCGAGTCCCTTGAACTTCAAGCCTCGTCCCCTCCATGAAACCGCGGTCGAAAGTGCTGGCGGTTTCACTTCGCTCATCTCAGGTTCTTTCGTGATCAGAGGCCGGTTTCCCTATGCCGCTTCCCCGCACCGAAATAACGATTTCCCATCGCGGGAAACTCCTCCTGCGAAGCATCCTGACTCCAGGGGATTACATCGTGGGGTCGGATTCCCCTGATTCTGATCTTCGGGTCGACTGTCCGGGCATTTCCCCCCGCCACGCCCGCCTTTCGCTGAGTGCCCATCTTCTCACCGTGGAAGACCTCGGGAGCACGGAGGGCAGCTTCATCAACGACCACCGCATCGTCGAGCCGGTGCGTCTTTTCCCCAATCAGAAGCTGAAGCTCGGCTCGGAGGCGGAGCTCTCCGCGACCCGCTTCCGGGATGAAGAGGATCCGGAAGCGTCCTGCTCCATCCAGCAGGCCTACGTCGATCGCCTGCTGCCCCCCGAACTCCGCCAGCGCCTGAAGTACGAGGTCAATCACGAGGTCGCGCGCGGCGGGATGGGCACCGTGTTCTGCGCCCGCGAGACGCCGATCCGCCGCGAGGTCGCCATGAAGGTCATGCTCTCGCAGGCCAACGAGGGCGCGGTGGCCCGCTTCATCAAGGAAGCCCAGGTGACCGGCCAGTTGGAACACCCGAATATCGTGCCGATTCACGAACTCGGGGTCGATGAGCAGGACCAGCTCTTCTACACGATGAAGTACGTGCGGGGGATCACCTTGAAGGAAGCCCTCGCCCGCCTCGCGCGCGGCGAGCCGGAGGCGCTCCGCCAGTTCCCCCTGTCCCGCTTGCTCGCCATCTTCGACAAGGTGTCCGACGCGGTGGCCTTCGCTCATTCGCGGCGCGTCATCCACCGCGACCTAAAGCCTGAGAACATCATGCTGGGGAAGTTCGGGGAGGTCCTGGTCATGGACTGGGGCCTATCCGCCGTCCTGCCGGATCAAAAAGGATCTTCCGCGAAGAATGGATCAGCCGCACCGGTGGCAGCCGGGGATCTGGTGTCCCTGCTCTCCGCCGACCTCCCGGGCGCTGCCGACCACTCCTTCGCGGGCACGCCCCAATACATGGCTCCCGAGCAAGCCCGCGGCGAGATCCGGGCGATCGACACCCGCTGTGATATCTACGCCCTGGGTGCCATCCTGTTTAACATCCTCTTCCTCGAAAGGCCGATCCCCGGGGACGAGGTTGAAGAGGTCCTGGAGAACGTCCGGGCCGGGCGCACGCGGCTGGTGGAGGGCCCGCCGCTGCCCAGGAACCTGGCTCATTGCGGGGGCCAGGCACCGCCGGTCTCCTTGGTCGCCGTGGTCCGGAAAGCGATGGCTCCCGCCCTGGCGGATCGCTATGCCAGCGTGACAGAGCTTCAGTCGGAAATCCGCAACTACGCCGCCGGCTTCGCCACCACGGCGGAGCAGGCCGGCATCTCCCGGCAGTTTCTCCTCGGCTTGGCGCGCTACCGGCGCGAGGCCAGATGGGTCGCCGCATTCCTGCTGATTCTTGCCGTGGTCGGGGGCTTGGCCTTGGTCCGACTCTTTCACGAACGCCACCGTGCGGAGTCCGCACTCGCCGACCTGAGCGCGACGGCCCCCTCCTTCATTGACCAGGCCCGCCTGCTGGCGGGCCAACAACGCTTTGAAGAGGCCTTGGAAGCCCTCGACTACGCGCTCCGGCTCCGGCCCGATACGGTCGAAGCCTATCTGCTGAAGGGCGACCTGCTCCAAGCCAATCTCCGCCTCTCCGCAGCCGCCTCCGCCTACCGCCAGGCAGAGCGACTCGACCCCTCGCTTCATCGCGCCCGCTCGAATGCCGAGCTTTGCGAGCGGCTCGCGGCCCGTGAAGCGAGCGAGGGCGGTTTATCCCGGGAAGCCACGGGAGAGATCTTTGAGGCGATGGAGACGGAACGCCGCCTCCCCGCGCTCCTCCTCCCGATCAGCCGGATCCTCGGGAAAGAGAATGCCGTGATCCGGCAGTTCTGGCAGGAGCATTTGAACCAGCTCGGCAGTCCGGGGAGCCGCTCTTGGGAAACCCGGCTCGCGGTGCGGGCGGACGGGCAATTTGAACTCGATCTCAGCGATACCTCCATCGCCGACCTCGGCCCGATCTCGGAGATGCCGATCAGCGTCCTCAATCTCCGGAAGTGCGGGCACATCGAGGATCTGGAGCCCCTGCGGAAAATGCCTCTCCGCACGCTTGTTCTCGATGGCAGCGGCGTGGTGGACCTCGCTCCCTTGAAGGCGCTCAAGCTCGAGGAGCTGTCGCTTGCGGGCACCGGCGTGTTGGATCTCTCCCCCCTCGCGGACAGCACCTTGCTCCGTCTCGATTGCTCGGACATTCCCGCCATCTCTTTCTCGGCTCTGGCCCAAACCCGCTTGGAGACGCTCTCGCTCGCCGGAACACAGGTCGGCGATCTGTGGTTCCTCCGCGGCCTGCCGCTGCGGGTGCTGCGGCTCGACGATTGCCCCGCCGCGCGCGGCTACTCGGCCCTGCTCGATCTACGGAACCTGGAAGTGCTGACCTTGCCGCGGAACTTCTATGACCTTCCGGTCGAGGACCTGTCCAGCCTGCGGGTCTTGAGCCACCGGCAGCACCTCCGTCAGGTCGTCGCCGACGCGGTGCCGACTTTCCGCTTGGGAAAGGAAGAGAACAGCGAGGCCTTCTGGAAACAATGGGAGCCCGAACTGGCCTGGCTCGAGATCCTCCGCCGTGCCGCGAAAGGCAGCGCCGAGCGCATGCCGGACGGCACATGGTCGGTCAACTTGGAGAACTCGTCCGTGGCCGACATCGGCTTTCTCAAAGGCGCCCGGATCAGCAAACTCAAGCTCCTCAATGCTCCGGTCACGGATCTGGGGCCGCTTGTCGGCATGCCGCTGGAATCGCTGGACCTGCGCAAGACGAAAGTCACCGATCTGGCATTCCTGCGTGACATGCCTTTGAAGGAACTCTTGCTCTGGCAGAACGCGGTTTCGGACTTCTCGCCCATCTCCTCGCTGTCGAAGTTGGAGTCGCTGGATCTCTCGGAGACTTCATTCTCCGACCTCAGCCTCCTCCCGACGAAACGGATGACGCTGCTGCGGATCGGAAGCACCGAGGTTACGGACCTCTCGCCGCTTGCCGGCATGCATCTGGAGAAGCTCCACTGCGATAATGTGGCCGTGACCAGCATCCGCCCGCTGCTGGAATGCGAAGGGCTCCGCTGGCTCATCTTCCCTGAAACCGCCTTGGATATCGGGCTTCTGGAGGAGTATCCGACCTTGGAGCGCTTGTCGCTTCACTCCGGGCCCGAGAGCGAACCGACGCATACCGCCGCCGAGTTTTGGAACTTGCGGAACCCGCGCTAGAAGTCTGTCCTGTTAGAGAATCGCTGGAGCTGGCGTAAGATCCGGGCTGCGCCCGCCAATACACCGTCGGCGTCCCCCGGCCTCGTTTTGCACCCCCGTCTAAATCCATTCCATGGCGAACTCTTTTGAAGAATACTGGCACTATCACTCGGAGGCTCAGGCCGACCGGATCTCCGAACCAAGTCCCGAAGGTGCAGCCGCAGCCATAGTTGAACCGGGCGTCACACCGGCTGCCGAAGCGAAGGTCGCAGCCGCCGTCCAAGCCGCCATTGCACCGGCTGCCGCACCGGAAGGCATGCGGCCGATGGCCCTCGCCGAATCGGAAGGTCCCCAGTTCGATCTCGGATTTATCACCGACCGCTTGCGCCCGAATCATCAGGTCAGCTTGGTCGCGGAAGCCACCGGATGGTCCCGCGAGATCTTCGGCGTCTACTGGTACGGTGCATGGCGCTTCCGCTTGCAAACGTCCACCTTCCGGAAGGGCAGCTCGTACCGTTTCAGGCTCGATGGCTGCATTGAATCGGAACCTCTCAAGCTCGAAGGTGCCCGCAATACCTACCTGAATGAGAATGACGTCAAGTTCCCCGCGATTCCGGAGCGCTTCATCCACGGTTACGAAAACCTGCGGGTGTGCGAGGACCAGCAGCAGCAAAATGTCTTCGAAGCCCTGCCGCCGGAAGCCGTCGATTGGGACGTGATTGTGATCGGTTCCGGCATGGGTGGCGGCACTCTGGCCGATGCGCTGACCGACCATCGCGCCGCCAATTCCCCCAGGGTGCTGGTCCTCGAGGCCGGCTCGCTGGAATACGACACCCACGTCTACAACAAGCCGCTCGCCGCTTTCGGCCGCTCGATCAATGGCCACGAAGTCCGGAACTACGAGAAAGAGAACGACCAGTCCAGCTTCGGGATGTTCCCGCAGATGAACTTCGGCGGCCGCTCCTTGTTCTGGTCGGGCCTGATTCCCCGCATGAAGGACTGGGAGCTGGCCAATTGGCCGCAGTCGATCGCGGACGATCTCCGCCACTCCCGCTATGACAAGGCTGAGGCGCTCTTGCGCAAGCACGTCTCCGGCGGCACCTACCAGGAAGAACTGATCAAGGACCTCTCCGGGAAGTTTCCCGGCTTCGAGGTGGTCGATACCCCGCGCTCCATGCATCAGCCGGAGCTCAGCGGCAATGGCGGGACCATGCCGGAGAGCTTCCTCTTCCGCTCCACCGGCACCTATTCCAGTGCCGAACTGCTCCTCGATTCCCTGCGCAGTTACGCCGATCCCGGCACCGGCCGCTTGTTCGTGCAGTGCAATCATCTCGTGACCGAACTGGTGACAGAGGATGGGAAGGTAACCGAAGTCGTCTGCCAGGATCTGGTCGGCAATCGCGAGCGCAGGTTCCGCGGGAAGTTCGTCGTCCTCGCGGCGGGCTCGCTGGAAAGCGCGCGCCTCGCCATGGTCAGCAAGCTGGAGCCGCAAAACCTGATCGGCACCGGCCTCACCGATCACCCGTCCTACTACGCGCCGAACGATGGCAACTTCCAGCTCAAGGAGAACTCGACTTATGCCGGCCGGCTGCGCCACGCGAAGATCTTCCTCTACCCGAAACAAATGTGGCAGGGCCACTGGTTCAACGTGGAGATGGTCATCAACGGTGACTACTGGAACTCGCGCCACGCCGACCAGGACGTGCTGGATGCCAGCCACCGGCCGGACGGCCGCTCGACCGTCAACTTCAAGTTCATCTTCGGCAGCCCCCTCATCGATAGCAACCGGGTCACTCTCGGCGGCCCGGAAGGGAAGCTGAAGGTCCACGTCCCGCCGAATCCCTTCGGCGAAAACGCGCGCCCCGCGGTCAGGAATCTCCTGCGCGAGCTGATGGAGGCCCTGCAGGTCGAGCCCGTGAACCTGGAGGAGCCTTGGACCCTGCACTTCGGGAACGGCGGAACGGTGAACCACGCCGGCGGCACGCTCCGCATGGGAAATCCTGGCCGACCCCGCGTGGTCGATGAGAACCTCAAGTTCGAGCACTACGACAACCTCTACGCCTGCGACCCTTCGGTCTATCCCTACATCCCGGCGGCCAATCCTTCGCTCACCTTGGTAGCTCTGGCCCTTCGCTTGGGGGATCATCTGGCAGGACGATTGTCGAATCACCTGGCCGAACGAACGGCACGCGACTAACCGGACTCGTCGCGAAGCCTGATACCCAGTCCGGAGATACCCTCATGCCCCCCAACCTGATCGAGCCCGATGCGGCCACAGCCAGCAGCCATGTCGGCATGGGCAGCATCCCCTTCGCCGGCGGAACGACCTTCCGCACCTGGGCACCCTTCGCCAGCGCCATCGCCGTTGCCTTCTACGACCGCCCGGACCAAGCACCCGGCGACCCCACCTCGCTGGCATGGATGGCCCATGAGGAAAAGGGCTACTGGTCGGTCGACGTACCGGGGATCGTCCCCGACCAGCTCTACCGGTTCCGGATCGTCAACCGCGATACCGGGCACGTTTTCTCGAAGATCGATCCCTACGCCCGCCAGGTCACCAATTCAGTCGGCCTGGGCATCGTTCGCGAGCGCGAGTTCGCTTGGACGGACGACGGATTCCGCATGGCGGACTACAATTCGCTCGTCATCTACGAACTCCACCTCGGCACCTTCGACGATGATCCGGGGGATCGGCCGGGAACCTTGAAGCGGGCCGCGGAGCGCCTCGGACAACTGGCGGAGCTGGGCATTAATTGCATCCATCTCATGCCGCCGAATGAATTCGCGACCGAGATGTCCTGGGGCTTCAACGTGGCCCTGCCCTTCGCGATCGAAGAGAGCTACGGGGGCGTGGTGGAACTCAAGAAGTTCGTGGACCGGGCGCATGCCCTCGGCATCGCGGTGATTACGGACTGCGTCTTCAATCACTTCGGCCCCGGTGACCTCATCGCATCGCTCTGGCAGTTCGACGGCTGGCAGGAGCGGGGACAGGGCGGGATCTACTTTTACAATGATGCCCGCGGTCTGACCGACTGGGGCCCGCGCCCCGATTTCGGCAGGCATGAGGTGCGCCAGTTCATCCGGGACTACGCCATGTTCCTCCTGGGGGAATGCCATTGCGACGGCCTGCGGATCGACAGCACCTGCAACGTCTGGGGCTTCGACAATGGCAAGGGCTGGAACCCCGAAGGCTACGGCCTGCTCCGCTGGATCTCCGATGAGGTCCGGCACTTCCACAAGTATCCGAAGCACAAGATCCTCATCGCGGAGGATTGGCACAACGACGGCTGGGTCACCCGGCCCACTCCTGCCGATGGTGCGGGAATGGATGCCGAATGGCACTGGTTCGTCCACGAGGCACGCCATAACCTGATCGCCCCCTTCGATGAATCCCGCG
Source organism: Luteolibacter sp. Populi (assembly GCF_040801775.1). GTDB lineage: Bacteria > Verrucomicrobiota > Verrucomicrobiia > Verrucomicrobiales > Akkermansiaceae > Haloferula. The sequence goes on from NZ_CP161812.1 coordinate 51,446, forward strand.
ACATGCAGGGGCTCGCCCGGGCGCTCTATGCGAGGTTCAATGACGACGCCTTCAAGAGGGTGATCTACACGGAGTCGCACGACGAATCCGGGAACGACGAGAACCTCGCGCGCAAGATCGACCGCGACGACCCGGACTCATGGTCTGCCCGGAAACGCACGACCCTCGGTGCCGCCCTCATGTTCACCGCGCCGGGCATCCCGATGCTGTGGCAGGGGCAGGAGATTCACTGGACCGGCCGCTTCACGGACCAGGTGCCGCTGGATTGGTCCCGGCGGGATCGCTTTCCAGGAACCTTCCAGCTCTACCAGGACCTCTGCCACCTCCGCCGGAACTGGCACGACCAAACCCGCGGACTGCGCGGACAGCACCTGAACTGCCATCTGGCCGATGACCACAGCAAGGTGATCGCCTACCACCGCTGGGATGAGGGCGGACCGGGAGACGATGTGGTCATCATCCTCAATTTCTCCAACCGCACCTGGGAGGACTTCGATCTCGGGCTTCCCCGGGGCGGCCGGTGGTCCTGTCGGTTTTCGAGCGATTGGTCGGGATACAGCCCCGACTTCGGAAACCACGGCGGCCACCCGGTGGAAGCCACCGCACAACCGAAGCACGGCATGGACTACCAAGGCCGCTTCGCCCTCGCTCCCTATTCCGCGCTGATTTATTCCCAGGACTGATCCGGCATTCCCCTCGCCAAAAATTCGGGTAGCATCGTCCTGCATGACCTCCGAAGAGCAGGACGAACAATTCTACCGCGACACGGAAAGCACCGCATTCCCCAAGCTGGACGACCATCAGCTCGCGCTCCTGGATGCGCTGGGAACGCGCCGGATCGTACCCTGCGGCGAGACGATCGTCGCTGCCGGGGAGCGGAACTTCCCGATGATCGTCGTCATCAGCGGCGAGTTGGTGGCCTATGAAACCCGGGAAGGCTTCGAGCAGATTCTGGCCACGCCCGGCCCGCGGGATTTCGTCGGGGAGATCTCGATGCTCAATGGCACCTCGTCGATCGCCAGCGTGCGTGGCATCGCCAAGGAATCCGAGGTCCTGCTGATTCCCGCCGAGAAATTGCGGAAGGCTCTCGCGGATCTCCCCGGTGTCGGGGAGCCGATCGTCCAGGCCTTCATGATGCGCCGCCAGCGCCTCAGCCGGGATCGCGAATTCGCCGGCCTCCGCATCCTCGCGCACCCCGGTTGCCAGGGCGGACACCGGATCGATGACTTCCTGGATAAGAACCACATCCCGCATCGCCTGATCGACTCGACCACCGAGGAGTGCCAGGGCCTCTGCGGGCGTCTCGGCCTAAGCGATGACGACCTGCCTGCCCTGATCGCCGGCGATGGCTCGATCTCGCGCAAGCCTGCGATCTTCGAAGTCGCCCGCATCGCCGGCCTGCTGCGTCCGCTGTGCTCGGAAGGGGACGAGGAAATCTACTGTGATCTGGCGATCGTCGGTGCCGGACCCGCGGGCCTCGCCGCCGCCGTGAATGCCGCCTCCGAAGGACTCAAGACCGTCGTGCTCGAAAGCTTCGCCCCGGGAGGCCAGGCCGGGTCCTCTTCCCTCATCGAGAACTTCTTCGGCTTCCCCACCGGCATCAGCGGTGGCGACCTGACCTTCCGCGCCCAGCTGCAGGCCTTTCGCTTCGGCGCGAAGTTCTCCACCCCTTCGCGAGCCCTCTCCCTCTCGTTTACGGAAGGCGAGCACGGTGCGGCGATCCGGATCGAGGGCAGCGTGACCGTCCTGCGCACGAAGTGCGTGATCATCTCCAGCGGTGCCCAGTACAACAAGATCGGTGCCGAAGGACTGGAGCGCTTCGAGGGCATGGGCGTCTTCTACGCCGCCACTTCCATGGAAGCGAAGCTCTGCCGCGATGCCACCGTCTTCGTCGCCGGTGCCGGGAACTCCGCGGGCCAGGCGGCCATGTTCTTGTCCGAGCACGCGGCCAAGGTCTTCCTCGTGATGCGCGGTGACGACCTCACCAAGAGCATGTCGAGCTACCTCTCCAACCGCGTGGAGGCCAAGGACAACATCGAGATCCTGCGCCACACCGAGATCCGGAAGATGGAGGGCACGGCGAGCCTCGAACACGTCGAGATCGAAGACACCCTAACCGGCCAGCGACGGACGGTGGCGGCGACCGCGGTCTTCTCGATGATCGGCGCGCGGCCCTGCACGAGCTGGCTCCCTCCCGAGATCCTGAAGGACGGGAAGGAGTTCATCCTAACCGGTGCCGCCGTCGCGGATGCCCCCGCGTGGAAGGACGCCGGCCGCCCGCCCTATCCCTTCGAGACCAGCCGCCCCGGCATCTTCGCCGCCGGTGATGTCCGCTCCGGCTCGGTCAAGCGCTGCGGTGCCGCCGTCGGGGAGGGCAGCATGGCCATCGAGAACGTCCATCAGGTCCTCGGCACCTATGCCTAGACTTTCTTAAAGGGGTAACCTTAGAGGGAATACCTTTGCGTGACTTGTCCCTCGACTTCCACGGGGTCGTCGGGAGAGTGATATAACTTCGATGAAAAGGCATCGCCTCCATGCTCTTGTGACGCACCTTGCCTGCCTGGCGCTGGGCTGGTGGGTCTGCGCGGCGGCGGTGGCTTCGAAGAAGCCGGTGGCAGCGGAGGAGGGGCGGAGGCCGCGCGAGGCGGTGAAGAGCGGTGAGCAGATCCTCGATGAGGTGCTGAAGGGTAAGAAGGGCGGCCATGTCGCGGACTTCCAGCGTGTGCAGGCAAGCATGGAGGAGCCGGCGGACTTCGCCGCGGCGCTGGATCGCGCCGCGGCCAAATGGGCACAACAGGATCAACTGGAGGGCAAGACATCCGCGGAGATGGTGGCGCTGCTCTACAAGTGGATGGAGAAAGATCTGCTGGCGGCCTACGCGTGGGCCGGAACCGACCCGCTGGACCCGCGCTACCGGGCCTTCCAGGCTCATGAGCCGTACGCGTTCAGCGACCTGCTCAAGGACAAGGGCTGGCGCGCGGGGAGTGCGGTTATGGGAAGTAAAAGCCCCTTGACCGGACGTGCGGTCCTGCTGCTGGCCACGGCTTGCGGGAGCGAAGGGAGTGTCGCCGAGTATGCCCGCCTGCGGGACATGGCGACTCCTTCAAGCCTGCGGCCGCTGCGCCAGGAACTCGGGCGGTTGTGGCCGGAGGCGCGGAGGGAGGAGCTGCTGCAACTGGCCCTGTCGGAAAACGCGCCGGAGATGCTGCGCGGTCTCGGCGGGAGAGTAATGTCGCTGGAGATGATGCACTGGGTGCGCGGGCTGGAGGCGGGTGATTCGCTGCCGCCGCTCTTCAAGAGGGAGATTGCGGGCAATTCCGCGTGGCATCAAATGGCAATCACCCGGCGTGATTTTCCGCTCGAAGAGCGCCTTTCCATGATGCACGGCGGGATGGGCGCGGAGTTCCTGGCGGTCATGGATTTGAATGCCGCGCTGAACGAAGGGCGGGATTGGCGCCATGCCTTCCGGCATGGACAGGCGGCTGCCGGTGACATCTGGGCGGCGGTTTCCGGGGAGATTCCGGAGATGGCCGCGGCGGTGCCGGAGGTCTTGCGCAAGAATCTCTACTTCCACCTGGTGGAGGAGGACAGCGAGGCGGCCCGCGCCTTGCTAGAGGGGTTGCCGGAAGACGAGCAGGACCGGATGGCCCTTGAGGCAACCCAGACGGCCTTCAAGAACGTGGATCCGGCAAGGTTCCTCGAGGCGCTGGAGCCAATCCCATCCGACTCGCCGGAATTGTGGGAAGCGCGTCTGGAGGCATGGGACCAGGGATCGGCCTGGAACCTCCGCCGGCTCAACGAGGATTACGTGGCATGGGTGCGGGAGCTGCCGCCGGGACTGGACCGCGAGATGGGTTTGTTCTCGCTGGCCAAGGCCGCGGGCGAGAAGGATCCGGAATTGGCGGAGCAGCTGCGCGGCGAGATCCTGGATCCGAAGCTCCGCCAACGCCTGGAGGGCCGGGAATGAAGCGCGCGCCAAGTCATGTGCTGGCCCTGCTGGCCGGCGGGGCAATGGCGCTGGGGACGGCCCTGGTGCAGCCGGGGAATCCGCCGGGGAGCGGAGGTTCTGTTAGGCAGACTGGAGCGGTGGCGAATGCCGCGGATGAGGACGGCGCGACTCCGGTGCGGGAGCGTGCGTCTTCGGGGCTGAGACGTTCGGACGCCTTTCGCGAGGCGTGGGAATTGCTGGCTGCGCGGGACGAACCGATGGCGGTCCGCCTGGCCAACCAGCGCAAGCTGCTCGCGGAATGGGCGGAGGTCGATTTGGCCGGGGCGATGGATGCGGCGATGGCGGAGGCTTGGGATCAGGAAGACGGCGGCAATGGCGATCCGGCTCCGCTGACCGAGGCATTTCAGAAAGCCTTCATGGAGAATCCGCTGGCGGCGTGGAAGCTGATCCAGAGCGGACGCTACGGGGTGGGGGCGCAATTGCTGCGCAGGGAGTGGGTGAACTCGGTGTGCATCAAGGACGGGCTTCTGGTGATCTCGATGCTGGATGAATTGCCAATGAGCCTGCGACAGGAGGCGATCGGAAGTGCGGCGGTGATGGCGGGCAGGAGCCCCGGGAAGCTGGATGAGATCCTAGCGAAGATGGCCACCTTCCCGCCCGGTGAGGCCACGGACCAGTGGATCGCGTGGGCGGCTCAATCGATTCCGGATGGCGGCGATCCGACGGAACTGCGCGGCCAATGGGCAGGCGCGGCTCCCGGGCCGGCGCGGAACGTGGCGATGCTGACTTGGGGTGCGAGCCTGCGCATGGCGGATCAAGATGCGCTGGCGGAGGAATGGGCTGGCATCCCGGATGTGGAGAGGGGCGATGCCGCGAAAGCGGTCCTGAACCAGCTCAATGCGGATTCCCGCGGGCTGCTACCGGCGCTGAATTTGGCGATGGCCGCGGGAGAGTGGGACTATCTGGCGAAGCGTGCAGCGGAGCTGTTAGGCGTAAGAGACGGGCTCGGGGAGCAGGGGCTGGAGGAGTGGGTCTTGACGCTGCCCGAACGGCCGGAGGCGGAGCCGCTCTTCCGCGCGGCGATGGAGCAATACATGGGGAGCAATCCTCAACGTGCGCGGGAGTGGATCGCGGGCATGCCGTCCGACGATTGGCATACCCAGCAGGCGCTGGCGGAGTATGCGCGGCGGGCGCTGGGGCAGGGTAGCGGTCGCGAGGCGACTTGGGCGCTGGAGCAGATCAAGGACCCGGCGCTTAAGGCGAAGGCGATGGGAGGGCAGGATTTGATTTGGACGGATCCGGATGAGTGATACCGATAGGACTACCTGCAATCATCTCGGATTAGACGGATTTGAACGGATTTACGGATTCGGGAGGCATGGAGATTCCCACTGCAGCCAAGGGATCTCAGATCCGTGAAATCCGTAAAAATCCGTTCAATCCGTTCAATCCGTGACCACTTGCGCCGCGATCGAAGCGTCACCTTATTTCGTGGATTTGGTATGAGGGGGGAGGCAATGGACGGGGGTATCCACGCACGCCGCGTGAAGTGGCGGGCGGGCAAGGACCGTTCTGCGGGCCGGTGGCTCCGCGCTCCCAGCGGTAGAGCCGTCCGTGAGGCCTGGCCACGGGTGTCTGTTAGGGTTCGCCGAGGAAGGCTTTGAGCACCTTGCCGTTGAAGGTGTTCGGGGCGGTGTAGAGGCCGACGGGGTTCTTGCCGTCGTTGCCGATGTTCAGGCCCTCGCCGGGGCGGCGTTTGACGAGGGCCACCTTGCCGGTGGCGACGGTTTTCGCGTCGACCTTGAGTTCGACTTCGCCGCTTGCGGAGATGCGGGCTTCGACCGTGTGGCGGCCGGTGGGCAGGGCTTCCGCGGCCAAGACGTTGAAGAGTTCGCCATCGCTGCGGAGCGAGAAGGCAAGCTTGCCGCCGACGACATGGAGGGCATAGCCGCGGGTGTGTCCGCCTTGGGCGATGATGACGCCCTGCGGTGCTTCGGTCGTCTCCAAGTCGGCTGTTAGAGAAAAGCCCTTGCCGGCGATGTCGGGGGAATCCGCGACTTCCAGCAAGTCACCGCTCTTCCACGGGCCGCTCTTCGAGGACGCGCTCGCGGCCTTCTTCAGCTTCTTGAGCCTGCCGCCGTCGGGATTGAAGCCGGGCGGGGTCCACTTCGGATCGACCAGGGTGGCGTTCCATTCATTCCAGAGCTTGGCGAGCTCCGCGACCTTCTCCGGATGGGCGGCGGCGAGGTCGTTCTCTTCGCCGATGTCTTCGGTGAGGTTGTAGAGCTTTGCATCGCGGGTGGTGGCCTTGCCGGGTTCGGCACGGTCGATCACGCCATCGGCGGCGGACTTCACCAGCTTCCAGTCCCCGCTGCGGATCGCGAGCTGCTGGCCGAAGCGCCAGTAGAGGGCGTCGTGGGGATTGCCAGCATTTTCACCGGTCAGGTAGGGCAGGAGATTCACGCCATCGAGCTTCCATGCGGGATCGATGCTGACGCCCGCGGCGGCGAGACTGGTGGTGGCCAGGTCGAGCTGGATCACGGGGCGGGTGTCGGTCTTGCCGGCGGGGATCTTACCCTTCCACTGGATCGCGAAGGGCACGCGGATGCCGCCTTCGGAGGTCTGGGCCTTGAAGCCTTTCAGCGGGCCGTTGCTGGAAGTAATGGATTCGGTCGGGCCGCCGTTGTCGCTGATGAAATAGATAAGGGTGTCTTCTTCCAAGCCGAGATCACGGACCTTGGTCAGGACGGAGCCGACGGCATCATCGAGGGCGGAGAGCAGCGCGGCGAACTTGCGGCGCTTCGGGTCTTGGATCGAACTAAAGCGGCTCTCATACTTCTCCAGGGTTTCGAGCGGGGCGTGGACGGCATTGAAGGGCAGGTAAACGAACCAGGGGCGCTCCCGGTTCCTCTCCATGAAGGAGCAGGTCTCGGTGGCGAAGGCCTCGGTGAGATAGGGCACTTCCTTGAGCGGCTCGGTGCCGCGGAGCATCGCGTTCGTACCCTTGCCGACCGAGATAAAGCTGTGGGAGCCGGGAGCGAGGAAGCCGTAGAATTCATCGAAGCCGCGCTGCTGCGGGTGGAAGGGTGGCTCGGTTCCGAGGTGCGATTTCCCGAACCAACCGGTGGCATAGCCCGCGGCCTTCAGGCGCTGGCCGAGAGTGGTCTCGGTGAGCGGCAGGCCGGTCGGCTCACCCGCGACGACCGGGATGCCGGGGTTGAATTCGTGGCCGAAGCGCTCCTGGTAGCGACCGGTGAGCAGGCCGGCACGGGTGGGGCTGCAGTAGGGGCCGCTGACGTAGCCATTGGTGAAGCGCACGCCATTGGCACCGATGCTATCGATGTGCGGGGTGGGGATCTCCTTGGTGAAGCCTTGGGAAGTGAGCTCGCCGTAGCCGAGGTCATCGGCGACGATGAGCAGGATGTTCGGCTTGCGCCCGGCGTGGGCGGTGAGGGCCACGGCGAAGAAGAGCGGGGTAAAGAGGAGGAGTGATTTTTTCATGGTGGGATGAGGGTAGGGGCGTGGCCGGACGGGCGGACTAAAGTCGGCGCTCCCGGGGGGTCAGACTTCCTCGCGCTTCAGCCAGCGGAAGCGCACCACCTCGAACTTCCTGCCGAAGTCCCCGGCGCCTTGGCCCGGGCGCGGATTCAGTCCGAGCGAGTCGCCATCGACCGGCGCGGGAGTCCGCTGGACGACAGCCTCGCACCAGGCTTCGACCGGTGGCCCGTCTTTCCCCGGCAGCGAACTGCCGTAGGCGCGGATGACGAAGCTGTCCGAGCGTGCCGAGAGAACCGGGCCGATGAATTGCAGCAGATCGGCCTGGGTGAGGAAGCCGGGCGCGCCCCAAGCGACCGTGGCCGGCTTCAGCTCCTGATCGAGGCGGGTGGGATCCTGAATGTGGTCCTCGTTGTTATAGTCCGGCAGCTTGGTCCGGGTGAGCGGCCACTCTTGCTCGAAGGAGCTATTCACTCCGGAGCGGTCGATCGCCGCCTGCAGCGTGCCCTTGTCGCCGGTCTCGTCGTCGCGCAGGCGGCGGTTGACGAAATCGGCGAGCGAGAGGAAAGGCCCGCGGTCCTTCACCTCGATGACAATCGCTTCGGCAAGCTTGCGGATTTCCTCGCGGGTGAAGAGGCGCTGGCCGCTCCAGGCAGCTTCATCGGTCGGATCCTTGCCGTCCCAGTCGCCCTTCGCGTCGTAGATCCGCGGGAAGGCCACCTTGTCCCCGTACATGCCACCCGCGCCGGAAAGCAGCAGCGCCTCCCAAGCCTTCGGGCTGGCCGAGTTCACATTGAAGGCACCGTCGAGCACGAGCTTGGATGCCGCGCGATGGAAGTCCAAGAGGTCGTCGGAAACGACTTCCCCGGCCGCCGGGTTCACTTGCAGGCGGCCGTTCGGCAGGGGTGATTTTTCCGGATTGGCGAGGAAGGCGTTCTTCTCCGCCGGGGTGCCGGTCGAAAGGAAGAACTCATCCCACATCGAGTGATTCACCTCGTAGCTCAGGTCGTAGATCAGCGTCTGGCTCTCGGGGATATCCCGCAGCAGCTTCCGGGCAAGATAGGCCCAGCTATCTTCCTTCGACACGCCGATGGTGGTGTTCGGGTTCGAGCGTCCGTCCATGTTGTAGCCGATGCTGTCCTGATTCCATCCGCCGCGATCGCGGTTGATCTTCTGGCTGCGCTTCGGCTCCGTGCCCAGGCGGCCGATCCGCGGATCGACCAGCGAATTCCCCAGCGGATACGTGGGATGCCAGATGAACTCGGACAATTTCGCATGCTGGAAGGCACCCAGCGACGCGATCTCCGTGCCCCGCCGCGGCAGATCGAAGAGCACCCGCGGATTTCCGAAGCGGATCGCCTGGTCATAAGGATCGCCATGATACACCCCGTTCTCCAGGCGCGGCATCATGCTGTTCCAGTCCACCGCGCCGTCGAAAAGATCCCGCGTGTAGATGCCGAAGAAATGCGGCGCGACGTCCGTGACGTTGTTGAAGGGATTCCGCAGGGAATAGGTCCCGCGCATGTTCCAGGTCCCGATCGCCGAGCATTCGAAGTGGGGAGTGCGGGCGAGGCTGCCGGAGCCGATGCGGTTCGACGGATGCTCGTCGAACCAGCGCAAGCGGAAGCCATCGCGCGTCCGCCGGTCCGGCACCTGGCCGAGCGAGGCATTGGCCTTGCTGGATTGGGGGAAAGGCACGGGATCGAGATTGCTCCACTCGACCGGCAGTTCGTCCTCGTCGCCATACTGATAGGCGCAGGAAACGAAGCTCCCCTGCGGCAGGTCGTTGAAGCCGTTGAGGTCGATGTTAGCGCTGCCCTTCAGGGGTTTCCACAGCATCAGGTAATCGTCCGCTTGCGTGTAGCCGTTCGCTTGGACATCTCCCGGCAGCTTGGGCGGCACGAACTCGCGCCACTCGGTGGGGACGGTTTGGAGCCGGTCGTCGTAGATCTTGGGGTCGTCGGTCGGGTTGTAGACCTTGAAGAGGGCGGTCCCGTCGATCCGGTTATCCTGATAGAAGCTGGCCGACGGGCTCGGTGCCGCTTCGGGATACAGGATATTGTTGGAGAAGAAGGCCTCGTCGTAGCGCCTGCTTTGCCGCGGCGACCAAACCAGGGTCTCCCCGGGAGGGATCTTCACTCCCGTCATCCTGAAGAACAAGCTGCCCTGGACGGCCCCGCCGCTCACGCTCCCGTTACCGAGGCCCCAGAACATGGTGTAGTTCTGGTGCTGCCCGTTTTTCAGGGTCACATCCACCTTCTTCTTGCCGTTGACATGGAGATAGATCATCGAGTTCGGAACCTCGAGATCGAACTTGTAAGGGTTCCACAGGGCCACCCGCGGATAGAGGTGCAGCCGCATCCCGTACGGGGCGATCGCGTTCGTGGTGGCGTCCGGGTAGTAACTAAGGCTGTAGTACAAGGAGCCCTCGACCAGGGTCGGCATCAGGTCGTTCTTCGAGCGCTCGTAGAGGTCGACCGGGTTGGACTGGCGTCCGCTGCCCTTGGTCAGTTGCGGCAGCTCGATCGCGCTCTTGAAATCCCCGGGCGGGGTCGAACCGGCGCGGCGGGCCCAATCCCGCAGCAGGCCGAAATTCGGCGAGACCCGGTTGAAACGCGGCGCAGCTCCGGTAGCATCTTCCAGGCCGGCGGCATCGGCATTGCGGGGGCCGACGAGATTGTCAGTGTCCTTCACGCCGACCGAGGGGATGCCGTCGTAGTTCAAATTGTCGATCGAGCCGGAACTTTCCAGATACGCGGTGAGGTCCTTTCTCCAGCCCCCGGCGCGGACGTCGGTCAGCAGACCCTTGGAATCGGTGGTGAAATCGTGATAGCCTTCCTGCGCCGTCCGCGCGTCGCCGGCGGCAAGTTCGAGTTCCCCGGTGGAAACGAGCTTGCCGCGGATGTCATCGTCCAATTCGCCGCCGTTGTCCGCGGCACTCCAGGACGCATCCTGGGCAAGCTGGAGAGGCCGCCATTGCGAGCCGCTCTTGCGCAGCGTGGCATCGCGGGTGGCGACGTTGGCCTTGATGCCCAGATCGCCGACCCACCAGGCATACTTGCCGCGGGCTTCCTCGCCTTCCATGAGTTCCACCAGCGGTGCTTCCACGCGGTTCGCGGCCACCTTCCCGGTGGGGGAATTTTCCGAGATCAGTTCGACCATTCCCTGGCTACTGCCCGTGGAATCGCCGGTGTATTCGAGATCGCCTTCGTTGCCGCTGACCAAGGTCGCGATGCGTTGGCCCTTGGTGTCCCATGACCCGGCGCGGAGGTCCTTGAGCCCGCCGTTATCGTTGTCCCGCGTGATGTAGGGGGCACCATCGTCCATGGTGGTGCGCCAGACGCTGACCCAGTGGGGATGAGCCGCGCCGAGCAGCCGCCCGTCCGCGCTGACCCGCTGGTCCGGACCGAGATGCTGCTGGAGTTCGCCGATGGCCATCTGCAGTGCCAGGCGGGCATTCGCGCGGGCCTCGTCCATGGAGCGCTGCGCCGAGGAAGAGCGGATCGAAATGGTGGAAATGCCGAGCAGCCCGATGACGAGAAGCGCCATCAAGGGCAGCAGCGTCAACGTGGCGACCAGCGCGAAGCCGGGCACCCGATGGATGGACGCCATCCTTTTGCTTTTGCTGCGGCTACGGAGGGCGGACTGCCCTAACTCCTTAGCCATCCTCCAAATATTTGAAATCTGCATGGAACGTGAGATGTGATGAAGAAAGCTTGTCGGGTTGGGAGGGCGAAACGGGCTTTTCGAGAGGGATAGAAGGAGCGGCGGTCGCTTTCGTATCAGGGAAGCGACCGCCGCAAACAGGCGCGCGGCAGGACCGCGCCGCCCGCATCAGTTGGCGGAGTAAGTCACCGACAGACGGAGGAAGCGCTCGTCCGCGCCGGCCGTCGGCAGGGTCAGCGAGATCTCGCTGGCGTCATTCACCGTTGGAGTCTCATCGACCCAGATCTCCAGGTCGGTGCTGCTCTTGATCCCGTAGACGAGGCGGGGATCCGTGCTCGACTTCGTGAAACGCAGGGTGGCATTCCCGCCCGCAAGCTGCACGCCGGGCAACAGGCTGGAGGCGGTCGGGCTCAGCCCCAGGGCATACTCGACCAAGGCCGGGACTCCGTCGCGGTCGGCATCGGAATCAGGGTCCGCACCGGCCACGCCATTGGCATTCGCCCAGAGCTCGAAGGCGCTGGCAGTGGAAGCCTTGGCGGTGTAGATCACCAACTGCGGCTTGCGACCCGCGTTCGTGCCGGCGGCACCTGGCCAGAAGAACTGCCAGCCATCGCCCGTCTCGGGCTTCACGTTGATGCCGAAGTTCGTGTGACCCTCGCGCCAGGCATGTACGATGGCGGTGACGTCGAAGGTGGCGGCGCTGGCATTGCCAAGGCCGACGACCCGCGTCTTTTCCGCCATCGTGATGTGGGTGCCTACCATGGGACCGCCGGTGCCGTAGTTGCTCGCCACCGTCCAATCTTCCAGCATCCGGTGCACGGCGATCGCTCCGGTCGAGCGGGCGTCGTTCGAGCCACCCACGTAGGAGGGGGACGAGGAGCTAAGCACCAGCTCCGCGCGCACGATCCTCTCGTCGAGGGGGATCGCACCGACCGCCGCACCAAACTCCACCGGGAAGTGGAAGAGACCTTCCTGGGTCGCGTTGGTGACCTGGTTGATGAAGCCCATTTCGAAGGTCGAGCCATCGAGGCTCGGCTCCGGGCCGACCAGACGGACCGACTTGTCCGCTTGGAAGGTATAGCTCTGCCGGTCCATGGCGGGGGCGACGTAGGAGATCACCAGCTTCGGACGCTTCTGCAGATCGTCGTTCCCGGAGGTGCAGAAGTTCCAGCCGTCGGCCGTGGTCGCATCGTAGATCGAGAAGCCGAGGTTCGCGAGGTTCGGGTCCGCAGCCGCGGACCAGGTCCTCACGATCGATGTCACGTCGGCGCCTTGCACATCGCCTTGCGCGTTGTTGCCGAATCCGGCGACAGGCGTCCGTGCACTCAGTCCGCGCACCCCGACATTCGAGCCCTGGGTCATCTGGATGTAGTTCGTGGTCGAGTCCACCGGGAAGATCAGGCGGTCCACCACCCAAGGGCCGTTGGATTGCGCGTTGTCGGCCACCACGGTGGTGAGCACCAGTTCGGCCTTCACGATCGTGGCACCGACGGGGATCTGGCCCGCGTCGCTGCCGAAGAGACCGTCGAAGCGAATGATGGCGTTCACGTCCGGGCTCGTCCCCGTGTCGCGACCGTCCACCGCGTATTGCTGCACCGCGGTTTCGAGCTGGTGGGTTCCGTCGCTGCCGACCCGCTTGCCGAATTGGCCCAGGTAGTCGTTCACTCCCTGCTGGAAGGAAGTGGTTTGCACCTCCGGCAGGTAGAGGCTGTTGCGGATGGTCGCGTTGGCGGCTCCTCCCGGGGAAATGTAGCCGTTGCCGGCGGAGAGGGTGACGATCACGGTCTCATCCAGCTCGAATTCCTGGTCGGGGAGCGCGGTGACGGGAACGTCCACCACGACCTCGCCAGCGGGAAATGTCATCGTGCCGCTCAGAGCCGGGTAGTCCGCTCCGGGAGTCGCCGTGCCCGAAACCGTGTAGTTCACGGTCAGCGGCTGCGACGAATCGTCTTCCAGACGGGCGAAGTGGAGGACGAGCGTATCGTTGCCCGTCACCCCTTCTTCCGCAACCGCGACCTGCGGCGAGACATACACCTCGGTCGTGGTGATGGAAACCGGCGCGACAGGCACCGCGAGGAAGCGGAAGCCGCCGGCTTGGAACGCGCCGCCGATGCCGGGAAGGTCGTGGGAGAAGACCACGAACTTGTTACCGGAGGCAGAGTAGGAGTAGATGTTGTCCCCGCCGGCTCCCAGGTTGACATCCGCCGAGACGAACAGCGCCGTGTTCGAAGGGTTGACCTTGCTGCCGTCGCCGATCTGGATCTCGTAGCCATTCGCGGTACGGACCACCGTCGCGCCGACCGCGGTGATGTAGTTGTTGAGCGGGGTCAGGGTGCCGTCCTCGGCCACCGCACCGCTGAAGACCTGCGGGGCGGTTTTCGGGACATACACGAAGGAGAAGCTGTCGTCCTCCGCGCTGCCATTGTTATCCACGCTGCGCACGATCCACTGGTTGAGGATGCGGCCGATCGAGGCGACGTTGTCGGAACCCTGGCCTTGGCTCACCGCGAGCAGGCTGCCATCCAGCGGCAGGCCTTCGATCAGGTAGTCGCTGGTGCCCGACTTGGAAATCGTGACGCCTGGAGGAAGGTTCGAACTGCCGCCGACGATCGAGAGATCGGTCGCCACGCTGGCGCCGATCCAACCGTCGGAGTAGGGGAAAAAGCCCAGCGCGAAGCGCCCGGACTCCGGACGCAACGGCGGATTGGTGCTGAGCTGCTTGTTGTCCTCCACCTTGAGCGCGTAGTTGCCGCTCGAGGAGTAGGCGATCACGTTGTTGTCGACCGCGCCGCGGCTGGCGACGGTGGAGCCGGTGGCATGGTTGGTGGCGAAGAGGATGCCGGAATTGAAAGGGACCGGCGCTCCGTTGATGTTCACCGCCGGGAGGCCCGGCAGCTCGCCCGCGGCGCTGAAGCCGAGCGGGGCGGGGCTGTTGACCGGAATCGTCCACGGCGTGATTTCGCTTGGCACGTAGTCGGGATTTTTTTCCAACTCGTCGATCTCCTGAACCCCGCCATCGAGGATGGCAGCGGAGTAGCCGGGAACTGCCGGTGCTGCGAACTCCGCATGGGCATAGACCGCGGACTTGTTCGAACCGGCGATCGCGCCGCCCGCGGTGTAAGCGAAGGCTTCCACCAGCCGGTAGCCCGGTTGATCGACGGTCCATGGGACTTCGTAGGGTGCGGACGTTGCCGAGCCCACGAGTTGGCCGCCCACGTAGAAATCCACCTTGTCGACCGTGACGCCCGTGGGAACCGTGACCGCGGACTTCAGTGTCAGGACCTGGCCAGGCACGGCGGGGATCCCGTTGACGGGACTTGTCAAGGCGATGCCGGGCAGCGGCAGGTTTTCATAGGAGAAGACCGGCTCCTCGCCAGGGGTGAGGTAAACGAAGCTGAACATCGGCTCGTCCGGCGTCGCGCCGTCTTCCAGCACGGAGGTGATGTCCCGGCTCTGCACGATCCAGCCACTGTCGGCCGAACTCCACTGGTAGCTGACGAAGTTGTTGACGTTTTTAGGCATCGGGCTGGCTTCGGCTGGCGGGAGGCCGCCTTCCGGTGAAATGATCAGGGTCCCGTCATCGCTCGTCACGCCGTCGATCTGCAGGAGCCACTGCCCCACGCCGTTCTTCGTGACGGTGAAGTTTCCGCCCTTCATGGGCGTGCCGCCATCGCTCTGGATCTTGCCCACCGCTTTCACCTGACCCATCCCTGCAGCAGTGATGGGGACGTAGGCGAAGGCCACGCCGACGTTAACGTAAGCGGTGCCGAGCAGGTCGTTGTTGGCCTTGAGCGAGACCGTGAAAGTGCCGTCCGGATTGGCGCGGGAAAGTGCGAAGTTCGCGGCGTTGTCACCGCCGGTGACCAGCAGCACGCCGTTCTGGGAGGTTGCCGCAATGCCGTGCGAACGCAGGTTCCTCAAGTCGACCTGCGAGGTCCCGTCTCCCGCGGGCAGGAATTCCGCGCCGAGCCGGAGTGCCGGGGAGGAGTAGAGCGTGGCGGCCGCCTTGAAATGACCGGCCAGCCAGCCTTCCGCGTGGGGGAACCACGCGGCGGAGACGTCGATATTGTATTCCGAGCCCACTGTCTCGACGCCGCCGAAGGTCCCGTGCGTCGGGATGTAATATCCCCCGGCACCCGGCTCCGCATGGCTGGTGCCGTACGAGATGCCATTCGGGCCTGCGGCGTTCGGGGCGACACCGTTGTTGCGGCCGTTCTGGGCCACCGAGGTCAGCATGACGCCGGCCACCCGGTCGTTCGCCCGGGTTGGGGTGAACTGCACATTATAATCGCCCCGGCTACTACCGGTTTGGATGGAGGTGAATCCACTGGGATCTCCGGGAATTGCTCCTACCGGACTGGTGCTGCCCAGGTATTGGGAGATCTGGATGGATGTATCCGCGTTGCCGGTGTTTTTCTGGACGATGGCGAGAGTCCCGTGCTCGACCCCGGCAGCCGTGCCTCCGATGGAACAGGCGATGACCGTGGCGAGCGCTTGTGCGCTGGAATTTTTCATGCAGGCCGGACCGTATCGGAGGCGGCATCACGGGCTACCAAACAAGAGTTACAGATGAGACACGATAAATACGGTAAACCTAGTATATTGTGACGCGCCCGTCACCGCGGTGGTGTCGCGCTTGTCACATGGGTGTCTTTCTAACGCTATCTGCGGCGAATGCGGCGAGAACGTCACCTTCCCGGTCATGAAACGCGGCACGATCCGGATTAGTTCCTGCGCTCGTGAAATCATCACTGGCTTTTCTGCTCCTTGCCTCCGGAACCCTCCACTCCCAGGAGGCCGCTGCGAAACACACGCTGCGGGTCCTGCCGCTGGGAGATCCGCCGCCCTTCATCCAGGAGGTGCGGGGCGGCGTGCGCTATGAAGTTCCCGCCCAAGAGGGCGCGATCCCGCCGCGCAACATCCTTCTTTCCGCGCCTGCTCCTGCCAAGGACGAGGCGACCAAGGAACCGCTGCCATTGCGCTTGCGCCTCGGCATGCCTTCCCCGGAGCTTGTCTTTCCCTTGCCGGAAGGCCGCACGGTGACGACCACCCTGCAAGCGGGTGGCTCATGGCTGACCATCCCGCTTTCCACGGCGGAGTCCACCCTCGCCTTCGTATGGCGCGGCGGGAAGGACTGGTTCCAACCGCGTGTGCTCTCGATCCCGGACGATGCGAAAGAAGGCGACTTCCGCTTCGTGAACCTGACCGGCAAGCCGATGGGCCTCACCTGGGGCACCGAGAAGATCAAACTCAACCCGGCCACCACCCTGACGCGCCAGCTCCCGCAGGGCACGGCCGTCCTCCCGATCAGCATCCAGTATCCGGCCGCCGACGGGACGCTCCGGCCCTGTCTCTCCACGCAGGTGGAGAGGGCTGCCGCGACCCGCAACCAATTCGTGATCTACGCCGCGGACAGCAAGGAATCCAAGATGCCGGTGAAGGTACTGAGCCTTTCGGAGCGGCTGTGAAGAGGTGCTGCTCCTTAGGTTAACGGCACACGCAACGATGTGTTGGAGAGGACGGCGCTCCCAGCGGTAGAGCCGTCCGTGTTGCCAGCACGCCCCTGCCATCACGGACTCACCCGGAGCCGGACGTATACCCCCGCGGGCGGCGGCTCCGGGCTGAAGGTGAGCACCGCTTCCAATGTCTCCGGATCTTCGCCCGCGGGTGAAACGATGCGGGTGACGATGGCCGCCGTGCGACCGTCCGCGGTCTCCCCGGAGAGGTGCCAGGAGACAAGATCGTCGGACCATTCGGCGATGGCGATGACATCGGTCGCCGACTTCGCGTGCGGGAAGCGCACCGTATAGCTCCCGTCTTCAAGCCGGCCCTGGACGCGGAGAACAGCGCCTGAAGAATTGCCTGCCGCAGTGCCTAGATAGTATTCCAGGATGTTCTCCACCCCGTCACCATCGTCATCTTCTTCCGGGGCTGACATCCCGCCCGCATGGAGATAAGCCTGCAGCGGGCGGTCCTGGATCACGCCGGTGGCAAGCGCGTTGGCACCAAGGTGATAGAGATCGCCACCGATCACCGAGATCGTGACCGTCTCGTCACCCTCCGGCGATGAGTCGGAGAGGGCATGGACCGTGAGTTCCACGAAGGCGATGCCCGCCGGGAACTGGATGGTCCCGGCCGTTGTGCTGAAATCCGCTCCCGGGGTCGCCGTGCCGCCCGTGGCATACGTGACCTGCAGCGGGGTGGTGGTGGAACCGGTCCGCGTAAAGGTGAAGCGCAGCATGCGGTCGCCGCCGTATTCCCCGCAGTTGGCATCGTT
This sequence comes from Luteolibacter sp. Populi, assembly GCF_040801775.1. Classification (GTDB taxonomy): domain Bacteria; phylum Verrucomicrobiota; class Verrucomicrobiia; order Verrucomicrobiales; family Akkermansiaceae; genus Haloferula. The sequence continues at coordinate 68,833 of NZ_CP161812.1, forward strand.
TGCCACGACGCTGACGGTGGATGGCACTTGCGCGGCCTGGGGGCCGAAGGGGATCGCCACGAAGCGGATATCGGTCGCCTGGAAGCCGCCGCTCAACTCCGGCAGATCCTGCGAGTAGATCCGGAAAGCGTTTCCATTTCCGGAGTAGCTCACGATGTTCTCGCTGGCGGTCATGGAATCGCCGGAGTCCCCGGTGAGGAACAGCGCGCAGTTCGAAGGATTGATCACCGTGCCGTCGCCGAACTGGAGCTGGAAGTAGTTCGCGGTCTTCGTGCCGGTGGCTCCGAGAGTGGAGAGCCGCTCGCTCAAGGCAGTGATGCTCCCGCCCTGGTTGATCATCCCGCTGAGAACACCGGGTGTGGCGGCGGGCACGTAGAGAAAGCTGAAGTCTCCGTTCTGGCTATCGCCGGCATTGTCGCGCACGTCCACCTGCCATTGGCCGTTGGAGCGCCGCACCGAGACCACGTTGTCACCGCTCGCGCCGCCGTTGCCATTGGCGAAGGCCAGCATGTTCCCCGTGATCGCCAGGCCGGAGATCGTGTAGACGCCATCGCCGCTGCGGCGGACTTCGACACCGGCGGGCAGGTTCTTGCCCAGGATCACCGCCTCCGTGGAGACGCTGGCACCGATCCAGCCTCCCGAGTAGGGAAGGAACGCTGCGGAAACCCCCGCGGATTCCTCGCTGGCCGCAGGATTGGAATCGGCGACGTTCGGGTTGCTATTGTCCAGCACGCTGATCGCCACCTTGCCGTTGGCATCGGCATAGGCGGTGGAGATGTTGTCGCCGGAGATCGCCGCGCCATTGGCCGGGCTCTCCCAATTCGTCACCGGCGTGACCCCGGCCAGGAACGCGGGCGCGGTGCCATTGATCTTCACGGCGATGTCCCCGACGTTGCTGCCCGGTGCCGTGAATTGCCGCGGCGATGCCGAGGAGCCGCTGATCACCCAGTTCGGACTGATGAGTCCGGCGGAGGCGGTGCTGACATCCGGGGCCGGAGGTTCGGTCACCACCTGCACGGACACCGGCGCGGAGGAGGTAGTGCCGCCGTCGTTGTCGATCGCCTTGGCGATGACGGTGTAGCTGCCGGTCGGGACGCCATTCCAAGCGAAGGAGTAGGGAGCGGAACTGTCTTCACCGAGCAATTGCGTGCCGGAGTAAAATTGGACCTTCACCACCGTGCCATCGAGATCCGAAGCTGCTGCCTGAAGCGCCACATTCGCAGGGCTCGCATGAAGGGCGCCATTGGCAGGAGCGGTAATGTCGACCGTGGGGGAGAAGAGCACACCGCTGGTGACGAAGGAGCGCACCGGCGTCGAAACCGTGGTCGTGCCGTCGCTGACCGTCGCATACCATTCGTAGCGGGTGCCGGCCTCGAGGCCCTGCCAGGTCATCGTCGCATTGCCGGGTGCCGATACCATTCGTCCGATCTCCGTGAAGGGCCCCATCCCGCCCTTGAGATTCACATTGAGCGAGAACTGGCTGTCGGCATCGGTCTCCCATTGATCGAGCGTGGGCGAGTAAGTCTGCACCTCCACGCGGTTGAGCGCGGGGCGGAACTTCATGATCCGCAGCCAGCCGTCGCCACCATTGCTGCGTCCCTGGTAGTCGGCCAGGATCGAGTGCACGGTGCGGCCTTCGAAGGTATCGCTGCGACGTCCTTCCCCGGCGACGTGGCCGCCGTGCATCAGGATCAGGTTCGGATTGTCCTTCAGGGCCTGATAGATTGCGGAGCCCAGCGTGCTGAAGTTCGCAGGATTGCCGGTGTTCACCATGTGGTGGGTGATCACGATGCCGCGGCGGGCGGGATGCGCCTTTAGCAGGCTGTCTGCCCAGTTCAGGTCCGCGCTGTCCGGCGTGGTGTCGTACTCCAGGCTGATGACGATGAAGTCGATCCCGCCGGCGGTGAAGAGCGTGTAGTTGTTGTCCGCCCTGGACGGCTCGGAGGTGCCTCCATAGTAGGACATGTTCCGGAAGTGATTTTCGCCGGTATCCGGATGCACGCCGAAGAAGGTGTTGAATCCGATCGACGTGCCATCCGCGTCCCCGATCGGCGTCTGGTCGTGGTTGCCCACCGCCATGATGTAGGGCACACCTTCTTCCAACTGCGTGGTGCTCGGATTCTCCAGGCGATACATCGCATTGGAGGCATTCGCCCACTCCCCATCGGCGGTAGCGGGATTGTCGCCGCGCTGGGTGATGTCACCCAGATGGAGGACGAAGCCGATGTTCCGGCTCTCGCGCTCCGCCACGATCCAGTCGGTCTGCGCGGAGAAGATCGCGGCACGGTTCCCGCCGGTGTTCTCCGAGTAGAACTGCGTATCCGGCAGCGCCGCCACGCTGAAGTCACCCGCGGGATCCACCGCTGCCACCCGGCGGCCATGATAGCTCACGGTCAGATTGCCGCCGTCCGGATCGCTGGCCAGCGCGGTGAGCGGGGCGTCTTGGGGGACTTTGATCGCCTCGTTCGCCGGAACCTGCGCGGTGATCGTTGGCGGACCGGTCTGCGCGTCCAGTTGGAAGAACGCGAAGCTGAAGACGTCCTCGTCCACACGCGCCATGTCCTGCAGGCCCGGCGTCTGCGGAGCCACTCCGCTGAGGTCGCGGCTTTCGATGATCCAACGGCTGTTAGGCGCGTCCCATGCCGCCGCCACGATGTTGTCCACATTGTTCGCATCCCCACCTTCCGGGCTGACGATCAGCGTTCCCGTGGCCTGCGATTGCCCCGGGATCTGCAAGAACCAGCGGCCCTTCGGCCCTTTGGTGACGGTGAAAGTTCCGGCCGCGACATCGGTCGAGCCATCGCCATTCACGCGGCCGATCGCGGCCAAGCGGTTCGTTCCCACCGCTGCGGTGGAAAGATAGGAGAAGCCCACACCGTCATTCTCGTAGCTCGCGCCATTGGCCCCGTTGTCGTGGCAGAAGAGGTCGAAGCTGCCGTCCGCATTGGCCCGGGACAGCGCGTGGTTGTCCTCGTTCTTCGCACCCGTCACCAGCAGGACCCCATGCTGCGCGGCATCCGCGGCGAGGCCGCTGAGATCCAGGTGGTAGATGCCCGCCGTCGCCACGTCATCCGTGAGCTGGCTGTCCAGTGCGAGACCCGGGCTGCCGGTGAAGAGGGTCAACTCGCCGCCGTTCTCCGCATTGCTCGCCACCCCGCCGGGGAACTGGTCGTAGGGCAGGTAGGCATAGGAGACATTGTAGTTCGCTTCCAGATTGTCATCGGCCTCCGCCCAGTGAATCGCGATCCAATACTTGGAAGTCTCCGCATTGATGCCGAAGCTGCTCGTGGCGTTGAAATCGCCCGCAGCCGGCCCGCCCTTGGCGCTGTCGTTGCGCAGCAGTTCCGCCACCGAACTCACCAGAACCCCTGCGGCGATGTCGCTGGAACGTCCGAAATCCAGATTGTAGTCCGCGCGGTTCGCCTGGAGCAGATAGGTGCCGCCCGCGCTGCTTCCCGGCCCGGCCGCCAGCGCGATCCCCGGGGACGCGGTGCTCAGGGCGTTGTTGTTATTGGCCAACTGGGTGACCTGAAGGGTGCCGAACTCCGCCGCCGAAGCGGCGAGAGGGGCGGCGACAACGGCGAGGATGCGGGCAAAGCCCGGCGAAGGATGGATCATGGACGGCAGTCTGCTAGAGAACGCGCAGACCCCTTTCCGGGGAAACACCCATCGTGTGAGGAAAACGGGACATGAAAGTTTGGTCACATGCGCCGCCCGCGTGCCAAGTCGGGCGTGACGAAACTGTCAACCGGCAGAGTCAGCGCTTGGATCCGAGATTCAGCTTCAAGATCCGCATGACCTCCGCGATCCCTTCCGGATTCTGATGGGCGCTGTGGTGGGAAGGCACGATCTTCTCCGAGGCCGCGCCATCGAGATGGGAGCTCCAGTACGGCACGAAGCCATCGGTGCTGACAGGCGGGGTGTGGTCCTTGTTGCCGCCCTTGCCGCGGTCGCCCATGATCGAGTGATAGGTGATACCCGGCGCGATCGGCAGTTTGTTGACCTCGCGGACGAAGGGGTTCTCCGGTGAAAGCGTGTCGATGCTGTTCGGCGCGCGATTGAGCTGAAGTGCGGCGACATCGGCGGTGGCGACGGAGGCCAGGGCGTTTCGCGCGTCGGCCAGGAACGACGGAGCACGCACCAGTCTCGAGCCGAAGCGGCCGATCCAGTTCGAGGCGAATTCCGAACCACGGTGCGGCGCGGAAATGAAGATCGCGCGGTTGATCTCCGCGCGATGGCGGAAGACGTAGGCATCCAGCAGCAATTTGCGGCTGGCACCGGTGAGCTTTATCTCGTCCGGACCCTTGCCGAAGATCCCGCGGAAGATCTTCTCACCCGCGTCCGTGACCATCAGGCGGGAGATGATGCCGCCCATGCTGTGGCCGACGATGACCATCTTCTTGTGATCGGGGAAGGTCCGCTTGATGCCGTCCAGCTCCTTGCGCAGCAAGGTGGCAGAGTAAGGATAAGGGTAGCCGCTCGGGTAGCTGAAGACCCAGAACTGATACTTCGCCCGGATCAGCGGGTCATTGATCAGATGGAAGAACATCGGCGCCCAGGTGGCCGGAGTGTCTTGCAATCCGTGGACGAAGAGAACGGGGATACGATCCTTATCGTACTTCTGGAGACGGCTGAGACGGGCGGTGTCCGAATATTTCTGCGGATTGAGCAGGCGGATCAGGCCGAGCTTGTCGGGCCGGTCCACCGCGAGCAGCAGGGAGGCGGGAGCGCTGAAATCCGCGGCCAGCGTGGGATTCCGGCCGGCGATGGAGATCTTCTCCTCGTCGAGCGGATCATGGAGTTCCAAGGTGCCGGTATTGGCCCCATGGAAGCGCAGGATCGCGGTCAGCGCGGTATGGGCGCGCCGGACACCGTAGCTCTTCCGGAAATCGCGATCCTCCGCCCACAGGGCGACCAAGGGCGCACCGACGCCGGGGCGAACTGCCTTGAACTCGCCGTATTTGCCTTTGAAGTCGAGAGTGTCCACCGTCAGGTACGTCCGCGGTGCGGCAGGTGCGCCGGGCTCCAGCTTCCCGCCCAGCGTGCGGGCTCCCGCCCCGGAGCCGAGGGTGATGCGGCCGCCCCAGGGGAGGGATTTGCTTTCCTCCAAGCGCTCGACCAGACGGGCCACCGCGTGATTGTAGAGGGCCACGGCACCGGTCTCCCCGGCCAGCGCCTTGCCCCCCGCGAGCCGGGCGCTGTCGAAGAAATGACCGCTGGCGATGATGGGATCGCTCGATGCCTTGCCGGCCTCCAATTCGCGCAGCGCATCGGAGAGTGGCGAGACAACGTAGTCACCCCGCGGGGTCTTCGATCTGACCTCGTGATAGGAGATCGGCGCGGAGCAGGCACCCAGGAGGAACACTGCCAGCAGCGGCAGCACACGCGTGATTCGTGGCGTCGGAGATCGCATGATGGAAAGGACTCGAGGAGCGGGTTAAAGCAATGCTTTGAAGATTATCCCGAGCAGTTCCCCCCGACGGGATCTGGAGTTCTGGCGAATAGCGGGCGGTGACCACTGCAAACTACGGCTTGTCCGCCGGCACCATCACACAGCGGAAGCCCAGGTGATTGCTCGCGGTCCGCACCTCGCCCTTGCCGCGCGTGCCGACCATGTAGCGGGAGCAATACAGGTCCGTGCACAGGAAGGAGCCGCCGCGGTGGACCCGCTTCTTCTCGGTCGGCTCCGCGGGGTCATACGGGCTCGGGGGTCCCTTCGGATTGCGCGCCACTCCGCCGCTCACCTTCAGGCGGTCGTAGGTGTCCACGCGATACCAGTCGCTGCACCACTCCCAGACATTGCCCGCCACATCGTGCAGGCCGTATCCATTCGGCGCGAACTGTGCGACCGGCGCGATGCCCTTGTGGCCATCCTCACCGCTATCGCCGCCGATGACAGGGAACTTGCCCTCATAGATGTTCGCCTGGAATCTCCCGCCGGGCTTCAAGTCATCCCCCCAGGGATAGAGCATGCCCGCCTTGCCGCCCCGCGCCGCGAATTCCCATTCGGACTCCGTCGGCAGCCGCTTGCCAGCCCACTTCGCGTAGGCCTCCGCATCCTCATAGGCGATCTGCACCACCGGGAATTTCTCGCGGCCTAACAGGTCGCTCCCCGGTCCCGCGGGATGCCGCCAGTCCGCCCCGTGAACGTAGCTCCACCACTGGAAATAATTGCTCAGTTTCACCGGCTGCGGCGTCGGCGTGAAGACGGTGGACCCGGCCACCAGATTCTCCGGCGGCGCGGTGGGGAACTCCTCCTGCGTCGGCTTGATTTCGGCCACGGTCACATAGCCGGTGGCCACCACGAACTTCTGGAACTGCTCGTTGGTCACCTCCGTCGCATCCATCCAGAAGGCATCCACGTGCACGCGGTGGATCGGCTGGGCGTCGCGCGTCACGCCGGGCTCCCCGCACAGCGACTCGCCGGAATCGTTGCTGCCCATCGAGAATTCGCCACCGGGAATCCACACCATCCCAGCCGTGGCGGAGGCGGGCTCGGCGGTCTTGTTAGGCACCGTCGGAGCAAATCCCGCATGGATCGCGCCGGAAGTTTCCGCCGCCTTCGCCGCGGGCGCTGCGGCGCGCTGCCCGTCCTTCCACAGGACCAGCCCGAAGGCCCCCGCACCCGCGATCGCCAGCGCACCGCCCGCGATCCAGAAGTGAATGGGATTCACCCCGCCGCTTTCCGGCGTGGCGTGGCGTGTCGATAAGGTGCGCTGGCTCATGATGTCGGATAAGGTTTGGACCGGGTATTCAGGGCGCGGGCGGATAAATGGCGGACCAGTCGTCCTTCATGCTGATCAGTGTCCAGCCCTTCGTCTTCGCGGCATCTAGGCCCTTGTCGAGCTTGCCGATGTGGGACTCGCGGTCGTAGGCGACCTCCCGCTCGGCATCGGTGTGGTGGACGATCATGCCGAGCCGCGCGCCCTTGCCGCTGGTGGTCCATTCCAGCATCTGGAAGTCGCCGTCCGAATTCCCGAAGGCCGCGATCGGGCGCCGCCCGATGTGCCGCTGGATGCCCACCGGCTTGCCGTCCTTGTCATCGTTGTGGACCAACTCCGGAGTCTTCAGGAGGACCGGTTTGCCATCCCGCATTTCATACTTCAGGCCGCCGCTGCTGCCGACCACCTGCTCCGGCGGGATGCCGTAGGTCTTCTCCACCCACGGTCGCATGAACTCGATCCCGCCGCCGGAAACGATGAAGGTCTTGAAGCCGTTCGCACGCAGATAGGCCAGCAGCTCCAGCATCGGCTGATAGACCATCGCGGTGAAGAGCTTGCCGCTCTTGGGATGCTTGGCCGTCGCGATCCAATCGCCGACCTCCTTCTCGAAATCATCCGTCGTCATGCCCGAGTGGGTCGCCGCCAGCATCGCGACCAGGCCCTTTTCACCACCCGCCAGCGCACCTTTCATGTCGCCCTTCAGGAGGGAGGCGAAGGGCTCCTGCTCCTTCCACTCCGGATGCTGCGGTGCCAGCGCCTTCACCCGGTCCACCACGAAGAAGAATTGGAAATACGCCGGCTGCTCCGACCACAGCGTGCCGTCGTTGTCGAAGGTCGCGATCCGCTCGGGCACCGGCACGAAGTCCGCGGAGCCTTCCTTCGTCACCTTCTCCACGAAGGAGACGATCGCCTGCTTCGGCGCGGTATCTCTCCAAGAGGGCAGGGGATCCGTGGCATGGAGCGCGCCGATGAGCGCCGCGCTGACGAAGGCAAGGGCGAATGTTTTCATGGTTGATAGGTAAGCTTGGGGAAGCTAGTTTTTACCGCCCGTTTCCGACATCGTCCGCATCACATCATCGAGGTTGAAACTCGCGGGTTTTTGCCTCGGCGGGAACTCCCTGAAGCTCTCCAGCCACCTGGCGGCGAATCCCTGCATCGGGACTTGGATGAATGCCCGATGAGCCATCCAGTCGCCGTAGTAGATGCTCGTCGGGCCGCGCTCGAATGGATCGCTGCGTAGGTTATACAAGTTCGGGAGGCGCAGCTTGGTGAACTGTCCCTGCCACACCCCGACCGGTGTCCGGGGGGAAATCTCCGTGTGTTGCTCGAAGAAAGCAGCTTTCCACTGCTCGTAGCGAATGGCCATCAGGTCGCCGTCGTCGGACCAATAGATGAATTCTTTGCGCGGTGACTCCTTCACCTCACCCTTCAGTAACGGCATGAGGTTGTATCCATCGAGATGCACCTTGAAGGTCTTGCCGTTGGCCTCGTAGCCCTTCATCACCTTGGCGACGAGATCGGGCTCGCCCGCGGCGGCGGCGAAGGTGGGAATCAGGTCCTCATGGGCGCAGACATCGTTGATCACCTGCCCCGGCTTGATCACGCCGGGCCAGCGGATGAGGGTCGGCACGCGGAAGGCACCTTCCCAGCCGGTCGCCTTCTCGCCCTTGAACGGCGTGGTGCCACCGTCAGGCCAGGTGAAGACTTCAGCACCGTTGTCGGTAGTGTAGACGACAATGGTGTTGTTGGCGACGCCGAGGTCGTCGAGCTTCTTAAGTAGCTGCCCGACGTGGCCATCGTGTTCGGCCATGCCGTCGGGATAAAGCCCCTGGCCCGTCTTGCCTTCGCTCTCTTTCTTGAGATGCGTAAAGACGTGCATTCGAGTGGAGTTGTAATAACACAAGAACGGTTTGTTGGCCTTGGCCTGCTTGTCCATCCATGCCATGGCCGCATCGGTGAACTCGTCGTCGATGGTTTTCATGCGCTCGATGGTGAGCGCTCCGGTGTTCTCGATCTTCTGCTTGCCCACTTTGCCGAACTGTGGATCGACGGAGGCGTCTTCGGCGTCGGTAGCCCAGGTGTGCATGACTCCTCGAGGGCCGAATTTCTTCCTGAACTCGGGTGACTTCGGGTAATCCGGATTCTCCGGCTCTTCCTCGGCATTGAGGTGGTAGAGGTTGCCGAAGAACTCGTCGAACCCGTGCATGGTCGGCAGGAACTTGTTGAGATCGCCAAGGTGGTTCTTGCCGAACTGTCCCGTCGCGTAGCCCAGGTTCTTCATGAAATCGGCGACGCTGGGGTCTTCGGCCTGCAAGCCGATGTCCGAGCCCGGCAGCCCGACCTTAGTCAACCCGGTGCGGATCGGCGACTGGCCGGTGATGAACGCCGCCCGTCCGGCGGTGCAGCTTTGCTGGCCGTACCAGTCGGTGAAGCGCCCCCCTTCCGCCGCGATGCGGTCGATGTTGGGCGTGCGGTAGCCCATCATCCCGCTGTTGTAGCAGCTCGGATTGAACCACCCGATGTCGTCGCCCATGATGACGAGGATGTTCGGCTTCTTGTCTTGGGCGGATGCCGCCGTGATGGCCAGTGCCGTGGCGAGGATGAGTCCCCGGCGTCGTGCTTTCGGTTTCATGTCTGATTGGTATTTGGGGTTGCTGCGGGCAAATGCCCGTGGGTTACTCTGATCGGTTCGCTGCCGGCAAAAGGGGGCATGGTGAAATCGGTTGTAGCTCCTGGCGGGTATCTTTGGGAGTTATAGGCAGATGCGATATTGGCCTATGGTGAGAGACATTCTGCCCAATGGTGCAATGTTCGGCTGAGCATGAACGAAGGGCGATCGGGCTTCTACTGCCACTCCATGCGAGGTTGACGCCCCGTCCCCGCCTGATAATGCCTTCGGGTAATCATGAAGAAGACCCTCCTGCTCGCCGGCTCCGTCGCGCTCCTTTCCCAGTGCAGCAACTCCACATCATCGGTCGCCATCGACCGCTATGCGGAACTCTCCGGCCGTGCCACCAAGACACCCCGGGAATACGCCATCACCCTCGAGTTCAAGGACAGCAAGGGCAAGCCGGTGCAGGCCATGCCCAGCACCGTCACCGCCAAGCCGGGCCGGGAAGCGGTCGTGGCGATTGAGAAGGAATTCATCTACCCCGCCGCCTACAATCCCGCCGAGGTCGCGGGCTTCACCAAGAAGACCTTCGCCGGTGCTTATCCGGTGACGCCCTCCACACCCACCGACTTCCAGACGCGCAATCTCGGCTACCGCGCCGTGCTCAAGGCCAAGCCGCGGGGTGCCTTCGTCGTCGTCCAGGGCAGCGTCAGCCATGAGAAATTCATCGGCTTCAGCCGCGCCCCGGGCGAAGCGATCTCCCCGATCGTGGACGGCTCGCGCAAGGTCGTGCTCACCGACAACCGGGTCGATCTCCCGAACTTCGTCCGCAGCGAGACCCCCGTCTTCATCGCCGGCCTCCCCGGCGTCCCGCAGGTCATCGACCTCCCCGGCGTCCCCGGCAGCCTGACCGTCACCGTCGTCCCGGTGGAGTGAGCGGCATGCTACCGCATATCGTGTCGTCGTGTTGGAACGGACGGCTCTTCCGCTGGGAGCGCGGAGCCACCGGCCCGCAGAAGCATCCCTTGCTGCCCGGCAATTCACGTGCCGCGTGTGGATAGTGCCGTCGCTTTGCTGCATGCCACCCCTCTGCCCGGTGCCACTTGGACCATTCTGCGGGCCAGTGGCTCCGCGCTCCCAGCGGTAGAGCCGTGCTTGAAGCATCACAAAACGAAAGCTCCAAAGCCCTCCGCCAGCTTGACCCCGCCCCACCACCGCGCTGAATGGGCCCGTCAGATGCTTGCCCACTCTTCTCCATGAACCGCATTTCCCGACTTTCCTGCCTCATTCCGGCGCTGTGCCTCTCCGCGGCCACCCTGTCCGCCGAGCCCGTTGCCCTCGTCGCCGAGCGCTTCGGAAGCTGGGGCTTCGACCTCTCCGGCCGGAATCTCGAAGTGAAGCCGGGCGATGACTTCTACGCCTACGCGAATGGCAAGTTCGTGGAGCGCACGGTGATCCCGCAGGACCGCGTGCGCTTCGGAAACTTCGATGCCCTGACCCTCCTCTCCGAAGCCCGGGTCCGCGGCATCCTCGAAGAAGCGGTGAAGACCCCGACTCCCGCGACCGCCAAGATCGCGGCCTTCTACGCGGCCTACATGGACGAGGCCCGCGCCGCCAGTCTGGGTGCCAAGCCGATCGAGCCTGACCTCGCGGAGATCAAGGCCGCCGCCACCCGCGAGGAACTCTCCTCGTTCCTCGACAAGCCGGACGGTCTCCACCGCGGCCTCTTCGGCGCGGGCATCGGCCCCGATCCGAAGGACCCTACCCGCTACCGGGTCTCGATGGGTTCCGGCGGACTCGGCCTGCCGGACAAGGACTACTACTCCAAACCCTCCTTCGCCGCGATCAAGGCGAAGTATGAAGCCTACGTCGCTGCGATCCTGACCCTCACCGGCTGGCCGGAAGCAGAGACCCGGGCGAAGGAGATCGTAGCCTACGAGACCCTTCTCGCGGAAGCTAGCTGGGCGCGCTCGGAACTCCGCAACCGCGACAAGACCTACAATCCGATGACCCCGGCCGAGCTCACGGCCTTCGCGGACGGCTACGACTACCCGGGCCTGCTCAAGACCCGCGGCCTCGCCGCGGTGGAGAAGATCGTGGTGAGCGACAAGTCCGCCTTCCCGGTCAAGGCCAAGCTCTTCGCCGAGACCCCCTTGGAAACCCTCAAGGCCTGGGCCGCCTTCGGCGTGGCGGATGCCGCGGCACCCTTCCTCTCGCCGCCCTTCGTGGATGCGCATTTCGACTTCCGCGCCAAAACCCTCTCCGGCCAGCCCGAACCGCTGGCCCGCTGGAAGCGCGCCGTCGCCGCCACCAATGACGCGCTCGGCGAGGAGGTCGGCAAGGTCTACGTGGCCCGCTACTTCCCGGCCGAGTCGAAGCGCCAGATGCTCGAGCTCGTCGCCAACGTCCGCAAGGTGCTCGCCCTGCGTATCGACAAGCTCGATTGGATGGGCGAGGAGACCAAGAAGGCCGCGCAGGAGAAACTCGCGAAGTTCAACGTGAAGATCGGCTACCCGGACCGGTTCCGCGACTACTCCGCTTTCCAGGTGGCCCCGGACGACCTGTTAGGGAACATCCGCCGCGGCAGCCGCTTCGGCTGGCAGCGCAATCTCGACCGCCTCGACCAGCCGGTGGACCGCAAGGAGTGGGGCATGCCGCCGCAGAAGGTGAATGCCTACTACAACTCGACGATGAACGAGATCGTCTTCCCGGCCGCGATCCTGCAGCCGCCCTTCTTCGACCCGCAGGCCGACCCGGCGGTGAACTACGGCGGCATCGGCGGCGTGATCGGCCACGAGATCAGCCACGGCTTCGACGACCAGGGCCGCAAGTCGAACGGCGACGGCGTGCTCAAGGATTGGTGGACGGCGGAGGATGCGGCGAACTTCGACAAGCGCGCGGAACAACTCGGCGTGCAATACTCCACCCCCGAGATCCTTCCCGGCGAGCACATCGACGGTAAGCTGACGATGGGCGAGAACATCGGCGACATGGGCGGGATCAGCCTCGCCCTCGCCGCCTACCGCGCCTCGCTCGATGGCAAGCCCGCACCGGTCCTCGACGGCCTCAGCGGCGACCAGCGCGTCTTCCTCGGCTGGGCCCAGGTCTGGCGCCAGAAGATCCGTGAGGAGGCGCTCATCAAGCAGCTCCACACCGACCCGCATTCGCCCGCCGTTGCCCGCGTCAACCTGGTGCTGCGGAACATCGATGCGTGGTACGACGCCTTCAACATCCAGCCCGGCGACAAGCTCTACGTGGCTCCCGAGGATCGGGTCCGGATCTGGTGAGTGAGGAATAATCCAAGGGGGTACCCTTAAGAGGGATAACCTTTGCGTGCCGTTCGGGGCTACGGGTGGCGTGCCGTTCGGGGCACCACCCCCGTGCCGTTCCGGGGCACGGGTTACCTGCTCCGCACGGTGATCGAAACCGCCGAGCCGCGGCCGTGGTCGTCGACGACGCGCAGGGTCCGCCGGCCGGTGGCGGGCTGCCAGGTGAGGTCGCCGCTTGGCGGGGAACTGCCGAGGAAGGCGTCATCGCAGAACCAGTAGAGCTGCGCGACGCCCGCGGCAGGCTTGGCCTGGAGGGCGATGCTTTCGTTCTCGTCTCCGGCCAGGTAGATCCGCCCGGCGAGGGGGGAGATGATCTCGGGCGCGCTGCCGGGATCCTGGCCTTCCACGGTAGCCACGCCGTTCTCCGGCGGCGGGGGCTCGCGGCGCGGGACGCCAGCCTTGCGGAAGAGGGCGAGCAAGTCCGGCGGCCAGAATTCGCAGACCTCGCGGCGCAGGCCCGGGCGACCGTCGTCGTGGGCCACGCGCAGGCCGCTTGTGCCGTCGACGAGGATCTCGCGGTGCAGTTCGCAGACGCGGATCGGCGAGATGCCGGAGATGAAGTGCGAGGTCCGGTGGTGCGGGCAATGCGGGCCGGAGAGGCATCCGGACTGCGGGCAGATTTCCGCGGACACCACGCCGGGCGGGACCGGGCGCGGCTTGTCGGGAAGGTCGAGCCGGGCGAAGAGATCGAAGAGCAGCGGGGCCGCGCACTTGCGGGCGACGAGGGCGTTATTGCCGCGGCCGGAGAAGTTGCCCATCCAGACCAGCAGCACGTAGTCGCCCTGGATGCCCGCGGCCCAGGCATCGCGGAAGCCGTGGGAAGTGCCGGTCTTCCATGAGACGCCGGGACTGCGGCTGGTGAAGCCGTATTCCGCGCCGAGGTCGCTGCCGCCGCGCAGCATCTCGAGGACGAGGTAGCGGGAAGCGGGGTCTAAGAGGACGGGTCCGGCCTCGTCCTTGCTCTTTCCGCCGAAGCCCAAGGGACGATAGCGCCCGTCATCGGCGAGGGCCGCGTAGAGGGCGGCGAGTTCGAGCGGGGTGACGCCGGCACCGCCGAGGGTGAGGGAGAGGCCGTAGTAGGATGAGGGGTGATCGAACTTCACCCCGCCGCGCTTCATCAGGCCGTAGAGGCCATCACCGGAGAGGCGGCGGGCGAGGTCGACGGCCGGGATATTGCGGCTGCGCAGCAGGGCCTCGCGGGCATTGAGGGGGCCCATGAATTCGCGCTCGAAGTTCTCGGGGTTGTAGTCGCCGAAGGTCATCGGTCCATCCACCAGCAGGCTGCGCGGATGGATGATGCCTTGCTCCAACGCGAGGCCGTAGACGAAGGGCTTGAGCGCGGAGCCCGGCGAACGCTTGGCGCGCAGGCCATCGACCATTCCGGAAATACTGCGGTCATGGTAATCGCCGGAGCCGACGTAGGCCAGCACCTCCCGGCTCGGCGCGTGGATCAGGAGGGCGCAGGCGTTATTGATGCCGATCTCCGCGCTGCGTTCGAGCGAGGCGCGGATGCCGCGTTCCAAGGACCGCTGGTAGCGCAGGTCGAGGCTGGTATCGATGGTCGCGCGGGAATCGGTGATCATCATCCGGCGGCAGAAGTGGGGCGCCTCATGCGGCGGATCGGAGCGGGGGATCAGGGTGAAGGACGCCGAAAGCGGATCGCGGCGCAGCGGGTCCTCGGCATCGAGAGAAGCGATCAGGCGGGCCTGCGCGGCGGCAATCCGCGGGCGGTCGTTTTCCTTGCCGGGATGGCGGGTCGCCGGGCTCTGCGGGATCACGCTCAGGGCGAAGGCCTCGCGCTCGGTGAGATCGCTGGCCGGGCGTCCGCACCAGAGCAGGGCGGCGGCACCCGCGCCTTCGACATTGCCGCCGTAGGGCGCGAGATTGAGGTAGGCTTCGAGGATCTGGTCCTTCGAGTAATGGCGCTCGAGCTGCAGCGCGCGGAACATCTGCAGCAGCTTGCCTCCGGCACCGCGGGTTTCCATCTGCCAGCGCAGGCGCGCCACCTGCATGGTCAGGGTCGAGGCCCCGCCCGCGTCATCGCCGGTGACCTTTCCCCAAGCCGCCCGCGCGACGGCGAAAGGATTCACGCCGGGGTGCGAGCGGAAGTAGCGGTCCTCCTTCTGCAAGGTCGCGCGGATCAGGGCCGGTTGGATTTCCGCCAGCGGAGTGCGCAAGCGGTAGCGGCCATCGAGGGCAGGGGAGACCTGGAGAAGCGTGCCGTGGCGATCGCGGACCATCCGCGACCAGGTGATGCTTTCCGGGTAGAGCTCGGGCTTCGGCAGGAAGGTCCAGGCGAGGGCGAGGAGCAGGAGGGCGATGACGGCGGTCCAAGTGAAACGCCGTTGCCATCGGATGCCGAGGTGGAGGAGGCGTCTCATGGATTGGCTCGGGCATTTCCCGGGAGCGCGGACTTTAGTCCGCCCCATTGGTCAGGCGAAGGGATGGCGGCCCGCCGCGGACGGGTCGGGCGGACTAAAGTCCGCGCTCCCGGGGCTGCCGCCATCGCCGCGCATCCGACGGTTTTTCCTGCATCTTGCATGGCTCCTTCAATTCGCTCCCACCACCTCGATCCGCCCGGGCTCCGAAATCCCGTGGCGACCTCGATCATACATGTCTTCCACCATCGCAGAGGGCACGCTGAAGCTGCCGGGGCAGACGGCCTTCATGCGATACTTCACGGTCCACTCCTTGTTCCCGGCGAGGCCGAGGTAGAAGAGGGTGCGGTCCTCGCGCAGTTCGCTGAAGTTCGTGCCCGCCACGGCATTCGGTCCGGACTTCAGGTCGCCCGCCACGACCTCGAAGCCCGCAGGCAACAGGTCGATCACGGCCAGGTCGTTGAGTTGCTTCGGCGTCAGGTTGCGCACCGTCAGCTTCACGTCGATGGCATCGCCCGGTCTCACCGGGCCATCGACCGCGGGCTTGATCTCGCGGAAGATGCCGAGGCCGCTGGTCTCCGCGCCCGGGGCCTTGCCGCGGTCGTAGCCCTGCTGCACGGACTGGTAGAAGGCCCCGATATCGCCGCCGCCCTTCTGGTCGCGGAGGAAGCTGATCTCCGAAGTGCCTTCCGCGAACTCCCCGCGCACCAAGCCCTGTGCAGGACCGGCGATGACCGATTCGCTGCCACCGCGCGGCTTCGCCCGGATCGTCAGCTCCAGCGCCGTCTGCCCGGCGAGGTCGCCATAGGCTTTCAGCGCCAGGGTCATGAACGACGCGGTGAGGGTGGTGAAACTCTCCTTGCGCAGCGGAGCCATCACCGGATCAAGGTCATCGTAGCCGAAGTCCTTCGCCTGTTTCGGGAAGTGGCGGCAGCGGATGTAGAAGATCTTGAGCGCCTCCGCCTCGTCCGAATTGTAGTAGTAGCTGTTCGGCGACTTGGGCGGTGACTTCTTGCGGGTCTCCACGCAGGTCTTCATCAGTGCCTCCGCCTCGTCGTCCTGCTTGAGCAGGTGATAGGTCGCCGCCATCCAGGCTGCGGTCGAGCGGCCCTCCCACTTGCCCGCCTGGGTCTTGGTGAGGGTGTCGCGCAGGTTCAGGAGGAAGGGCGCGGTCTCGCCGTTGCGGGCCAGCAGGTAGATCGCGTAAGCCTGCAACTCCGCCTGATCGGGGCCATTGATGTCCGCCCGCGCGGTCGCGGTGGCGTAGTCCAGCGCGCCCTTCATCATCCGCTCCGGCACCGCATGACCGAGCAGCTTGGCCTCGGTCAGGAAGTGCAGGACGTAGAGCGAGTGGAAGTCGAAGGTCCGCGGCGCACCGGCATACCAATAGCCGAAGCCGCCGTCCGACTGCTGTCGATTCGCCAGCAGCGCGATCGCCCCGCGCAGGTGCTCCGCGGCCACCGCCGGCGGCAGGCCGAAGTCCGCCTCCGTGGAGACCAGCAGCTTGACCATCGCCTTGCTGGTAATCTGCTCGCTGCAACCGTGCGGGAAGCCGCTGACATAGGCCTCCAGCCCCTTCGCGAGGCCCATCGGCAGCACGCTGGCCACCGCCTCGCCGCGGCGGAATTGCGGATAGAGCGTGCGGCCCATTTCCACCTCCTGGCTGCCGGTGCGGAACCAACCCGACTGCACCTTGGTCAGGAAGTGCGTTGCCGGGCGGACGCTGAGCGTGGTCGTACGGACGATCGTCTCATTGCCGCCGGTCGCGGTGAATTTCAGCTCCGCCGCGCCAAGATCATCCTTCGCCTTGAAGCGGAAGTGCAGCATCCCTTCCTTGCCCGGCTCCAGCTCGACGCTGGCGATGGCATTGCCGACCGGCTCAAGCTGGCTGGTGCCGGATGCGTCCACGCTGATGCTGGCCATGCCCGGCGTTTCCAAGTTGTTGGTCACCGCCAACGAGGCCTCGAACTCGTCTCCCGGGGAAACGAAGAGCGGGGTATTCGGCACCATGATGATCGGTGCCTTCACCAAGGACGAACTCTCCGCCGTCCCCACGCCGCCGGCATTCGCCGCCACCGCCATCACCCGCAGGTTGCCATTGAAGTAGTCCGGCACCTGCCACGTCACCTCGCGGCGCTCGGGTCCGGCCGCGACCAAGCCCGACCAGAAGACCACCGGCGCTTCCTGGCGGCGCTTGAAGGGATTCACGTGCAGCGAAAGCAAGTCGCCATCGCCATCACCGCCGAAGGCTGGCGCGGCCTTCATGAATTGATACTCCGGCAACAGGAGGTCCAGCCATTGCAAGGTCCGCACTTCGAGCGCCTGCTTGCGCGTGAAGTAATCGAGAGGGCGGGGGAGCTTGTAGCTGGTGATCTGGTGGATGCCCTCATCCACCGCATAGAGCACGAGCCGCGATTCCTTGCTCGCGGTGAAGCCGAACTTCGCCTCGGTGCCGGGGCGGATGACCTTAGGCGTATCCAGCGTGACCTCCATCTGGCGGCGTAGCGGCGTTACCCGCAGCGGCGCGGCGGCATAGCTCAGCGGGCTGTGGAAGACCTCCGGCGAAGTGGTGGAGCGCAGGAAGGCGGCATTCACATACACCGTGCCATCGATGTCCGGCGGCACGCGCAGCTTGACCGTCGTCTGGTTGGTTTCGGTGCGGAACCACTGGTGCACCAGCACGCGGTCGCGCTCCAGGGTCACCACCCCGGCCCCGGCGTAGGGAGCTGTTAGATGGATCTCCACTTCCTCGCCCGGTCGCACTTCGCCCCGGCTCAGCACCAATTCCAGCTCGGCCTCGCGCTCCAGCGAGCGGTCCTTGTCGCCCTTGCCCGCCACGCGGTAGGGGATCACGCAGAGCACCGCATCCTCGTCATCGATGATCTCCAAGCGGAAGTTCCCGGGCTCGCCGGTGGCCAGCGTCAGGTCGCTGCCACCCGCGGCGAGCGCCAGATCGGCCATCGCCGCGACGCGTTCGTGGCGGGTCGAGACGTAGGAATAGTTGCCGTTCTTGTGCTGCGTGAGGGCCGAGACCTGACGGATCTCGATTAGCCGACGATGCAGCTTCGGCCGCGCCACGGAAGCCAGGGTGCGGTCGATCGCCACCATCTTCACGCTGCGTCCGGCGTTCTTCCCGATATAGTCCAGATCACCGTCCGCCTTCCAGCCCAAGACCTCGTCCCAAGGTGAAACCATCTGCGTGAAGGTATGCCGTACGCTGCGCCCACCCTCGCGCTCGAAGGCCTCAGTCGTGATCGCCATGCGATAGGAAGCGTCCTTCAGGGTTTCGAGCGGCAGCTTGAACTCAGCCTTGCCGTCCTCGCCGGTCTTCGCCTCGCCGAGATCGATCACGCGCCCGGCCTGCGAGGCGGAACGCTCCGCCGCGCGGTCGTGGAAGGTGAAGCCTTCCCACGCGGGAAAGCGGAAGTCGCTCGGCGAGAGCGTCACCTGCATCGTGACGCGCCGCTCCACCGCTGCATCACCGAAGAGCGAGTGCACCTCGGCCCGCGCGGTCGCTGGCTCGGGCTTCATCCAACCTACCGGCGGTGCGGGCTCGATCGCCGCCGTGACCTTGCTGCGGTCCGGCTGGAATTCCTCCACCTTCACCTGCGTGCGGCCGAGCCGGAACATCGGCTCGTCCTTGCTATTGAGCACCAGTGCGGCGATCTCGTAGCTGCCGAGCGGCGCGCTCTCCGGGATCGCAAACTTCGCCTCGAGGAAGCCATCATAAGGCATCCTCAGCCGCTCCTGCGCGACCTGGCGGCCCTGCGAATCCGTGAGCGTGAGCCGCACCGGCAAGCCTTCCAGCACCGGCTCCCAATCGCGGCGGCGGACCAGTGCGGCGGCATTCACCGCATCGCCCGGGCGGTAGATCCCGCGCTCGGTGAAGAGGAATCCTTCGACGGCCTTTTGCCGCGAGGCGACCACGCCATCGATATCGAAGCGCGAGTAATCCATCGCCGGCAGTTGGCTCTCCTTGAGCGGCAGGAAAGTGATGTCCTCCGCCTTCGAAGCCAGCAACGCGATCGGCTCGCGCTCCTTGGTGAAGCCATCGAGCGGCGGGAACTTCGCGCGCCCTTCGGCATCGGTCGTCGCTTCGAGCAAGACCGTGCCGTTGCGGGCGAGCGCCTTCAAGTTCACGCCCTCCACCGGCACTCCGGCCCCGAGCGACATCACGAAGACATCGCGCGCGCCATCGGCCCCGAGCTTCACCATCATGCCGAGATCGGTGACCATCACGAAGCGCGCGGCACCCTCGCCCTTGTCCTCTTCCCAGCCATCGGGGAAGCCGGTGGTGTCGCCCTCGCTGTCCTCCCAACTGTTGTAACCCCTGGCATACCCGTCGCCTTCTTCATCGTCGTCGCGCGGGCTCTCGATGCGGCCGAAGACCGAGTTGTCGGGTTCCTCCGGCTCGACCTTCCTTACCGGCTCGATCCGCACGAAGAAGATCCCGCGACCGCCCGGCAGGACGTCCGGCGTGGTCATCGGCGGGGCCTCGTTGAGGTCGATCTCCGTCTGCACCGCTTCCCAATCATTCTGGAGCGGCACCGGCACGATCTTGCGGTAGCGCTGCACCACGCTGCGCTCGCTGAAGTAGCCGGTCTCGATGTCGGGATTCGCGAAGTCGCCGTTGCGGTTCTGGCTGATGATGTGCTGGACCTGCGAAACCGGCACACGGCCGAAACTCACCTGCAGGTGGCCCATGCCGCGCGAGCTGGCGACCAGCTTCTTCGCGCCGCCGAGGCTCAGGATATTGCCCTTGCCGAGGATCTCAACCTCGCGCGGGAAAGGGGGGACTTCCGCGGTGTGTTCGAACTCCTTGCCCGTCTCGAAGCCGCCCGGCGCCTTCACGCCCGGCTCGACCCGGAGCAGCATCGTCCCCGGCCGCGGCTCGGTGAAACGGAAGCTGTGACGCTGGCTCAGGGGTGCCTCGGAGGGCACGGGCACCAGCTTGATCCGCGGGGCTGCGGTGAGCTGCTGTTCCATCTTGGCGCGGTCCTGCATGTCCCAGCCTTGATCGCTCCACCACGCGCCGATGCGCTTGGCCACTTCCTCGCTGTCGATGTCCTTGTCGGAGTGGACGAAGAGCATTTGCTCGGGATCGCCCTCTTCATTGCGGATGATGCGGGTATCGGCGGCGGTCAAGTGGAAGCCGCTGAACTTGTCCGGCACGCGGGTTTTCACCTCCGGCTCCTGCTCCAGCGGCTTACCGTAAGCGGCGGAATTCACGCCCTTGGTGATGCGCAGGCGCACGAAGTCTTCCTTCTCCGGGATGCCGATGTTCCGGCTGCGGATGAAGAACTGCCGCGGGCCCTCGCCCTGCGTGACCGTGAAGAGCGGCTGGTCCTGCGGGCCGCTGGCGAAGATCGGCATGTTCCCGACCACTTCCAGCGCGATGTGGCGGCCGACTTCCTCCAACTCCACCGGGTGGGTGAAGCGCGCCTCCCCGACCAACTGGTGGACCGAGGGGTCCTTCGGGCTGGTGTAGAAGTTAAAATCCCGTAACTCCGCGCCCAGCGGCCGGGTGGTGAATTCCAGCTTGTTCTTGCTGTAGTCCCGCTTCGGCGCGAGCTCCTCCGGATCGATGCTAACCGTGTAAGCGGTCCCCGGCACCCAGTGCGGCGCCAGCGGCGTGAAGACCAGGGTCTGGCTGTCCGACCACTGCCAGCGGCCAGGGATCTGCGGGCTCATGGAGATGCCCGGTCCCGGCTCCTTGCCGACCTTGTCCATCGGCGCGGAAGGCAGCGAAAAGCTTACCAGGAATGGGGTAGGGACCAGGGCTTTCTCGTCCCAGGAGCGCTGGATGGCCGGTGCGCTCCAGCTCACCCCGACCTTCTGGATCTCTTCGTAGACGAAGGGCCGCGGCCGGTGCGCCTCCTTCCAGCGCAGGTACTGCCAGGTGCCCAGCGCGAGCACGGCCAGGGTGACGGTGCCGAGGGCCCAGTGGCGGCGGTTCCGCGCCACGTGCTGCCCGAATTTTGTTATGCTTTTACCAGTCCCGGCCAGCCACGGAGGGGCCGACCATGTGATATGTCCAAAAAGGAAGCCGGCGGTGCGGCCGGCCAGGTCGAGCAGTGCCCTCAAAGGGGCGGATTTGTTTTTCACGGAAGTGTTCCTCGGGCTGCGCTACGCGTGGGCTTTTGCAGGCTTTCACGTTTCACACAAATTTCATAAATGCAGAAAAACTAGCAGGTGACGAGGGCGGAAATGGCGAGAGAGAGGCAGCTTGGACGGTGGCTTCTCATCGCTCGCTCCTTGCCACTCGCTCCTTGCTACCCTCTTCTGCCCCATCCACACTCCGTCCGTAGCGTGTCCGGATTCCCGCCAGCCCAGATCATCCCGCCGCAGGTGCTTCTCGGTGCCTATGCGCAGGGTGTATTCCCGATGGCAGATCAGGGCGAACTCACCTGGTTCTCGCCGCTGATGCGCGGCGTCATCCCGCTGGATGGCGGCTTCCACATTCCCCACGGCCTCAGGCGCGTGCTCAAGCAGCAGCCCTTCGAGGTGAAGTGGAATACCGACTTCCGCGGCACCATGCAGGGCTGCGCCGCCCGCGACCGGACCTGGATCGACGGCACCATCCTTGAGAGCTACTGCCTCCTCCATCGCCTCGGCTACGCGCACTCGGTGGAGTGCCACGATGCCGAGGGCCTGCAGGGCGGCCTCTACGGCGTGGCGCTCGGCAAGTGCTTCTTCGGCGAAAGCATGTTCTCGCGGAAGACCGATGCCTCGAAGATCGCCCTCGTTGGCCTGGTGGAAGAACTGCGGGCCCGCGGCTTCCTGCTGCTCGATACCCAATGGCTCACCGATCACCTGCGCCGCTTCGGCGGCGAGGAAGTCCCGCGCGATGAGTACCAGCGGCGCCTGAAGATCGCGCTGGGCGATCAGGGGACATCCTTCCACCCGCCGGTGCTGGGGCCGGGGGTGTGACATAAGGAGCAGCGACCTTATTGTCGCAGTCACCGGACCGGCGCACAGGGACAATAAGGTCCCTGCTCCTTATCGCTCCTCGGTGCCCCGCACCGCTTCCAGCTCCGGATCGTATAAATTGAACTCGATCTTGCTGAACGCCTTCGCCTCGAAATCCGCCTGCCCGAAGGCCTGCCCGAAGCCCTTGAAGCGCTCGCCCGCCGAACTCTCCAGCCGGAAAGTCACGTGGCTGCCATCCGCGAACCATGCCCGGATATCGCCGTTGTAGCGCTTCGGCTTCTCGTAGAGGCCGAGCTTGTAGTCCTCCTTCTCCTTCGTGGTCCGCAGCGGGAAGGAACGCAGGCGCGACACCGGCAGGTTCATCTCGCCGAAGCGGGTCTTGAGCTTCACCTTGCCGTTTTCGATTCCCAGCATCTCGCCTTCCACGTGGTCGCTGTTGCGCAGGCGGATGCGGGTCGGATCGGGCTCGGGCTCTTCCTTCTTGTTCGCCGCTTCGTCCTCCTCGTCCATCATCATCTCGTCGTGATCGGGTGCCTGGCCTTCCACCACGCCGTCCCACGAAGTCACCTCGATCCGCGAGAAGCGCAGGCTCGCCGAGTCCAACGCATCGAAGTGGATGCCGCCGCCCATCTTGCCGACCTGCGGCTCCGGGTCCATCCAATCGGCGGCGATCCGGCCGTTGACCATGAGCTGGATCAGCCCGGTCTTGCGATCCACCAGCAGCTCCATCCGGACCTTCTCCCGGCTCAGGAATTCACCCACGTTCACCGCATTGCCGATCGGCTGCGAGGTATTGCGCGGCGTGCGCTTGCGCAGCTCCACCAGCCGGCCGCCGCTCACCACACTCAGCATGTAGCAATTCTCCGGCTCCTCGGCGTCGATGTTGTCGCTGAAGAAAATGAAGCGGAAGCGCGGGTTCGAGCGCCATGAGATGTCGAAGGCGAAGTGGACCTTGGGCGGCAGCTCGAGCTTCCGCGAGATCGTTCCCGGGGACTTCGAGCGCAGCACGCCGTCCTCGTAGGCCCAGCCGTCCTTGCGCTCCATGGTCCAGCCATCCAGCCCGGTCGGGCCGGCGTAAATGATGTCCGGGCGATCCTGGATTTCGAGCGTGTCCACCATCGTGCGGCGGAGCTTGATCTCGCCGCCATACCAGGTCCGCAGCGTGATCTCGCTGGCGGTCACGCCGGTCAGCTCGCCGCGCAGCATGTCACCGTTGCTCAGCGTGGCCGTGGCGATGTGGTCGCCGGTGAATTCGCCGCGGGTCGGCGGCAGGACGATCTCCAGGACCTGATCGAGCCGCAGCGGTGCGGGCTCGGTCAGGAAGTCCGCCTCGATCCGCGCGCGGTCGCTGCCGATTTCCAGCAGCCGGCACTTGAAGCTGCTGCCATCCGTGCAGCGCACTACCGCCGCCTGCGGCGCGGCCACCGCCAGCGACGCCGCAGCCGCCGCGAAGGCCGGCAGGCAGATCCAGATCCAGGGGCGTTTCATTCTTCCTCGTCGTCTCCTTCCTCGGGTTTGGCTTCCTCTTCCACCGGTCGCTCGACTTCCTTGCGCTCGAGCCGGGCGATCGCATCGCGGCGGATCGCCAGCTTGCCCAGCAAGGGGTGTTCCGCGTCCAGCGAATCGCCGGCGAAGGAGCAGCCTGAAAGTGCCAGCAAGCCGCGTCCGCGCAAGCTGATCTGCCAAGGGGCGGGGGGCTTCGCTACAGCCGGCTCGGCGGGCTTGGCGAAGAAGAGCGTGGAGACATCGCTGGCCGGCAGCTCCATCGGTTCCGGATTGTGCGGGTTCTTGTAGAGCACCAGAGGGCCATCCTTGCTATCCTTCATGCCGATGATGTTCCCGGTCCCGCGGTTGGAAGTCCGGGTGATCACCACGTCCCGAGTCTCGTCGCCGCGCTTCTCATTCTGGTGGCGGACGGCCGCGGCGTCCCACTCGCGGATCTCAATGTTGCTGATCGTCATCTCGTCGTCCGCGCCGATCTTGCTTTGGAACATGATGCCCTTGCCCGGCGGCGTCGCCTTGAGCGGGTCGGAATACTTGCCCTCCTCCTCACCGTTGAGCCAGAGATGCACCTGGTGCAATTGGCGGTCCACCCGGATCTCCACGTCCACCTGTGAGTCGGCGTAATCATCCGGACTGCGGCGGATCGCGTGCATGTCCTTGTAGGGATAGCTGTCGCCGCTCTGCTGGCGCACCAGCTTGAAGCCGCCGGAGCCATCGAAGGTGAACTGGTAGCGATCGGCCTTGCCGCCGGTCTCCATCAGTTCGTCCGCGAAATACACCTGCAGGTTCGGGGTGGTCTTCCACGCCATCCGGAAGCGGAGGGCGAAGGAGCCGGGAATATCGAAGGCGCGGGAGATCGTGCCGCCGCCATCCGCCACGAAGCCCTTGGCCTCGTAGCGCCAGCCGCTGCGGATATTCCAGCCGTTTTCGGTCGGCCCCTTGTAGATGATCTTGCGCGGGCGCACCCCGAGCTGGACCGTGCTCACCCGGTCCCGCGGGATTTCCAGCGGGCCGGCGAAGACCGTGCGCACCCGGACCAGGGCTTGGTCGATGCCCAGCAGCTCGCAGGGGAATTGGTCGCCGTTGGCCAGCACCAGCATCGCGTCGCTATCGTCGGCAGGACCCTTGCCCTGCGCGAAGAGCACCCGCTCGATCTGGTCGGACTTGAGTTGGAAGGGCTCGAAGGAAAGCGGGCTGCTCAGCGAGATCCGGCCGTCGTCCGCCATTGCGGTCACGGTGCCGGAGAGGCGCGAGCCCTCGGTGAGGATCACCTCGTCGGCATGGACCGGGAGGAGGCAGGCGCAGAGGATGGCGAGGCGTTGCACGGGCAGGGCTAAGGGGGATTCAGAGGTCTTCATCCCAATCGTCGAGGAAACCTCCGGCGGACTGGAATTCCAAGACCACGGCAGGAGCCAGGTCGATGTCCATCTTCCCGGCGATCCGCGAATCGAGCTGGATGCGCCCGCCCGCGGAGGAGATCGGCACGCCGCTGATCCGACCGACCGGCTGCATGTGGACGGTGATCTCCGAGCCGGTTTGCGGCTCCACCTTGCGGCGGCCGCTGCGGGCGAAGTGGATTTCGGCGATGTCGTTCATCGGAATTTTCAGGGAAGCATACTTGGCCACGATCTCGACGTTGTTTTCGTGGATCGCGCGGATCCGGCCGGAGAAGCGGTCGGTGCCATTGGTCAGCAGCACGATGTCCTGCTGCTCGCTCTCCATGCTGCGCGCGGAATCGGTCAGGCCGTTCCACTCCGCCACCACGATGTCGGAAACCCGGATCTGCGTCGCGCCGCTCTGCACGTGGAAGCCGATGCCGCCGCCCGGTGCCTTGTAGGAGATGGCGCCGGGCTCTGGCACCTCGCCCTCCTCCGCGGTGTACCATTGCACGACGAACTCGCCATTGATGTAGACCGCGATGCTGCCTTCCTTGCGGTCGCAGCGGATCTCGAAGAGCGCCTCGCCGGTGTCGGGCAGCTTGATCGTGCTCGCGCCGACCCGCACCCGTTCGACTTCGGGCATGCCCTCCTCATCGAAGCCGGTGCGCTGCAGGTGGATGTAGCCGGAATTGAAATTCAGCACGTAGGCGCTGCCGAAGAGCCGCGCGAAATTCGGCATCACGCCGACCGGCGGCCGCTCTTCTTCCGCGCCTTCGGCTTTCTTCTTTTAGGCCCGACCTGCCGCAGGTCGGCGTGGAAGGCCACCGCGATGCTCGGCCGCGAGCGCCAGCCGAGCTTGAAGCGCAGCAGCGAGCGGTCCGGCATCCCGGCATCGTAGGTCAATCCGTCGCCGCCCGCCCGCGAATACCAGGCGGCGCCGGCATGCGCCCAGGCGGGCTTGATTTCGTCCCCCTTCTTCTTCAGCGGCTGGCGGTCGGCGGCGTCCCCGCCGAAGGGATCGGCACCGCCCGGAAGCTTGTCCGCGGCCACGATCTTCCAGCCCTGCTCGTCGAAGGGCCCGGCATAAAGCAAGCGCCCGCCGAAGGGATTCGGCGCGATCGCCGCGACGCTATCGCGCGGCAGGGTCAGCACCCCCGCGCTGGTCGATTCCAAGGTCATCTCGTGCTCGTCGGCGGCCACCACCTTGCCGGGGAGGCGGTCGCCATTCACCAGCGTGATGTGGCAGGGATCGGTGACCGGCGAGACCGGGCGCGCATTGCGCAGCACGATCTGGCGGACCTTCTCGCGCTGGAGTTCGATCGGCGCGGCGATGTCCGGTCGTTCCCAGGTGATTTTGCCGCTGGTATTGAAGCCGCCGAAGTGGCCTTCCAACTGGTCGCCGTTGGTGAAGCGCAGGTGGTCCTTCGGCTCTTCGTCAGCGGCGAAAAGCGGCGTCCCGAGCAGGGTGGCAATGATCAAAGGCCGGATCATTTTTCGTAGATGGGCAGGAAGCGGTAGTTCAGGGCGAGCGATAGCAGCGAGCCCGCGGTGTTGAAGGACTGGCCCTTGTTTCCGGGCCAGGAGCCATCGCGGGCTTGGATCGTGGAAAGGTAGCGGATGTTCCGGGCATTCCAGTCGTTCCACGTGTCCATGTCGGCATGGAACAGGGCCTGCGACATGTAATACTCGTAGTAGTAGGGATAATGCCGGTCGCGGTAGGAAAGCTGGGTCTTGAGGTAGTCCACGGAGGACTGGAAGCCCTTGCCCTCCTTCTCCTTGGCCAGCGACAGGCAGAGCACGCCGATCGCCGTCAGGGTCGGCTTGCCGCCGCCTGCGGAGGTGTAGCCATAGGACCCGTCGCCGCTGCGGCAGCGCGCCATGTAGGCCAGGCCCTTTTTCAAGGAATCGTCCGGCACCGGCAGGCCCGCATTGCGCGCGGCGAAGAGCGCCACCAGTTGGCAACCGGAGACCGTGGTGTCCGCATCCGTGCTATCCGGCGTGTAGCGCCAGGCTTCGGACTTGTTGCGCTTCTGCGCGCTGAGGATCAGCTCCACGCACTTCTTCAGCGCGGGTGCGATCTTCGGGTTGTCCACCGCCCCGTAGGCCTCGGCCAGCGCCAGCGTGGCGAAGCCGTGGTTGTACATGCTATTGCCGATGTAGCCGTTGGTCGGGTTCTGCTGCGCCAGCAGGTAGTCGATCCCCTTCGAGATCGGCGCGGCATACATCCCGTGGTTCGGGTCCTCGCCATGGGCCAGGAAGGCCACCACGCACAGCCCGACCACGCCCGGCTCGCTGCCCATGCTGTCGTTCCAGTAGCCTTGCGCGTTCTGGTTCTTGGCCAGATAGGCGAGGCCGCGGTCATACATCGTGTCGACCTGGGCCGGGACGGGATCGTCGGGGCGGCGGGGGAGATCTTGCCCGGAGAGGGGAGCTAGGGAGGAAAAGGCCGCAATGACGAATGCCGAATTTCCGAATGTCGAATGAAGTGTTTTGAAGAACGAGAAGCTTCCTCTGGGAACCAAAGCCGCCCCATTCCCTTCGACACGACATTCGTCATTCGGGAATTCGGCATTCGGCATTTCGCTTCGCCTGCTATGGTGAGCTTCTCTCATTTTGCCAGTTTCTCCGCGTCGCGGTTGTAAGCGTCCAGCGCCTCTTGAAATTCCTTGGGCAGGGCTTCACCCGCCGTGCCGGACGACTTCGGCACGCGCCGCTCCTCGATCTTGCCGCCGCTTGTTCCGCCGCCCGCACCGTTCGCGGAATCGGACATCCCGGTCTGGCCCTCGCCGCCCTGGCTGCCGGGTTGCTGGCCCTGCTGCTCCTTGCCCGGTTTGTCGCCGTCGGGGTCGAGACCCATCATCCGCTCCATCATGTCCATCATCGCGCTGCCGGGCTCCTGGCCCTCCTGCGGCTGCTGGCCTTGCTGCTTCTGCTTCTGGCGCTCCTTGGCGGCTTCGAAAATCTTCTCGATCACATCCGTCTCCGCCGCGATCGTGATCCCGCTGGTGTCGAATTCCACCAGCAGCCCGGAGGCTTCATCCATCGCCTCGTTCACCCCTTCCAGAAGTTCGATGACCTTCGGCTGGGTCTGCTCGATGATGAGCTGCTGCACGTCCGCGGCGAGTTCGTCCTGCGTCTCCGCCAGCTTGCGGGAGCCATCCTGATGGGTGGCGATCTTGGTCACGAGATCCTGCTCCTCCGCGGCGCAGGCCAGCGCGGCGGCGATCCAAATCAGTGCGGCGGTCTTCATGGCTAAGTCGTCAGGTCAGTTGTCCGAAGGGCTGTCGTCGTAGGAGCGGCGCAAGGTCTCGAGGGCCCGGGTGCGCGCGCGGATGTCCTGCTCCTGCTGGATCATCTTCATGACCCGCAGCATGAATTCGAAATCCTCATCCTGGTCGGCACCGGCCGAGCCGCCACCGCCACCGCCGCCTTTCTCATCCTTCTCGCCCTCCAGCATCTTCGCCCACTCCTTGAGCTTGGCGGCCCAGTGGTCGGCGGCACCGCGGGCGATCGCACCGTGGTTGATCTCCAGTTCGCCGCGCAGGTCTTCCAGCGCCAGATCAATCCGCGACTCGGTCATCGCGTCCAGGATCTTGCGGTAGGCTTCCTTGTTGGTGCGGGTGAAAAAGTGGTTCAGGTCCTCTTGGATCCAGCGCACGTCGGAAGTCGTGTTCGCCTGCTGCCGGACCGTTTCGGCCAGTTTGGTTTCCTCGGCGGGATCGATCTCGTCGCGCGACAGGCCGCCGGTCCGCTCGATCGCTTCCCAGACGCTGGAGCCGATGCCTTCCTGCTCGGAGGCGGCCTTCTTCAAGCGGTTGACGAAGGTGCTGGCCTCGAAGCGCTGGTTGGCATCGTTCGCCTTGTCCACCGCGTCCTGCATCTTCTCGAGCACTTCCTTCTGCTTCTCCACGGCCTCCTTCATGTCCTGCTGGGACTTCTCGTCGGTATTGCGCTGGTCCTGGGCCTCGCTCAGCTTGCCCTCGACCTTGGGCATGTCCTCCTTGGACAGCTCTTTCATCGATTGCATGGTCTCGGCCATTTTCTTGAGCGTCTCCTTGTCGATCGACTCGTTGCGGGCGCTGTTCTTGAAAAGCTCCTCCATCTTCTGGGCCAGCTCCTTCATCCGGTCGGTTTGCTGGCGCTCGCCTTCCTGCTGCGCCTCCAGGCGCTTCATGTTCTCCTCCTTCTTGCGCTCCTCCGGCGTCAGGCGTTCGAGACGCTGGTTTTCCTCGTAGAGATTGCGCTCGCGCCGCGCCAGGTCTTCCAACTCGCCGATCGCCCGGTCGAACTGGGTCTTGAGCATCTGCGCGTGCTCGTCG
The DNA here is from genome assembly GCF_040801775.1 of Luteolibacter sp. Populi. Lineage (GTDB taxonomy): Bacteria > Verrucomicrobiota > Verrucomicrobiia > Verrucomicrobiales > Akkermansiaceae > Haloferula. The sequence continues at coordinate 98,004 of NZ_CP161812.1, forward strand.
AGCGTCAGCACGAACAGCGTCACCGGCTCGGAGAAGGTCCGCGGGCGGCCCGGCAGGTAGTCTTCCGCCCAAGCCCGCAGGATCAGCTTCTGCGGCGGGATCTTGTAAGCCGCAGGGGAGAAGGCCGCGTTCGAGGATAGCCGGCTCATCGCGGGCGCGCCCTCGGCCAGTTGGAGTTCGCCGCTCGCCGGGGTCTCGTCGGTTGCGCGGGTGAATTCGCCGCGCCACTCGATCCCGATCATGCGCACTCCGAAGTCGTCCTCCGAGATCGTTTCGAAATCGACCGTCTCTTCCGGCAGGATCACGTGCTGCTTCGGGATGCCCTGGATGTAGATGCCCGGCGCTTGGTCGGGCAGTGAATCGACCCGCACCTTGAAGCCCTTCTCACCTTCCAATCCGATCACGTCGGACCAGGCGATCGGCAGCGTGAAACCTTTCTCCGCCACCGCGATGTCCGGCGTGCGGGCAGTATTGGCGCGAACTTCCATCGCGCCTTCCTCACCTGGCGCGGTGACCTCTTCCTGGGTCAGCGGGCCGTAGCGCGCTGACGCCAGATCGCGGGTGGCATCGATGGTGACCTGCACCTTGCTGCCCTGGACCGCGGAAAGCACCCCGGCTCCCAGATCGACCTCGCGATCCGGCAGGCCGAGGTAGTCGGGATGCTTGATCTCGGCGAAGACCCGCCGGATCGCCGGGCGCAGGGTCGGGGTCACGCGGATCGAGTGCTTGGCATCGCCGATCACCACCTTGAGCACCGCGGGGTCCTGCTGCGCCGGGAAATCGAAGCGGTACTGCGAGCCTTCCAATGGTGCTGTGATAGGGTCCTGCCGGCCGTAGCGAGCCTCGCCGGTTTCCGGTCGCCATTCGCTGTCCTCGGACAACCGCAGCGTGATCGAGAAGGCCTCGCCCTGCGGCACGGGCATCGCCGCCGGGACCTTCTCCAGCATCGTGAAAGTGTAGCGTTCGGCCGGGGACAGCGGCATCAGCCAGCGCTTCAGCGAACTCAGGCCGGCCTTCGGGGTGAAAATCAGTGCGGCGGTCGCGGTCAGGAACAGCGCCATCACCGCCAGCGCCCATGGCTTTTGCCGCGAGGCCGGCAGCGCGTCGTCCAGCTTCCGCCGCTCGGTCTCCTGCGCCACCCGCTCCATCGCCGCCGCCCGCAGCCGTGGCGAGAGCGTGTCCGCGGCTTCCACCTGGCCCTGAAGTTCCACGACGCCCAGCAACCGGTCGCCCAGCCCCGGATAGCGGCGCGCGATCAGCCGCGCGAGCTGGTTCTCCCGGCGGTGCTTCCAGACCCAGCGGTGCAGCCACAGCGGCGCGAATACCGCCATCAGCGAGGTGCCGCCGAGCAGGATCCCCAGCCGGACAATCCCCGGCGTCTGCCAGACCCGGTCCAGCGCGAACACCAGCAGGTAGGAAAGCAGCAGCCCGAAGAAACCTGCCAAGACTGCCTCCGCGATCTTCGCCCGCCACAGTTGGCGGCGGAACGCGCCCAACTGCTTGCGCAGCGATTCGGGAATCGGGATCTCAACCGGCGTTTGCGGGTCTTCGGACATGGGTAATTACGCCAGAAACGTCGGATGTTTCATCTGCTTTACCAAAGTCGCAGGGGAAGGGCCGGAATTCCAGCGGATTTCTCGCAATCCGTAGGATTCGGTAGGGCGGCTTCAATCGCCGACATACGGGTTCCCAGCACGTTCCGCGCCGATCGTCGTTTCCGGGCCGTGGCCGGGGAAAACGACCGTATCCGCCGGCAGTGTGAACAACTTCCCGCGGATCCCGTCCACCAGCAGCCCCATGTCCCCGCCGGGCAGGTCCGCGCGCCCGACCGAGCCCGCGAAAAGCGTGTCCCCGCCATACAGCTCGCCGCGCTCCGCCAGGTGGAAGGTGACGCTGTCCGGCGAGTGCCCCGGGACGTGCGCCAGCCCGATCTGCAGGCCGCCGATTTCGAGCGTCTCCCGGCCCCCCAGGATTTCCTCGACGGTGTAGGGCGGGACCACGATCGGCATGCCCCAGGAACGGACCCGCTCTTCCAGGGTCAGCTCCGTGGAATAGGCCGCCCACGCGTAAACCTTCGCCCCCGTGTCCGCCACCGCTGCCGCATCTTCCACGTGGTCGTAGTGCTGGTGGGTCAGCAGCAGCGCCACGGGCCGGATGCCGCGGGCTGCCAGCCACGCCGCGATGCCTTGCGGCGCATCCACGAGGAGGTGTCCGCCCTCGGGCGTTTCAATCAGGTAGCCATTGGTCTGGACGAAGCCGCCGGTGAAGCAATCGGGCATGTCCGGATCAAGCTCAGCCCATGCCGGACTGTCAAATGTCGGGAGCGGTGTAGCCGCCCTGGAGTGCGGAGACTTGTCGCCGCTCTTCTATCCGCAGGCTTGTCGAGGACGAAGGACGGGCGATCCGCGCTTGGACTGGTGAGGTCAGCACGGCCCGTGCTTCGGACGCTCGACAAGTCTCGCTAAGAAAGGCGGTGACGAGTCCTGCCCGTTACCCACAACTTTTCGAGGTCGTACTTAAATCGCGCTGGTACTAAACGACTGTTTACATCAGCTTCGCGGATGGACCTCGATTCTTCCGACCTCAATCCTCCCGACCCGCAAGCCGCCCTCTCCTGGGCTGGAACCGAATTTGCAACCTTGGATTGCGGCGACCCTCGCCGCAGCCGACGCTTTGTGCGTGTGGCCTCCGACTTCGCACGAAATCCCACCGCCCCGGTTCCCGCCGCTTGCGGCGACTGGTCCGGCACCAAGGCCTGCTACCGGCTCTTCGACCAGCCCGAGGTCAACTGCGGGGCGATCCTCGCCGCCCACCGCGCCGCGATGCTGGATCGGCTGCGGGCTGGGGACGAGGGAACCGCGCTGCTGGTCTTGCAGGACACCACCGCGCTCAATTACGACAACCATCGTAGCAAGGAAGGCCTGGGCCCCACCGCCGGCCATGGCAAGGATCGCTCCCCCGGCCTTTTCGTCCACGGCCAGCTCGTGGTCGGCACGGACGGCGCGGTCCACGGCCTCGCCTCGGCCCTTGTCTACGCCCGGCAACCCCGCGGTGCCGGCGAGCCCGCCGGCAAGCGCAACCGCCAGCCCTTGGAAGAAAAGGAAAGCCACCGCTGGGTCGGCGGCTGGCACGAGGCGCAGCGGCTGTGGGAAGACCTCGGCGGCACGCGCGCGGTGCTGTCGGTCGCCGACCGCGAGGCCGACATCTACGAACTGCTCGCCGCCTGCCAGCAAACCCGCGCGCAACGCGGCGGCGGAGCCGGATTGCTGGTGCGCAGCCAGCACGACCGCAAGCTTGAGGACGGCGGCACGCCGTTGTGGCAGACCCCCGCCGCGCTGCCGGTGACGGCCACCCTCGTGGTCGACCTGCCGCGGGGAAAGCAAGGGCTCAAGGCGCGCAAGGCCACCCTCGCGGTGCGGGCCGGGCGGGTCCGTCTGGCGGTGCCCGCCCACAAGAAGAAACACCTCGGGCTGTCGGAAAGCCTGGAACTGTGGGCGCTGGAAGTCCGGGAGATCGACCCGCCGCCGGGCGTGGAGCCGGTGTGCTGGCAGTTGCTGACGACCGAACCCGTCGCGGACGCCGGCGACGCCGCGCGGCTGGTCGGCTGGTATGCCCTGCGCTGGCGGATCGAGGACTTCCACCGCGTGCTCAAGACCGGCTGCCGGGTGGAAAGCCGGCAGGTGCGCGCGGCGGAGAAGCTCAAGGCCTTCATCGCGCTGGACATGGTCGTAGCGGTGCACCTGCTGTCCCTGGTTTGGCAGGCGCGGATCAGCCCGGGGCTCCCCGTGGAAGGCTGGCTGGAGCGCGACGAATGGGAGGTGCTCCCGGTGCACGCGGCGGGCGGCGGGCCGCCGCCGGAACGGCCGCCGGCGACCGGCGAAGCGGTGCGGATGATCGCGAGGCTGGGCGGATTCCTTGGGAGGAAGAGCGACGGGGAACCCGGCCCCGAAGTGCTGTGGCGGGGCCTCGCAAAGCTGCGGACCCTCGCGCAGGCGTGGCGAGTCTTTAAAATGAAAAGTTGTGGGTAACGGGCAGGACGAGTCTCCGCACTCCAGGGTCGCTGCGCGACTTTTCAGAGCATGGGGGCGTCCTGGTTTTCGAGGCCGAGCAGGAAGGCCTTGGCTTCGAGGCCGCCGGCGAAGCCGGTGAGCTTGCCGTTCGAGCCGATCACGCGGTGGCAGGGGGCGATGATCGAGATCGGGTTGCGGCCATTGGCGGCACCGACGGCGCGGACGGCGGCGGGGTGGCCGATCTGCTTGGCGATCTGGGCGTAGCTGCGGGTCTCGCCGAAGGGGATGGTGACGAGGGCGGTCCAGACCTTGCGCTGGAAGTCGGTGCCGGCGGGGTCGAGGGGCACCGTGAATCTGGCGAGCGTGCCGGCGAAGTAGGACTGGAGCTGGCGCCCGGTTTCGAGGAGGAGCGGATGGCCGGGGTTCTCCACCAACTCGCCGAGGCGGACGCGCTTCGGGTCGTCGTTCTCCCACAGGATCGCGGCCAGGCCCTTGTCGCTGGCGACGAGGCGCAGCAGGCCGACCGGCGTTTTCATGTCCTTGTAGTAGTAAGTTTTCACGAGGGCAAGATGACCGGTTCCGGGAAAAGTTCTGGCCGTTTCCGGACATGAAAGCGAAAAAATTCGCATGTCCGAAAATGGCCAGCATCGGAAAGAAAGCGGGGCTAGGGTGGCGGCATGGTGATCGACCCGCATTCCGCCTACGAGGCGCTGACTTCCCGCGATCCGCGTTTCGACGGGGTCTTCTACGTGGGCGTGACCTCGACCGGGATCTATTGCCGGCCGGTGTGTCCGGTGAAGGCGCCGATGGCGCGGAACTGCCGCTTCTTCGACAGTGCGGAGGCGGCGGAGAAGGCGGCCTTCCGGCCCTGCCTGCGCTGCCGGCCGGAGCTGGCACCCGGGCACGCACCGATGGACAACGCGCACCGCATCGCCGGGCTGATCGTGCAGCGGATGGAGGAGCAGGCGGACGAAGACGGCGGCGGGCTGGAGGAGATCGCCGGGCAGTTCGGGATCAGCTCGCGGCAGTTGCGCCGGATCGTGCAGAAGGAACTCGGGGTCTCGCCGGTGGAGTTATTGCAAACGCGGCGGCTCTTGCTGGCGAAGCAACTGCTGACGGAGACCAAGCTGCCTGTGACGGAGATCGCCTTCGCCAGCGGGTTCTCCAGCCTGCGGCGTTTCAACGACGCCTTCAGCACGCACTACCGGATGCCGCCGACGCGCTTGCGCAAGGAGGCGGTGCAGCACGCGGCGGAGATCGCGGCCAGCGATACCTCCACGCTGCAACTCAGCTACCGCCCGCCCTACGATTGGAAGGGCACGCTGAACTTCCTGCGCCTGCGGACGATCCGGGATGTGGAATTCGTGACTGCGGACAGCTACGCGCGCACCGTCCGCCTGGGCAAGCAGCGCGGCTGGATCCGGGTGACGCATGCGCCGCAGAAGCACGCGCTGATGGTGGAGTTTTCCCATTCGCTGGTGCCGGTGCTGCCCGCGCTGTTAGGGCGGCTGCGCCATCTCTTCGATCTAACAGCCCGGCCCGACCTGATCGCGGCGCACCTGATGAAGGACCCGCTGCTCAGGGAGATCGTGGCGAGCAATCCCGGCATGCGCGTGCCCGGGGCCTTCGACGGCTTCGAGACCGCGATCCGCGCGATCCTGGGCCAGCAGATCACGGTGAAGGCAGCGACCACCATTTCCTGCCGCTTCGCCGATGCCTTCGGCGAGGAGATCGAGACGCCCTTCCCGGAGCTGTCGCGGCTCACGCCACTGGCGGGAAAGGTCGCGGCGGCGAGCATTGATGACGTGGCGAAGCTCGGCATCGTCAGCGCGCGCTCGGCTTGTATCATCGGCTTGGCGCGGGCGTATCATTCGGGATCGCTGCAACTCGAAGCCGGCGCGAATCCGGAAGCCGCGATCCAACAACTCGTCGCGCTGCCCGGGATCGGTCCTTGGACCGCCCAATACATCGCGATGCGCGCCCTGCGCTGGCCGGATGCTTTTCCGAAGGAAGACATCGCGGTGCGGAACAATCTCGGTGGGGTGAGTGCGAAGCGGGCGGAGGAGATGTCACAAGGATGGAGGCCGTGGCGGAGCTATGCGGTGCTGCATGTGTGGAGGGGCAAGGTGGGGAGCGGGGGGCTTCCGGTAAGCTAGATCGCCCCGATGCGCCCCGTGGAGCCGCGTTTCCGCCGGCCCTCCGGAGCTGGGAGCCGAGGCGGCGGACGTGACAAACTTATTGCGAGATCCGCTTTCGTGGGTCAAATGCCCGCTGTCATGGTGGTCTTCGAATTCAAATTCTCGGAAGAAATGATCCTCGAGATGTACCGCAAGTACCATGGCACCAGAAAGCTGGCGCGGTTTGAGACTCCGGTGCGATGGATCGCCAGCGTCATGCTGGTGGTCTTGGCGGGTTTGCTTTGGTTCCTTGAGTCCTATCTCGTGGCAGTGGTCATGGTGATCGTGCTGGTGCTCTTTCTTTCCGCGCGCCGCATCGACCGGTGGCTTCTGAAGCGCAGGCTTCGCAAGTCACCTCATCTCAACGATGAGCTTCGCATCTGCCTATCGGAAGAAGGATTCTCGACCAGGGGCTCGAAGTCCAGTGGCGAGCTGCAATGGGCGGTCTTTACCGAAGCTCGCCTCCTTGAGGATGGCATCCTGCTTTTCGAGGGCCCACAGGTATTTCGATTTCTGCCGTTCCACACCATCACCAGGGGCAGGGCGGGAGAAGCAGAGGAACTGGTCCGGACCTACGTGAAGGAATCCAAGGTCTTCGCCCATCGCTAGATCGGGATTCCGAGAGGCGGAGGCGTTATGGTGACTCTTGCGCCATGGCGAGGATGCGGGCGAGGGCCTGGAGTTCTGGAGCGGGAGCCGTGTAGTCCGCGAGCATTTGCCGTGCTGCGGCGGGGCGATCGACGGCGAGGACGGAGAAGACCTCTTGGGCGGCGAGCTTGCGGGCGGTGGGGTCGGTGACTTGGGTGACGAGTAGCCATGCTCCGGCCGGGTCCGAGTCGCCGGTTTGTTCGATGATGGCCAGGCGGGCGGTATCGCGGTCCTTGCCCGGGGGCAATTGACCGACCCATTCGATGAGGCCGGGGAGGTCTTCCCCGGAATCGAGCCAGCTGGTGGTGACTCCCTGGATGGCCGCGGATTGCTGTCCGGCTTCAGGGAGATTTTTCACCGCGGCGACGGCGGTTTCCAGATCCTGGTTCGCCCAGTTCTCGAAGAGATAGGTCGGAGTGACCGGGTTGTAGCCATAGTTCTGGACGTAGTAGTTCACCGCTTCCTGCGGAGCCCAGGTGCTCCATCCGGACAGCGCGCCGCTGATCGCGTGGGCTTGCAAGATGCCGACTGCGAGTGATTTCGCCCAGGCGATGGCCCCGAGGGGATCGGTCTTGGCGAGGTCGAAGCCGATCTGCTCGCCCGCTTTGAGGAGGTAGTCGGCCTCGGGCGTGTCCGGCTGCATGAGCGCGTAGCCGTTGGTCTCAAGATACTCTTCGTATAGCTCGCGGGTCTCGAACTCATCCTCGGGCTTGACCCCGGCTTGCTGGCGGTCCTTCTCGCGGAGGCTGGTGTATTCGTTCTGAATTTTTTCCAGAAACGCCTTCAGGAGCGCTGCTGCCCGTGTCGGGTCCGCATCCGAGATTGCGGTTACCACGCCACCCATGGCGAGGGTCCGTTCGGTGTGGGCGTGGATGGAGTTCGCCCAAGTCATCGCGGCGGCGGGATCGTGCTTCACCAAGGCGGCCCCCATCGTTGAAGCTGCCGAGAGGCGCGGTGCGACCGACTTGATGCCGGAGAAAATTTCGATCGCCTTCGCCGGAGCGGTGGAGGCCATCGCCGGGGCGATTCGCGCGAGGGCCATGTCGAGGTCGAGGCTGACGAGGTATTCCCGCGCCCAAGCTTCCGCGCCATCGGGATGGGTCGCCATGAGGTAGGTCACGATGGCTTCCGCCACGTAGCGCAGTTTGCCCTTCAGTTCGGTTTTTCCGGCGGCCGTTTCGAAGCTGCGCATCAACGCGACGGAGAAACGCTTGGTGGACTCCGAGGTGAGGCCCTCCGAGACGAGTTGCGCGTCGACGAACGCGAGGTAGTTGTCCAGGTCATCCTCCATCCATGCCATGGCGAGCGCGGTGGCGATCTCATCCCGCAAGCCGGCGTCGGCGATCGCGAGGACCTCGCGCATCAGCGCGGGTCGGGCCGCGGCGGGGACCTGCCGGATTTTCTCCATCCAGTCGGCGGCTGTTAGAGGGTTGCCATGGGTTGCTGGACGGGGAGCGGCCGGGGCGGTGTGGGGCTCAGAGGCTGCCGCTGGAGGAGGAGTGGAGCGAGGGCCGGAAAGAAACAGAAAGGCGATCGAGACGAGGGCGACCGCAGCAATGATGAAGGCGAGGGCGCGAAGCTTTGAAGAAGTCTGCATGTTAGAGGCTGTCTTGGAAATGGCGGCGGATGGCGGTGACCGAAAGCGAAGCGATGTGGTGGGGAGCCTTCAGGCGCATCCCCAGCCGGACCTTTCGGAGAAAGGTCCCTGCCTTGCGGACAGAAGTTGAACGGAGCGGGGAGAGCGCCTCTCCCCGCTCCGTGGAATCCTATCAGATCCCGTGGCTTAGTTGACGACCGGCTTCAGCTTGATGGCCTTCATCTTGATGTCGGTATCGCCATCGGCATCGGTGGCTTCGACCGTGAGCATGACCCGGGGTGACCCGTCTGCCGCGGCGAGAGCGGAGGAGAGCGGCATGCTAGCCGTCCAACTCTTGTTGTTCTCCGCCTTGGTCAGGGACACGGGGATCCGCTTGCCATTGAGGAAGACCGACACGAAGTCGAGATCGGCGGCCTTCACGATCTTGCCGCGGATATCGAGCGTGGCTTCGGCCCCGGTGCCGACCTTTTTCGGAACGCCGGCGAGGGTGATGATGGGCCCGCCGGATGGCTTGCCCTTCTTCACCTTCACGGCGTAGGTGAAGGATTCCTCGGGCAATGCCGGAGCCAGCGGGGTGGAGTAGCGCTTCTTGGAGACTTGCTCGAAGGCGTAGGCGAGCTTGAAGACTTCCACGTCTTCGTAGCCCTTGCCGACGAAGATCAGGCAGGTTGGTTCGCCATCAGGAAGCGAGCCGTTGGGGACGACCGTGCCCGGGATGTGCATCGCGTTGATCGGGTCGCGGCCATTGACGGAACCGACGGTCGCGGTCTTGCCCGAGTCCACCGGGAAGACCAGGGCGTCGAGGTCCTCGGCGTCCATCCATGCTTCCAGCTTGCGGCGGATTTCGCGGACGGCCGTGTAGTGCTCCTCGGCCTCATCGGAGGCGAAGGAGAGCGCTTCAGAACCGGTCACCACGGAGTTCTCCCCGAAGGTGTACATGTAGCCGATGGTGGTGTCGTTGATCGTCCGGCTGCCGGTATTGCCGGTTGGCAGGGCGGCCTTCGCGATGACCTTCGCGGCCAGCGTGTCGGTGGTGTCGCCGGGGGTCCGCACCAGGAACTCGACCATTCCCCGGTGGGCGTAGGCGTTGAAGCGGCCGCTGATCGGCTGGGAGGAGAGCACGCGCTGGGGGGCTTCCGCGCCACGATCATAGGTGGTGCTGACAGCGGGCGGCAGGAATACGGTCCTGACGGTGGCTCCCGCGCCTTCCATCAGGGTCTTCGAGGCTTCGAGATTGGCGAAGACCTCGGGCCGGGTGGTCATGATGTCGGTCGTGGCGGACGTCGCACCTTCGCCGGGCTCGGGATGGGTGAGACCGACGTAGGTGCCGATGATGCCGAGCTTCTTCCCGGAAAGCGTCGCGGTTTCGATGGCCTTGTTGAAGCCTTGGGGGAAGGGCCGCCCGTCGGTGAACAAGGGCAGGATCGGTGCCCAGGGGTCCTCGGGATCCTGGAAGGAGACGGCGTCGCGGATGGCGGCGATGTCGCCGACGTTGCGCGCCATCGGGCCCACGACATCGCGCTCGGGGCTCAGGTTCACGATGTGATTGGAAGGAAGGGCACCGGCGGTCGGGCGTTGGCCAGCGAGGCCATTGCGATCCGAGGGGCCGCGGATCGAAGCGCCGGTTTCCCCGCCGAAGGCGAAGAACGCGAAGTTCGCGGCGGTGGCGACGGCCGAGCCGCCGCTGCTCCCGCCGGCGGTGGTGCCGAGCACGTAGGCGTTCTTCACGGCACCCTTGATCTGGGAGGTCGAGCTCTGCCCGGAGTTCGCCCAGGTGTCCATATTGGCCTGGCCCATGATGATCGCGCCGGCTTCGCGCAGCTTGCCCACGAGGAAGCAATCTTCGGGGGCGATCAGATCGGCCCAAGCGGTGGTGCCGGCCGAGGTCGGCAAGCCCTTGACGCTATAGGAGCCTTTGACCAGGCAGGGAATCCCGTGCAGGGGGCCGAGCTTGGTGCCGCTGGCGCGGAGACGGTCGGCCTCGCGCGCTTGCTCGAGGACGTCCGGGCTGATGTGGAGGACCGAATTGAAGAAGGGGGCGCCATTCTGGTCGTAGATCGCGATCCGGCGGAGGTAGATATTGACCAGCTCCACGCTGGTCAGAGCGCCGGAGTCCATCGCGAGCTGCACCTCCTGCAAGGTGGCGGTTTCGAGATTGAATTCGGTTTCGAGTTTCTTGGCGGCGAAGGCACTGCCGGGCAACGAGGTCGCCAGGGCGGCGACCAAAAGCCAACGCCTCGCGGAGCCCGGGTAGGGGGCTGCTGCGGATGGTCGCAAACGGGAGGGCTTGCTGGCTAGCGGGGATGGTAGGAAGGCCCCGCGGGCGGATGGAGGAATGTTGCTCATGGAATACGTTGTGAACGGGTTTGATCGTGCATTCCTCACAACCCGAACCTTCGGTCCGCATGCTTGATCGGAAGTCCGGTTCCCTTCGATCCGGACAGTTCGTGAGGTGCGGTGTATAAAGAGCGCAGGGTGTGCCAGCGCGTCCCCGCGAATGGCGCGGCGGGATGAGTTTGATCTATCAAGAACCGCAAAAGGCATGAAAGGCGCTTGTTCTCCTTTTGCTAGGTACATGCATTCCTATTCCAGCGGGCAAATAGTGGATGGCTGGCAACCCGCCTGCTTCTCCGCCTCGCATGCCCGACCACGGTCCCCGCCAAGCGCCCAGGCACGACGCTGCGACCCAGGAAGTCATCCGTATCAAGGCGGCGAAATCCGTCCTCGCGGGCAAGACCATCAAAGAGGTTGCCGAGATTTTCGGGGTCTCCCGGTCAGCGGTCGGCAATTGGTCCCGGAAGGCGCGTCAGCACGGCATCAATTCCCTGAAGGCCGTAAGCCGGGGTCGACGACATGGGCAGAAGCGAGTCCTTGATTCACAACAAGAAATGCGGATTCAAAAATGGATCCGTGAGAAGGATCCACAGCAGTTCGGCCTGCCCTTCAAGCGATGGGAATCCCGCGCCGTCATGGCTCTGGTGCTACAGCGTTTCAAAATCGCGATGCCGCGCCGAACCGTGCAGGACTACCTCTATCGCTGGAACTGCAATGCTCGCTCGTCCGCGAGCAGACCGGTCGCAAAAAAGTCCGATGCGAAGAGGTCGGGCCGGCGTTTGAAATAGACCAGAGGGAGAAAATGCAGGGTATCTGTTAGGCGTCTATTTGATCGCGCGCTGCGAGATGGAGTGTTTCTCATCGAGGCGTTGTCCCGATGAATCCAATATGTCATTTTGATTAACAATTGGATCAAATCAGCACAGTAGGTCAAAATGGGAGGCGGCTGGGCCCGATTCTCTTCCGGATTTTTTTCGCTTCGTCCATTTTGGTCGGTTTTTCCCGACCGCTTATCCGCTTCGGGAAGAGGGGCCGTGGAGACCGCTACTCCGGTTTGCTGAACGCTTCCGTGGCCGCTTGGAGGAACTGATCCCGGGCCTTCCATTGGTCGCCGCTGGTGCATTGGACCATGAAGATGGCGATCATGCCGGTCTTCGGGTTGACGGAGAGGTCGGTGCCGTAGGCTCCGTCGTGGCCGAACATGCCGTTGCGGAGATGATAGCCGAGGCTGTAGTTCAGCTTGGTGGTGCCGGTTTGTTCCTTGCGCAGTTCATCCATGGCGGCGGGGGAGAGGTAGCGCTTGCCGGCGAGTTCGCCGTTGTTCGCGAGCATCATGCCGTAGCGAAGGATGTCATGAGTGGTGGAGAAGAGGCCGCCTCCGGCTTCCGGGAAGCGATGCGCGCGGTCGCTGAAGGGCGGGGTGAGGAAGCCGACGCTGCCGCGGACGCAGGCGGAGCCGTCCTTGTTCGGGCCGTAGGCATTGGCGAGGCGGGCGATCTGGGCTTCGCTTGGCCAGAAGGTGGTTTCCTTCATTTCGAGGGGATCGAAGAAGCGTTGTTGAAGGAACTGCTCATAGGGCATGCCGCTGAGGATCTCGACGATGCGGGCGGCGATGTTCATGCCTTGGTTGCCGTAGGCATATTTCTCGCCCGGTTGGGCCTGGAGCGGGCCGGTGACGGAAGGGATGGCGCGGGCCTTGAGGGAGGTCGTGTCGGCGCCCGCCAACTGCTGGAGTTCGGAGAGGCCGGTGAGGCCGCTGGTGTGGCTGAGGATGTGGCGGATGGTGACCGGGCGGGCCAAGGGCTTGAGCAGGATGTGATCCGGGTCTTTCTCCGTGACGACCATCCACTTGCCGAGTTCGGGGATGAACTTGGCCACGGGATCGTCGAGGCTGATCTTGCCTTCATCCGCGAGCAGCATGATGGAGGCCCCGACGAACATCTTCGACATCGAGGCGACCCAGAAGACATTGTCTTCGCTGATCGGTTTCTTGGCCTCGGCATCGGCGTAGCCGGCGATGTTCCGGTAGCGAACCTTGCCCTCACGGTCCGCGACGATGCCGATGATGCCCGCGAGTTTGTGACTGTCGAGATAGGGCTGCATCGCTGCGGCGACCTGCGGGCTGGCTGGAGGCTCGGATGGGACTGCGCTGCCGGGGATGGAGGAGATGAGGTGGATTAGCACGGCGATGCCAGCCGTGCGAGCGAGAGAGAAGGGGTTCACGGCGGGATCTACATGGGCGCCGGTAAATTTATTTCAGGCTCTCCGTCAGGTTTGCTGATGGGGGAGCAGCCACGGATCACAGCCGGAGGAGAGCGAACGAATCGCGGAGGCGCAGAGGTAGCAGGGGGAGCGCGGAGAGAAGGCAGGTGCCCGGGTTGCTTATTTTAGGAGCGGGCGGCCTCCGCGATTTTCTTGCGCATCGCTTCGTCCGCCATCGTTCCGTAGCCGGCCTGCATGTTGTCGCGGAGGTGAGCGATCTTCGAGGTCGCGGGGATCGCGCAGGTCATGGCGGGGTGCGAGACGACGAATTTCAGAAGCAGCTGCGGCCAGCTCGTGCATTCGATTTCCTTCGCCCACTCCGGCAGCGGCTTCGCCAGCAGGGCCTTGAGCAGTTCCCCGCCCGCGAAGGGCCGGTTCGCGATCACCGCTATGCCACGGTCCTTGGCCATGGGCAGCAGGGTCTTTTCGGCATCGCTCTCGCCGACGGAGTAATTGATCTGAACGAAATCGAGCGCTTCGGCGGCCAGTAGTTTCTCCACCGCCCCATGCTGGCTGGCGGTGTAGTGGGTGATGCCGAGGTAACGCACCAGACCGTCCTTCTTCCAGCCGCGGAGGGTATCGAGATGGACGGCGACGTCCTTCAGGTTGTGGACCTGCATCAGGTCGATCGGCTTGGACTGGAGTTTCTCCATGGAGGCCTTCATCTGGGCAATCCCCTGATCCTTGCCGTCGATCCAGACCTTGGTGGCGACGAAGAGCTTGGGGCGCAGGCCGAATTTCGCGATCATCGCGCCCGCGACTTCTTCCGACTTCCCATACATCGGCGAGGAATCCAGGACTTTGCCGCCGAGCTCGACGAAGGCTTGCAGGATCTGCTCGAGCGGTGCGGCCTTGTCCGGCGGGACATCGAAGGTCTGCCAGGTGCCCATGCCGATCACCGGCAGTTTCTCGCCGCTGGAAGGGATCGCACGGGTGTTGATGGCTTTGGTGGGGGCGTCGGCCGCGTTTGCAAGTGCGGTGGAGCCCGCTCCGGCGGCCATGATTCGCAAACTGTCGCGTCGTGTCATGTCGGGAAGCATGGCACGGGAGGAGGAATCTCAAATCTGAAATTTGAAATCTCAGAATCTGAAATCTCAGAATTTGAGATCTCGGATTTGAGATTGGGGATCTGAGATTTGAGATTTGAAATCGGGGCTTCGCGAACTCCCCCTTGGCACTTGGGCATTTTCCCTTCTCACTTGGCGCATGTCGAAGGTGCTGGTGGGCCTCTCCGGCGGGGTCGATAGCTCCGCCGCGGCGGCGCTGTTGATCGCGCAAGGCCATGAGGTGGCGGGTGCCTTCATGAAGAACTGGATCAATGCCGAGGGTCTGCCTGGCGATTGCCCGTGGGAGCAGGATCTCGATGACGCCCTGGCGGTGGCTCGGAAACTCGGGATCGAGTTCCGCGTGGTCGATCTCATCGACCAATACAAGGAGCGCATCGTCGACTACCTCGTGGAAGGCTACCGCCAGGGCATCACCCCGAATCCGGATGTCTGGTGCAACCGCGAGATGAAGTTTGGCGTTTTCCTCGACTACGCCTTGGAGCAGGGCTTCGAGGCCGTGGCTACCGGCCACTACGCTCGTAAGCGCACGCTCTCCGACGGCCATTCCGCGATCCTCCGGGGCGCGGATCCGAACAAGGACCAGAGCTACTTCCTGGCCCTGATGACGGCCTTCCAAGCCGATCACGCGCTCTTTCCCGCCGGTGAATTGCTCAAGCCCGAAGTCCGCGAGGTCGCGCGCCGCTACGATCTCCCGACTGCAGGCAAGAAGGACAGCCAAGGGATCTGCTTCATCGGCGAGGTCAAGATGAGCGACTTCATCCGCCACTACCTCCCGGACAAGCCCGGCGAGATCGTGGATGTGAATGGCCGCGTGATGGGCGAGCACCCGGGGCTGCACCTTTACACGCTCGGCCAGCGCAAGGGGCACGGGGTCGCTTCGCCGCGCGAGGGCATGGCCTACGTCGTGGTCGGCAAGGACTTGGAAAAGAATCGCCTGATCGTCGGCTGGGACGAAAGCGAAACCCCCGGGCTCTACGCTGGAGAGTGCGTGATCGGCAGCGTCTCGACGCTTGGGGTCAACTTCGACACGCCACGCTGGCTCGATGCCCAGCCGCGCTACCGTGCCAAGGCCGAGCGGGCGCAGATCACTCCGATCGAGGGCGGCAAGCTCCACCTGCGTTTCCAGACGCCGCAGCGCGCCGTCGCCCCCGGGCAGATCTGCGCTTTCTACGATGGCGGCCGGCTTCTCGGCGGCGGGGTCTTCGAATCGGTGAGCCGTTAGATTGGTCTTGGTTGGCCGCGCGGGGTTTGAAAAATGAACCGCCAAGACGCCAAGAGCGCCAAGTTTTTGAGGCAATCTGGAGCGAACGAAACGCGGAGGCGCAGAGGTCGCGGAGAGGATCGCGGGGGAAAGACGGGACAATGGATGAACCACGCCCTTGCGTCTTGGCTGTCCGGTCCGGACGAGTCATCCGTACAAGAAAAACCGCTGTGCCGTCCTAGGCGTTGTGAGCCACGTTCCAGTTGCTCAACAAGTGGGAGTGCCGGTTCTGATGGGCCGTCCTAAGAAGGCATGGCCGTAATTTCGAACTCGGTTTGATCTCCCCGTTTTAATACATCGGTCCGGGCACGCTGCCTGAGCGGACGAACACAGCAGTCGGGGGAGATCCTAGGCTTCGGGAGCCTGCTTGCAAACCATTTCAGACCGAAAGGCGGATGGAATTGAATGAAATATTTTGCTTGCGGATTGCGGGTGTTGGCATGCTGGAAAAGCGCGGAATCGTTCGCCTGTTCCGGCAAGTTGATTTAGCGTGGTGAGGATGAATTCCTGGCTCCTTCCGATGTTTGCAGCGGCCTGCCTTGCGGCTCACTTGCAAGGCGAGGTCGAAGCGCTGAAGTGGATCCGTGCGAACGGAGATCACTTCGCCGGGGCGGATACGAAGGAGCGCTTCGTGGTCTGGGGCGTGAATTACGATCGCGACGACTCAGGCCGGCTGATCGAGGACTACTGGGAGGCGGAGTGGGCCGCGGTGGTCGAAGACTTCGGGGAGATCAAGGCGCTGGGCGCGAATCTGGTGAGGATTCACCTGCAACTCCCGAAGTTCATGGATGGTCCGGAAGCACCAAACGCGGCGAACTTGGCGCGCCTGGGAAAGCTCGTGAGACTGGCGGAGCAGAGCGGGCTCTACCTGGATGTGACCGGGCTCGGCTGCTACTACAAGAAGGAGGTTCCGGGATGGTATGCCGCGCTTCCCGAGGCGGAGCGATGGCAAGTGCAGGAACACTTCTGGCAGGCGATCGCCAAGGTCTGCCGCGATAGCCCGGCGGTCTTCTGCTATTGCCTCATGAACGAGCCGGTGCTGCCCGGCGAAGCGAAGGAGACCGAATGGCTGACAGGCGAACTGGACGGCAAGTCCTACGTGCAGCGGATCGCGCTCGATCTGGCCGGCCGCAGCCGCGAGGAGGTGGCGCAGCAATGGGTCGCGAAGCTGAGCGCGGCGATCCGCAAGGTGGATGAGCGCCACATGATCACGGTAGGCGTGATCCCTTGGGCGCAGGTTTTCAAAGGCGCGAAGCCGATCTTCTATGCACCGGAGGTTCACGGCCCCCTGGACTTCGTGAGCGTGCACTTTTACCCGAAGAAGGGCGAACTTGAAGACTCGCTCGCCGCACTGAAAGTCTACGAGATCGGAAAGCCGCTGGTGGTGGAAGAGATCTTCCCGCTGCATTGCGGCATCGCGGAAACCGATGCCTTCATCGAAGGCTCCCGGAGTTACTGCGACGGGTGGGTGAGCTTCTACTGGGGGAAATCGATCGAGGAGAACGAAAGGAAGGGGAATATGAACGGCTCCGTGACCGCGGATTGGCTGAAATATTTTCGCTCGAAGTCGCTGCCCGCCGTGCCAGACAAGCCCTGATCCGGCCTGTTCAGAACGTCAACTGCAGCACCCCGAACTTGTCCCCGTTTACGCGGGATAACCAGGATTTCAGGGTCTCGTGGGTCTCGTGCAGCAGCTTCGCGTGCTGCTTCGGCGATTGCGCGCCTTGGTGGTCCGAGAAGGTTTCGAGATCCTTGTGGTCGGGCGGGTTGTCCTCCAGAAAACGTGCCACCCGTTCCGCCATGGTGCCTGGGATCGAGTAATAATTCGCATCGATGGCGGCCGTGGCGAAGTCGGTCTGAATCGGGGCTCCTTCGAGAAAGGTGAAGAGGTAGTCGATCAGCACGAAACCAGAGTGGGGGAATTCGATCCGCTCTTCCGCGGCTTCATCGAGATACTCCCACAGGAAGCGATCACCGGTAATGACTTCCTTGGTTTTGAAGAAGCCGTGCTTGTAGGTGACGGTCTTTTCCGTGCGCTTGGCTTCAGCGAAGGCGGACCGGGACGATTCCCGGAGCAGATAGAAGGTGGCGATGCTGGACATGACGGGCTGGGCTCCTTCCGGAGGACCGGGCCGCTGCCTCGCGACGAGACCTTTCCCCAACGGTCCGTTAGAAGAAGCGGACCGGACTCAGGCGAGGGGGAAAGGAGGCGCTGCGGACGGCGAGGGTCCTTGCTACGGCGGCATCATGCACTGCCTGTCACCTAGTGCGTCAAGCTGAGATAATAAATCCACGACTTCGAGCTATCATGTGAACATTTATGCACACATGACACCTGTTTAGAACAGCTCGTCCCGGCGGGCGGCGGCTTGACGGCGGTGGCGGCGGGTTGTTGCCTTGGTGTGGCGGGAGGCGGCCTTCTCCCGGTAAGACGAGATGCCGGACAATCCGAAGGAGAGCGCGGCCTTCGCGCCGAAGCAGTGGGCGCTGGCGGTGCCGATGGCAGCGGCCACGGGAACGGCCTGTGCCTTCTTCCTCTGGAGCCTGGAGGCGGTCACGCGGCTGCGTTTCGACCATCCCTGGCTGCTCTACCTGCTGCCGCTGGCGGGCGTGGCGGTGGCCTGGCTCTACCAACGCCACGGCGGGACTGCCGACGGCGGCAACAACCTGATCCTCGACCGGATCCATGATCCGGGCGGCGGTGTCCCGCGGCGGATGGCCCCGCTGGTCCTACTGGGAACCTTGGCCACGCACCTCTGCGGCGGCTCCGCGGGGAGGGAGGGAACGGCCGTGCAGATGGGCGGAAGCATCGCCAGCGCGGTGGCACGGCATTTCCGGCTGGAGGCCGGGCAGCTTTCCGCGCTGCTGATGGCTGGCGTGGCGGCGGGATTCGGCGCGGTCTTCGGCACGCCGCTGGCAGGGGCGGTCTTCGCGGTGGAGGTGGCCGTGGTCGGGCGCCCGAAGCTGAAGGCCCTGCCGCTCTGTCTCTTCGCGGCCTATTTGGGAGACTGGACCTGCCGGGCTTGGGGGGCGGGGCACACGCACTATCACATCCAGGAAATCGCTGGGGTGGCCGGGGGATTCGCCACGAGCCCGCTGCTGCTGGGCAAGATTGCCTTGGCCGCCGTGGCGTTCGGGCTGATGGCCTTGGTTTTCTCGCAGGCTTGCCACGGCCTGGGTGCTGCTTTCAAGCGGATCCGCCAGCCTTGGTTGCGGCCTGCGCTTGGCGGGCTGATGCTGATTGCGCTATTCCATGCGACCGGCAGCGCCGACTACCTCGGGCTCGGGGTGTGGTCGCCGGACCCGCAGGCGGTCACGCTGGTCTCGCTTTTTGATTCACCGGCCATCCACCCTTGGGCCTGGTGGTGGAAGCTGGTCTTCACCGCGGTGACGGTGAGTTCCGGCTTCAAGGGCGGGGAGGTGACGCCACTGTTTTTCATCGGTGCCGCGCTGGGCAATGCGCTGGCAGGGGTGATGGGCGCGCCGCCCGGGCTATTTGCCGCGTTGGGATTCGTCGCGGTCTTCGCGGGGGCGGCGAATACGCCGCTGGCGTGCGCGCTGATGGGGATCGAGCTTTTCGGCATCCGCTACGGGCTGCCGATGGGTCTCGCTTGCGGGGTTGCGTTCCTCTGCAGCGGTCGTGCGGGGATCTATCGCTCGCAGCGGATGCACATCCGCAAGCCGGGGTGGGGGAAGTAGATTCCCCTGAAAATGCAAGGAGCGGACCTCGCGGTCCGCTCCAAGGGCTCGGGGGGGGATCGGGATTGACGGGAAAATCAGGGAGGATTCGGGATCGAGTAGTAGACCTGCTCGAGCGACATCACGCTGTAGGCAGTCACCAGCACCGGATTGGCTTCCATCCAGCGGGCGTTCTCGTTGCTCCAGGAACCGTCGGCCTTCTGCTTGCTCATGATTGCTCCCGCCAGATCGGTGCGCCAATCGGCTTCCTTGCCATCGGCAAGCTGCAGCTTGGCGATCCCGGCGGCGGAGAGCGCCTTTGACATCGTCTGGTAGTAGTAGTAGAGACCCTGAGCCCCCATACCGGGGTTCTCGGCCAGGGTGTAATTCTTGCCCAGCCACTCCTTCACCGCGATCACGCGCGGATCGTCCGGGCCGAGCTTCGCGTAGATCAGCGAGAGCAGGCCGGCGTAGGAGATGGAGCCGTAGGAGCGCAGCGCGGTGCGGCCGTCGGGAAGCTGGACCGGCTCGGCCTTGCTTTCCCCGGGGCCGTAGATGAAGCCGCCCTTGTTCTGCGCGTCATCGGAGGCATAGGGCTGGTCATTGGTGCCGGGCAGGTTCTGGCAGCGGGAGAGGAAGGTGATCGCCGCCTTCCAGTCGAGGTCCGGCTGGTCGCCGTGCTTGCCGTCCTCGATGACCTTCTCGGAGAGGGCGATCGCCTCGATGGCGAGATAGGTATTCGAAAGGTCGGAGCGGTCGTTCTTCGAGCCGTAGCCGATGCCGCCGTCGTTCTTGTTGTCGGTCTCCTTCTTCTGGCCGATGTCCCACTGCTGGCCGATGAGGTACTTGCGGCCCTTCACGATCATCGGTTCGTAGCGCTCCTTCTCGGTGGCGGTGAATGCGGTGACAGCGGTGGCGGTGTTATAGACGCCGAGGCCCTTGTTGTAGATGCCGCCGTCTTCCTTCTGCTGCTTGATCAGCCATTCGAAGCCCTTGGCGATGTGCGGCGGCAGGTCGGCCTTGCGATCCACGGCGGGGTCGCGGACCGCGGCGGTCAGGGCCAGCGCGCTGAAGGCGGGCAGTTCCTCGTTGTCGCCCCAGTAGCCGGCTTCCTTCTGCTGGTTGGCCAGAAACGCATTGCCGCGGGCGATGGCTTCCTTGATCTCGACTTGCAGCGAGAGATACGGGTTCTTGGACTCCTGGCCCTGGGCGAGTGCCAGGGTGGAGGCGATGGCTAAGCAAATGGCGGACTTCATGGCTTTGCAGCGGGTTTCTTATGCGGAGTGATCACGATGGTGACATGGGTGCCTTCCGGGGGCACTCGCTTGGGGAAAGGAAACCAGACTTCGTCCGATTTGTTGTCCTTCCCGGAGTAATTGATCAGGGCGGCGTTGGTGATGAAGATGGCGGCGGTGTCGCCGGTCGACTCGGCCAGGAAGCTGCCCTTGTAAAACATCGAGCCGCCATAGACCCATGGATCGGCAGGCATCGGCTCGCCGGTGGTGCCGTGGGAGATCCACTCGTTGATCTTGGCGGTGCGGGTCTTTTCCTCTTCCTTCCACTCCACGCCGATGTCGATTCGAGCGGCATCCTTGGTCTCCTGCTTGACGATCGGGAAACGGTTGGAGAGGACGCCATCGGCCTCCCATTCGGCGTAGAACTCGGGCGATCCCTCGTAGCGCAGGAGCTTGAAGGCGACGTTCAGTTCGGTGGCCGGAACTTCGGTGGTTAGCAGGGCCTCGTGGACCTTGCCCTTCGAGTGGACGATGGCGTATTCGAGGATCTCGCCGTCGCGCATGTTGACCAGGGCGGGGAAGCGGATCTCGCGGGTCTTGCGGTTGAAAATGATTTCGCCGAGTTGGAGTCGGTCCGCGTCGAGTTCCTTCACCGCCGGCTGGGCCTCCGCGACCGGTTGGTCGGGCGCGGGCAGGGTTTTGGGCTCGACCGGGGCGCGGTCATCCTTGGACGGCTCCGCGCAGAGCAGGCCGGTGGTGGCGAGGAGAAACAGAATTCCGCGTGACATGCTAGCGAAGCTTCTCCCCGGAAACGGGCAGGTCCAGCGTTCTCTTAGCGGGATTTTCCGGGCTGCAGCGATTTTCCGAATTCGTCCCAGCAGAGCCGGGTGATGCGGCCCTCCAGCGCCGCCGAAGGGAGGTCGCTATCCGCCAAGGGTGCGGGCGGTGTGAAATCGGTGACCGCCGCGAGTTGGGAGGCGATCAGCTTGTAAACTCCCACCAGGATCTCCCGGCGCAAGTGGTCCGGATCGGTCGCCAGCGGGAAATCGAGGAAGCCGGTGGATGCCGCACCGGCACCTTCCCCGGTCAATTGCAGCGAGAGCACCGCCGCCGGAGTGCTCTTGCGCTCGGGGCGCTCGATCCGCGGCTCGAAGCGCAGCAGACCGGAGGAATGGCGGCTCAATTCGTGGGCGCACTTGGTGACGATTTCTTCCAAGGCATCCGCGGAAATGCCGGCTGGCAGGGTGGCTTCCAGCACCAGCGGCTTCGCCGCGACCGGATCGATATTCCACGGTGCGACCAATGGGCGCAGGCGCTGGATTCCCGCGAGTGCGGCTTGGCGCTGCGGTTCGCTGGCGCGGCAGACGTCCAGGACGCGTTCCCAGGCCAGCAGCGCCCGGGCATTCGCACCCTGCTCCTCCAAGTGGACGGCCAGCGCCGTGTAAGCCACCGGTCCCTCCGCCGCGTGCTCGGCGTAGGAATTCAAGGGGGCGGGGGTGTTGGGATCGCCGGGATTGATCGCCGGTGCCGCACGGATCGGGCTCTCGATGGCCGCGGTATCTTTCGGCTCGAGGTTGATCGAGAAGAGATGGGATTTCTCGCGGTGGGTGATCGCGGTCCGGGCACGCAGGTGCGCCAGCGAGATCTCGCTCGGCGGAGTCATGAAATCCATGTCCTTGGTCCCCAGCCACCACGGAATGCCGACCGCCGCTAGGCTCAGCATGATGACTATCGGAATCGGAACCCGCTTCACGTGCCGCAGCATCCGGCATCCCACCGCCGCCGCCAAGATTCAATCAAGCCGTCATCACGAAAAAAAACGCGCCGGGCATCAGCCGCGGCGCGTTCTTGGAAAATGATGGCGGGGGACCGCTTACTTCTTGGGTGCGGCCTTGACGAGCATGGCCTTCTTGCCGACGCGCTCGCGCAGGTAGTGCAGCTTGGCGCGGCGGACCTTGCCCTTGCTGACCACTTCGATCTTGGAAATGCGCGGGGTGTGCAGCGGGAAAACGCGCTCGACGCCTTCGCCGTAGGAAATCTTCCGGACGGTGAAGGAAGCGTTCACGCTGGTGCCGCGGCGGGCGATCACGATGCCGGCGAAGATCTGGACGCGCTCCTTGCCGCCTTCCACCACGCGGGTGTGGACCTTCACGGAATCACCGACGCGGAAATCCACGAGGTCGGTTTTCAACTGCTCTTGCTCGATCTTCTTGATGATGTCCATGGCGGTCCTCCTTGCTTTGGAAAAGTGAATGAATCGCACCCGGAGGCGCGAGGGGCGGGAGAACTAGGGGAACGACCCGGCGATTGCAACCGCGAAATTCGCGGATTTCGCCGGATTTTCAAGCGGGTCCGGAGGGAAATGACCGCGGACCGCGCGGATTCCGCGGATGCTTGCGAAGAAGATGCCATCGGAGGCGGAGAAAACAGCGGAATTCCTCATCCGTGGAATCCTCGTGATCCGCGGTCGCATCCTTCATTTCTCATCCTTGAAAGCCAGCAGCGCGCCGCCCTCCTCCGTCCGCCCGGCCACCTTGCGGTAGAAGCAATCGTTGCGCCCGGTGTGGCAGCAGCCGCCTCCCATTTGCTCGACGTAGACGACCAGCGCGTCCTGATCGCAGTCGGTGCGGATTTCCACGACTTTCTGCACCTGTCCGGAGGTCTTGCCCTTGTGCCACAGCTCCTTGCGGCTGCGAGACCAGTAGACCGCCTCGCCGAGTTCCAGCGTCAATTGCAGGGATTCGGCGTTCATGTAAGCCAGCATCAAGGGCTCCTTGGTGGTTGCATCGATCGCCATGGCGGGGATCAGACCGTCCGCATCGAACTTCGGGGTTAGGACGAGGCCCTCCTCGAGCTGCTTCTTGTCGCCGGGCGGCGGGAACGCGTTCATGAGGCGGCTGTAAACGTAGGGAAAGGAAGGGGCAAGAGCGGCTTGTGGCAGACTTCCCAATGATGCATCCTGCTCATGAAACGTGACCCCGCAGGAAGTCCAGGAAAGACGCTTAGCATTGTCATGACCACGCTCACGATCCGCATTCCTGACGAGAAGGCCAACCGCCTGCGCGAAATGGCGCGGCAACGCGGCATCAGCCTGAACAAACTCATGGAGGAGTTCTCCACCCTGGGTTTGGCGGAGTTTGATGCTGAGACCCGCTTCCGCCTCAGAGTGGCACGCGGGTCAAGGGATCAAGGCTTGGATATTCTGGATAGACTGGACGCGGCTTTCCGCAAGGAGACCTAAGCCGGTTCTACCATGACGATGTTGGAGAGGGGCAACCGCTTCCGTTGCGGCCTGCTTACCCAAATCGCTCACTCCATCTCCGGAAGCCCGTCGATGAGCTTGTCCAGCGTGATCGGATAATCGCGCACCCGCACGCCGGTGGCGTTGTAGATCGCGTTCGCAATCGCAGCCGCGACACCACAGATGCCGAGTTCCCCCACGCCTTTCGCCTTCATGGGTGAAGAAATGGGATCCGTCTCTTCCAGGAAGATCACCTCCTGGTGCGGGATGTCGGCATGCACCGGCACTTCATAACCGGCGAGGTCGTGGTTCACGAAGAAGCCGTGCCGCTTGTCCACCGCGAGTTCCTCCATCAGCGCGGCACCCGTGCCCATGGTCATGGCTCCGATCACCTGGCTGCGCGCGGTTTTGGGATTGAGGATGCGGCCGGCGGCACACACGGCGAGCATTCGCCGCACCCGCGTCTCGCCTGTGAAAGCATCGACGCCGACTTCCACGAAATGGGCTCCGAAGGTCGATTGCTGATACTTCTTATCAAGGTCGCCATATTCGATCAGGTCTTCCGCGACGAGGTCCTCCGCGCCGGCCGCTTCGCCAAGCGGCACGCTGCGGTTTCCGGAACTCACCTTGCCGTCGGCGAAGACGGCGTCCCCCGCGTCGAAGCCGGCCTTCTTCGCGACCGCCTCGCGCAGCTTCATGCAGGCGGCATAGACGCCCGAGGTCGAGTTGTTGCCGCCCCACTGGCCGCCCGAGCCGCAGGAAACCGGGAAGCTCGAGTCGCCCAGGCGCACCACGACCTTGTCCAGCGGCACGCCCATCATCTCGGCGGCGGTCTGGGCGATGATCGTGTAGCTACCGGTCCCGATGTCGGTCATGTCCGTCTCGACCGTCACAACGCCCTTCCCGTCCAAGCGCACCCGTGCTGCCAACTTCGTCAGCAGGTTATTCCGGAATGCCGCGGCGACCCCCATGCCGATCAGCCACTTGCCGTCGCGCACCTGGCCCGGCTTGGCGTTGCGCTTCTCCCACCCAAAGCGCTTGCCGCCCTCGCGCAGGCACTCGACCAGTTGGCGCTTCGAGAATGGCGGATGCGGATCCGGCTTCCCCTCGTCCTTCTTGGCCTGCGGATCGTTTCCCGCCGGCTTGGGCGGATTGTCCGGGAGAACCTGCGTGTCATTGGCGATCCGGAATTCGATGGGATCCATGCCGAGCTTCTCCGCCATCTCGTCGATCGCGATCTCCAGCGCCGCCAGACCGGGCGCTTCACCGGGTGCCCGCATCGCGTTCGCTTCGGGCAAGTCGAGCACGGCCAGCAGGTTCGCCGTCATGCGATGCTCCCCGGCGTAGAGCGCACGCGTCTGCATTGCCCCGGCCTCGGGGCCGCCACCCGCCAGATCCCCCGACCAGCATTCATGGCCGATGGCCGTGATCTTCCCGTCCTTCGTGGCACCGATCCGGATGCGCTGGATCGTGGCCGCACGATGGGTCGTGTTGTTCGGCATCAGGGCACGCTGCAAGGTCACCTTCACCGGCCGCCGGGCCGCCTTCGCACCCAGAGCAGCCATCAAGGCGTCCGCACGCAGGAACAACTTCCCGCCGAAGCCGCCGCCGATATAGGGGGAAATGAGGCGGACCTTTTCCTTCGGCACGCCCAGCGTCTTCGCCATGTCGCCCACGCCCCAGGCAACCATCTGATTGGAAGTCCAGAACGTGAGCTCGTCACCGTCCCATGCCGCAATCGTCGCGTGTGGCTCCATCATCGAGTGGGACTCGTTCGCCGTCGTGTACGTGGCGTCGAGCTGGACCGCCGCGTCGGCGAAGGTCCCGGCGAAGTCGCCGACCTTGCTCTCGGGAGCGTCACCGTTGATGTTGCCGGGGGCGCTGGCCTTGTCCTTCACTGCAGCGAGGTCGAAGTTTCCCTTCTCCGGCGCATACTTCACGCGCACCAGATTCGCGGCCGCGCGCGCCTGCTCGAATGTCTCCGCCACGACCACCGCGATCGCTTGGTGGTAGTGCTGGATCTCGGGTCCGCCTAACAGCCGCGCCGTGTTGAAATTCCCCTTGTCCAGCTTGCCGGCATTTTCGGCGGTCACGATGGCGATCACGCCGGGAGCGGCCTTGGCGGCGGCGAGGTCCATCGAGGTGATGCGGCCCTTGGCGATGGCCGAGCCCACGATATAGCCATAGGCTTGGTTCGCCACCACGTCGTGTCGCTCGTAGGCGTAGGGCGCGGTGCCGGTCGTTTTCAATGGACCATCGATGCGGTCGACGGGCTTGCCGACCACTTTGAGCTGGTCGATCGGATTGTTCGCGGCGGGAGTGTCGAATTTCATGGCTTAGGCTCCTTTCGCTTCCGCCAGCACCGCGGCGAGCGTGCGTTCCACGAGTTTGAGTTTGAAGGCGTTCTCGGGAGTCGGCTTGGCGTCCGCCAGCAAGCGGGCAGTGACGGCCTTGGCCCCCTTTGGCATCTCGGCTTCCGCCTCCTCGACCCGCCATGGCTTGTGCGCCACGCCGCCCAAGGCCACCCGGCCCGTTCCGTCGCGCTGCACGATCGCGGCGACCGAGACCAGCGCGAAGGCGAACGAGGCGCGATCGCGCACCTTGCGATAGATCTGCACACCGCCGACCGGCTTGGGCAAGGTCACCGCGGTGATCAGTTCGCCGGGCATCAGCATCGTCTCGATGTGCGGAGTGTCGCCCGGCAGGCGGTGGAATTCCGCGATCGGGATGGACCGCTTGGAGCCATCGGGCTTGATCGTTTCGACCGTGGCGTCGAGCACGCGCATCGCGACCGCCATGTCGCTCGGATGCGTCGCGATGCAGGCCTCACTCACGCCGACAATGGCAAGGGGCCGGCTGAAGCCGCCGATCGCGCCACAGCCGCTGCCGGGCTCGCGTTTGTTACACGGTTGGTTGGTGTCGTAGAAATAGGGGCAGCGGGTCCGCTGCAGGAGGTTGCCCGCGGTGGTGGCCATGTTCCGCAATTGGCCCGAGGCACCGGCGACGAGGGCGCGCGCGAGCACCCCGTAGTCCCGCCGCACACGCTCATCCGCGGCGAGGTCGGTGTTACGCACCAGCGCGCCGATGCGCAGGCCGCCTTCGTCCGTCGCTTCGATCTTGTCGAGCGCGAGACCGTTGACATCGATGAGATGCGCCGGTGTTTCGATCTCGAGCTTCATCAGGTCGAGCAGATTGGTCCCGCCCGCCACGAACCGGGCACCGGGGTGGCGCGCCGCGGCGGCGGCCGCCTCCGCGGGCGAACTGACGCGCTCGTAGGTAAACGGTCTCATTGGGTCCTCCCTGCTACTTCGGTGATTGCCTCGGCGATATTGGAGTAGGCACCGCAACGGCAGATATTGCCGCTCATGCGCTCGCGGAGCTCCGCCGCGTTCAGCTCCGGTGCTGCCGTGAGATCGGCAGTCACATGGCTCGGAATGCCGGCCTTGATCTCGCCAAGCACGGCCACTGCCGAGCAGATCTGGCCGGGCGTGCAATAGCCGCATTGGTAGCCGTCGCATTTCACGAAAGCGGCCTGCATCGGGTGCATCTTGTCCGGCGTTCCCAGTCCTTCAATCGTGGTGATGCTGTCGCCCTGGTGCATCACGGCGAGCGTCAGGCATGAATTGATCCGGCGTCCGCCCGAGAGCACGGTGCAGGCACCGCATTGGCCCTGATCGCAGCCTTTCTTCGTGCCCGTGAGCTTGAGGTGTTCCCTGAGGGCGTCGAGCAGCGTGGTCCGCGTATCGAGTTCGAGCTCATGGTTTTTCCCGTTCACCGTAAAGGAGACCTTGGTGAGAACCGGGGCGAGCGCGTGAGCGGCAGTGCTTGATTGTCCGTAGACGGTACGGGGCAATCCGCTCAGTACCATACCAGCGGTCCCGGCGATGAGGAACTGACGTCTCGTGACGTCTCCCTGAGGAACTCCGGACTTTTCGGATTCATCCATGGTTCACCCCTTCCGCTCGTGTGCTTTTCATCCGGATAGCGTGCTTTGGTGGTGGCACCCGGCCGGCACATTCCGACCGCAGTGAGAGAATCCGCCACCCTAGTCCACAAATCCGATCTGCAAAAACTTTTCTCACGTTGTGCCAAGATCGTCCATCGATTCAATCGATGGATCCTCAAGCTTATCGATGAGCCGGGACGGCGGCTTTGATGGTAGGCATGGATCAAAGGGAAAGCGTCCCGGAGGCCCACCATGCAAAATCTCAAATTCCAATCGAAGGCAGCCGATCCGCATGCGGGGTTCCAAGCGGAACTCCAGCGCAGGGTTGAAGAATTCACGCGGAGAAGGGGCATCAGGCCGGGGCCGAACTTCGAATTCTGGGCGAAGTCCCTGTTCTGGTTCACGAGCACCTATGGCAGCTACGCCCTGATGCTGTCCGGGCGGCTCGAGGGTTTCGGTCTTCTCCTCGCGGCCTTTGTCTTCGGGACCTCGGGCTTGCTGCTGGGTTTCAACATCGGCCACGACGCGAGTCACGGAGCGATCGCCCGGATCCCCCGGCTGGATCATCTGATGCATCACCTCAGCTTCCTGACGGTGGGCATCGATCCGACCCTGTGGCGGCTGCGTCATGTCCGCTCGCATCACGTCTATGCGAACGTCCTCGGCTCCGATCAGGATATCGACAAGAACCCCTTTCTGAGGATGAGCCCGGAACATCCCTGGCATCCGCGCTTCAGGCACCAGGCGGTATTTGCACCCTTCGTCTATTGCCTGGCCCTGGTGCATTCGGTTTTCTGGGGGGACTGGATCTATCTGTTCTCGCGCGACTATGCGTGGATGCGCTCCGGGATTTCCCGACGGAAGCTTGTGACCAGCTTTCTCGTCAACAAGGCGCTCCACTTTTCCATCATCCTGCTGCTTCCATGGTTCTGTCTGGACCTGCCTTTCTGGAAAATCTTCGGCAGCTATCTCTTGATCGGCGCGCTCGCCAGCCTGATGTTCATCATGCTGCTGGTCGGCACGCACTTCTTCGACGAGGCCGACTTTCCCGCAGCTGGCGATGACGGCCGGCTCCCCAGCAACTGGGCGGTCCACCAACTCGTGACGAGCTGTGACTGGAATCCGGAGAGCTTCCTGGCGAGCTTCCTGTCCGGCGGGGCGAATGCGCACGCCATGCATCATCTTTTCCCAGGGCATTCCCATGTCCACTATCGCAAGCTCACGCCGATTCTCCGCGAGGTCGCGGCGGAACACGGCGTCCGCTATCACTCGATGAGCATCTTCACGATGATCCGCTCCCACTTCCGCTTCCTCCGGAGAATGGCGCTGAAGCCGGAGCGAGGTCCAATCCATGGTCATTTTTGACCGGCCAGGCCGCTCAAGGAGTATCGGGTGAAAATGAAATCACGGGCCGCGGCCGGCTGGTGACAGGTGAAGCAGGCAGACAGCTTGGCCTCGTCCACGACCGGCTTGCCATCGGCCTCGCCAAATTGGGCGTAGGCCCAGCCACCGGTCGCTGCGTACTTCCTCGCGTCCTTGAACATGAATTGAACCCCGTTCTTCGGCGCGCCAGGCACGAAGGACTGGGCCTGACCGAAGGCTTTGTTGTTTTCCTCCGAGGGGACGAGGCTCCAGGCGATCCGGGCAATCACCGCGCCATCCGGGAACGGAAGCGTCCCTTCCCGATACGCTTTGATCGCAATATCGTTGCCCAGGACGGCCCGGATGTCGTCGATCTTGCCTTCCTCACGGGCCACGGAGATCAGCCTCCAGTCGCGGTAGCCATCGGGGATCTTGGCGTGGCTTGGGTCGGAATCAGCAGGCTTGGAGTCCGGAGCCGGCTCTTCTGTCTTCTGGGCGATGAGCGCGCTTGGGACGATCAGCAAGGCGGCGACGAGGGAAGTGTGGATGTGGCGTTTCATGGTGTGCGTTGAGTTTGGTCCAAGGGCTTGGGAGTCTCTTGAGCATTCGGTTTCCGGACGGCGTCGTGACGCTTTGTTTTCCTTTGGCATCCACAATTTTCCGCTTGGAAAGACCTGCCGCGCATCCCGGCGGGAAGGTGGGATTGGCAAGTAAACAAAGCAGGGCCGGCCCGGCGCCATATTTTATTAAGTTATCGTGACATTGTTGAACTACGTCATTTATTCGTTGATCCAGTCCTTGCGGTGTCCCAGCTTCGGTGCGTCCGGACCGTAATGATTCAACTTCGATCTCTTATTAACCGGTCAACCTCTATCTGCCGCGGCACGCGATGATCATGGAAGCGAGTTCAGCAATGTCGCCAGCGATCCTCCCCGAAAAGGGGATACTTTCCGTGGAAAGGTTGCTCTCGGATCGCGAGTTGAAGATCCCTGGCTACCAGCGTCCCTACAAGTGGACGGAGAAGAACGTGCTACAGCTGTTCAGTGACATCGCTCTCCACCAGAAGAGGCCCTCGTACCGTTTGGGAACCGTCGTCTTCCATCGCGAAGAGGGCACACGGAACATCGTGGATGGCCAGCAACGGATCATCACACTGATGCTGGCGGTGTTGGCACTGATCGAGACACGCCGCGACAAGATCATGCGGAACGATTTGAAAGAGCGTCTCGATGCTCTGGCGGCGACCATGGCGGCGCACCACTTCTCCAGCGAGATTTCGAGGCTGAACATTCACCGGAACTACCGGACCATCTCCCGGATGGTCGCCTCGGAGAAGGAATTCAGCGAGGATCTGATCGACTTCTTCCTGGAGAGATGCCAAGTGGTCATCTTCACGCTGAACGACATCTCGGAAGCCTTCCAGTTCTTCGACTCCCAGAATGCACGCGGCAAGGACCTTGATCCGCACGATCTGCTCAAGGCGTATCACCTGCGGGAGTTCGAGAAGGCGGACGAAGCGCTGAAGGCGCAAACCGTAGCGAAGTGGGAGAGTACCACGGCAAAAGATTTGTCGAAGTTGTTCTCGGATTACCTGTTCCGGATTAGGAACTGGTCGAGGGATCGTCCGACAGGCCAGTTCGGTAAGGACGACATCGGCCTCTTCAAGGGCGTGAACATCGACCGCACCGCGCCGTATCCCTATGTCCGGCAACTGCGAATTGCCCACCACTTCGTGGATCATTACAACGGCCAGTATGAGCGCCGGATCGATGGCAGGGGGCATGCCTTTCCCTTTCAGATCGATCAGACCATCGTCAACGGCAGGCGCTTCTTCGAAATGACGGAGCACTATTTGGAGAAGGTTGCGGTGATCACCGCGGAGTCGAAAAACGGGGACAAGAGCGGGCTCACGGAACTCGCCACGAGAATACTGGAAACCATCAACGACTATCCCGGCATGCACCGCAAGGGGGATGGCTATGTCCGGGCGATCTTCGACTGCCTGCTGGTCTACTATCTCGACAAATTCGGGACGGTGGAAATCTCGGCGGCAATCGGAAAGATCTTCATCTGGGCCTACGGCTTGCGGCTGAAGTTGTATAGCGTGCGCCCCGAAAGCATGGACAAACACGTGCTGGGAACGGGCAACCTCTTCGTGGTCCTGAGGGACGCCTTCCGGCCGGAAGATTTCATCCGCTGCCACTTGCCGGTGCTGCGCGAGGCGAGGAAGAAGACCGAAGGCATCGAGGATCTCTTCCGCGAGATGAAATATCTATGAGCGACGACGGGATATTGCCACTTTCGGTGAAGGATCTCCTCGATCGCGAGGAAGAATACCTGATCCCGATGTACCAGAGGAATTATGCCTGGGATGAGCCGGAGATCCGGCAGTTGATCGAGGACATCATCGACTACATCCCGAAGGCCCGGCCCTACTACATCGGCACGCTGGTGGTCTACGAGCGCCGGGAGGAGGGGAAGCTGGTGTTTGAGACGGTCGACGGGCAGCAGCGTCTGACGACGCTGGCCCTGCTGGGAATGCACCTGCGGAACGCGCGTGTGGGAGATATCTCCCTCTACAGTGGACCGCGCGTCCGCTTCGAGTGCCGTGAGCACTCGCGCAAGACGCTGACGAGGATTTTCGAGGGCTGCTGTGAGAATGGCGCGATGGGAGATCTGGGCACCGGCGAAGTGAATCCGGAGATTCTGAACGGCTATCATCTGATCCAGCGGATACTGGCGCAGAAGCTGGGGAATCCCGGAGAGCTATCCCGCTTCGCCGCCTATCTGCTCGACAAGGTTCTGATCATGCGGGTTCAGGTGCCAGAGGGCACGGATCTAAATCACTATTTCGAGATCATGAACAACCGGGGTGAGCAGCTCGAGAAGCATGAGGTGCTGAAATCCCTGATGATGCAAGCGATCGAGGAGGGAGGTGGTGCGCCGGCGGACCAGCACTGCTTCCACCGGGTGTGGGAGACCTGTGCGGATATGGAACGCTATGTGCAGATGGGCTTTCGCCCGGCTCAGCGCAGCGCCATTTTTGGCTACGAGAAGTGGGATCAATTCATACCCGCGGACTTCGACGAACTGTGTGGGATGCTCTCCGTGCCGGGAGATGGCACGGCGGAGGTGCCGCGGTCCCTCGTCGAGATCATCGGTGACCCGGAGCCCGGCAGCAGCGGCGACGACCGGGATGGCGAGGACCCGCCCGAGCGCTTCAACGCGGTGATCAATTTCCCGAATTTCTTGCTACAGGTGCTGCGGGTCTCGCTCTCCGCGGAAACGGCCGGAGTGACTCTGGACGACAAGGAACTGCTTCCCGTTTTCGAGGAGCAGATCCTGAAAGCTCCTGATAAGCTGGAGCGGGTGAAACGGTTCGCCTACGATCTACTTCGGTGCAAAAACCTGCTCGACCACTATATACTCAAGCGGGAGTTCACTGGAGAATCCGACGGCTGGAGTCTGAAGCGCCTGAAGTGGAGTGGTGACGGGGATGCCGCAAACCGCGCGTCCTACGTCAACACCTTCGGCCAGGAGGAGGGCAAAGAGCCGGTCAATCTCCGCATCCTGATGCTACTGTCTGCATTCCACGTCTCCACGCCGACGCAGATCCGCAAGTACTGGCTGAACGGAGCGCTCCACTACCTCTCCCGCTCGGAAAAGGTCGATGCCGCGAGCTATCTGAAGCACCTGGAGTCGATGGCACGGGCGTTTGTGTTCGACAACCACCTCGCGCCGGTGGCCTTGGATTATAACAAGATCATCTACGCGAACGACTGCCACTGCGCGACACGGAGAGAGGATGTGACGGAGGAAAGCATCAGCCCCTTGCTCGGCTATCGAGGCATCCGGAACAATTTCGTCTTCAATTATCTGGACTACCTGCTCTGGCGCGACCGGAATTCGAAAGATGAGAAGTCGGAGAGCTTCCGCTTCACCCCCCGCAGCTCGGTGGAGCATTTCTATGCCCAGACGCCGATGGGAAAGGTATCGCCGCTGGCACCGGAGCTGCTCGATTGCTTCGGCAATCTCTGCCTGATCAGCCACAGCATGAACTCGCGACTGAGCAACTTCACGCCGAAGTCGAAGTCGGAACTCTGGCAGCACCATGTGGAGAGCCTGAAGCAGGCGCTGATGGTGGGCGCGGGAGACTGGAACGAAGCTGCAATCCTCAGGCACGACGGCGGGATGAAGCAATTGCTGCTTCGAAGTTTGGAGGAAGGAGCCGGGTAATCGATCCACGGTGTCACGCTTTGCGATGGCATGAGGCGGGATTTCGGGCCATAGCCGCGCCCGCTTTTCCCGCCATGGAATCTCTCACCGTCATCAAGGCCGGCACCGGCGTCCTCACCCGCACCAGCGATGGCACGCTCGATGGAGCCTCGCTGGTCCGCCTCGTCACCGCCATCGCCGGCCTCGTCGAGAGCGGCCACCGCTGCTTGCTCGTCAGCTCCGGCGCGGTCGGAGCTGGGGTTTCCGCCTTCAATTTGGACGGCTATCCGAACGACCTCACGACCCGCCAGGCCTGTGCCGCGGTCGGACAGGCGCGGTTGATGCACACCTACGAAAACCTGTTCCGGAACTTCGATCTGGCGGTTGCGCAAGTCCTGCTCACGGCCTCCGACCTCCAGACCCCGGAGCGCCGCCAGAACGTCTCGAATACCCTCCGGCGCCTGCTGGAATCGCCACGTATCGTGCCTATCATCAATGAGAACGACTCGGTGGCGGTGGAGGAGCTGAGGGTAGGGGATAATGACATGCTGTCCTCCCAGGTCGCCATTCTGCTCGGCGCGAAGACCCTTGTCCTGCTCACTTCCGTGGACGGACTCCTTTCCCCGGAAACGAACGAACTCGTCCAAGACGTCCCGGACGTCGATGCCGTCCTCGGCTTCGCCAAGGACGAGCGTGGCCGCTTTTCCATCGGCGGGATGGCCTCCAAGCTCCAAGCGGTGAAAAACTCCGTCGATTCCGGGATCACCGTCCACATCGCCCATGGCCGCAAGCCGGAGCGTCTCGCCGGGATCCTCGCCGGCGAGAAGGGGCTTTCGACCCGTTTCGCCGCTGTAACTCCCACGTAAATAGGTAGAAGCCGCGGGCGGGGCATTTTTCCGTGTGTTCCGTGGATTCCGTGGTTTCTTCGGGTGCCTTTCGTTTCGTTGAATTCGCGCGATTCGTGGTGCCTCAATTGTCGTCCGCCAGCCATCCATGACCGAAGCCGAAGTTTTTTCCGCCGTCGAAGAACTCGCCCGCAACGCGCGCGCGGCCTCCTACAAGCTCTCCCAGCTTACGACCGACCAAAAGAACGCGATCCTCCGGGCGATGGCCGCGGAACTGCGCGCCCGCGCCCCGGAAATCGTCGCCGCCAATGCCTTCGACCTCGCCGCGGGCGAGGAAAAGGGCCTCGCCGCGCCGATGCTTGACCGCTTGCGCCTCGATGTGTCGAAGGTGGAGGCCATCGCCTC
Source organism: Luteolibacter sp. Populi (assembly GCF_040801775.1). Taxonomy (GTDB): domain Bacteria; phylum Verrucomicrobiota; class Verrucomicrobiia; order Verrucomicrobiales; family Akkermansiaceae; genus Haloferula. Next base: position 132,287 of record NZ_CP161812.1, read on the forward strand.
GGGCATCGATCAAGTCATCGAACTGCCCGATCCGGTCGGCCAGATCATGGAAAAGTGGACGCGGCCGAACGGCATGCACATTCACCAGACCCGCGTCCCGATCGGCACCATCGGCATCATCTACGAGAGCCGCCCGAACGTCACCAGCGATGCCGCGGTGCTCTGCTTCAAGGCTGGCAACGCGACCATCCTGCGCGGCGGCTCCGAGGCCATCCACAGCAACCGCGCCATCGCCGATGCCCTCCAGGCAGGCGGCGAAGCGGAGGGTCTGCCCGCGCACTCGATCCAGCTCATTCCCTTCACCGACCGCTCCAGCGTGAGCGCGCTGTGTAAGATGGACAAGTGGCTCGACCTGATCATCCCGCGCGGCGGCAAGGGCCTGATCGAGACCGTGGTCTCGCAGGCCCGCATGCCCGTGATCAAGCACTACGACGGCGTCTGCCACCTCTTCGTGGATGCCGCCGCGGACCTCGACATGGCGGTCAAGTTGACCGTGAACTCGAAGACCCAGAAGACCGGCGTCTGCAATGCCTTGGAGACCCTGTTGGTCCATTCCTCAGTCGCTGCGACCCATCTGCCCGCCATCGCCGAGATCCTCGTAGAGAAAGGTGTCGAGATCCGCGGCTGCGAGCGCACCCGCGCCATCATCGACGCCCTGCCTGCCACCGAGGAAGATTGGGATACCGAGTATCTCGATCTCATCCTCTCGGTGAAGGTCGTGGATTCACTCCAGGAGGCGATCGACCACATCAATACCCACGGCTCTCACCACACCGATAGCATCGTCACCGCCGATCAGGCAGCGGCGGATGCTTTCCTCTCCGGTTGCGACTCGGCCTGCGTTTTCCACAACGTTTCCACCCGTCTCGCCGATGGTGAGGAATTCGGTTTCGGCGCGGAGATCGGCATCTCCACCGACAAGCTCCATGCCCGCGGCCCGATGGGTCTGCGCGAGCTCACCAGTTACCAGTACCGGGTTCGAGGGAACGGCCAGTCGAAATGGTAGTTCCGGGATCTTCTCCCGACAAATGCGGTGCCCGGCGGCTATCTCGGAACAGGGATGAAAAAGCCGCTGCTCACTATCGCTTTCCTATTGATCGTCATTCTGGCGATCTGGCTCGGTGGCCCCGGTCGCGATCTCCTGACCGGAACGAAGCACACCGACAAACCTGCGGCCACTACCCAAGGACCCGCGGAGCCAAGCGATGCGACCGAAGACCGGCCTTCGAAAACCGACACCCGTCCCGCCAAGCCTGCAGAGCGGGCCGCAATCGCGGGAATCAAAAAGCTGAGTGGCGCGGAGCACTCGGTGGAGGAGGAACTCAAGGACAAGGTCTCCATCACCGCCAGAGCCCGTGTGCGCTTGGGCAAAGGCCAATCGATGCTCACCGGCGGCCATCTTGATGAAGGAGGCCGTCGTGTTTTCTCGGTGATGGTGCCCAAGCGAGTCGATTCGACCACCGAACCGGGCACTACCCAGATCATGATGGGCTGCACCATCGTGGCGCTTGATCCGATGCAAATGCGTGAAACCGGCCTGGACCGCTTAGTGACCGACCGCAAGGCGAACGAGAAGGAGGCGGGAATCTGGAGTGTCGATGATGCTCAAGCCACGCTCGCGCTCCTTCCTCCGGAATCCTATCGGTCGCGGCCAACCTTGTTGCTGGCGCCCGGACACACAGGCAGCGTGGAGACCGAGTGGCAAGGCATTGCGGAAAGGCTGGAAATCACCGCCACTCCGACGGAAGAGGGCGGATTCGACCTGGATACCGGCTGGCGGCACGCGGTGAAATGAGCGGAGAAAGTCAGCAGGTGATCCTCGCGTTGCTCATGGTGCCGCCTTGGACGACTTCGCCATCATCCCCTTCAGCTCCTCCAGATGCTTTTCATACACCCCGCGCGGGGTGGTCCCGTGTTTCACCGCGATCGCCGCCGCTTTGCCGACGATCTCGCCCATCATGCCGGTGGTCCGCATCACGCGCACCGGACCGAGCGCTTCACGATCGACGCTGATGTTGCGCCCGGCCATGAAGAGGTTCGGAATGTTCCGGCTGTAGAGGCTGCGGTAGGGGGCCCAATAAGGACCCTTGTATTGGTAGTTCTTCCCCTCGGTCGCACGCGAGATGAACTCTTCGCCCTCGTGGCCCTTCGCGAAGGCGGGATCGGGCAGGTGGACGTCGATGTGCCAGGAGCAGGGGAAGCAGCCGTCGGGAAACACCGTGCCGTTGCGGAAATCGCTTCCTGTTAGAACGATGTCGCCTAACAGCCGCCGCGACTCGCGCTTGCCGGCGATGAAGGCGGCCCAGCCGAGGCGGTGGTTCGGATACAATCCGTCCACGTTCTTGAGCGTGTCCCAGGCACCGTACATCGCGCGGAAGTTGAGGTCTCGGATGCGTTCGATCTCATTCACCTGGTCGCGGTCGAAGCCGCTTTCCCAGAACCAGCCGCCGAGATTCGCGAGCGGATTGCCGCCCCACTGGCCCTTGGAACTCTTGCGCCCGGGGAAGGGCTTGTCGCTCAGGTCGATGGCCCAAGGGCAGCGCGGGAAGGGTGCCGGCGCTTCACCCTGCGACATGGATAGCGAGAGCGCATCCTTGTCCTTGCACTCGCACTTGAGCACCTCCGCCGCATTCGAGGCATCGAGCACGTTCCAGAGATTGCTGGCGCCCATCTGCTTCTCCTTGGCCACTTCATATTCCGCTCCGGCCAGCACGCCGATGGTCCCGTCACCGGTGCAATCGGCGAAGAGCTTGCCGGAAATCCGGATGCGTCTCGCACTGCGGATATCCTGAGCGATCACCGCGGTGATGCGCTTCTCCGCGGTCTCCACCGCCATCACGCGTTGCCCGGTGAGCAGCGTGATATTCGGCTCGGCGCGGACCACTGCCATCTTGCGTTCGTCGGCGTAGATCGCACCACCTTTGGCGTTGCCGGAGGTCTTGTCTTTCTGCGGGACCAATTCATCCACGATCTCGCCGACCTGCGGATACGGCTGCTGGCGGGTGTGGCCTTCCGGCCAGACGCGGACCTCGGAAGAGCCATTGCCACCGAGCACTTGACGATCCTGGACAAGCGCGACTTTCACACCGTTGCGTGCGGCGGAGACCGCGGCCGCAGTTCCAGCGATGCCGCCGCCGGTGATGACCAGATCGAAGCTGCCTCCATCTTCAGGCTGATCCGAAAGGCCGAGCCATTGGCGGCGGAGTTTCGCCAGTTCCGGGCCACCATGGGGCGGGGCGAACTTCGGATCGGCGGAGAAGAGAATCGCATCGCAGCGCCCTTCGAAGCCGGTGAGATCATGCAGCGCGATCTTTGCGGAGGAGCCGATGCTGACGGTGCCGCCGTCCTGCCAGTGCCAGTCCGCGCCCTCGGTGCCGAAGGTCGCGGGCAGCGGCTTGCCATCGATCAGAAGCTGGAACTTGCCCGGCGCTCCGGGGGCATTCCATGGCGCGACCCAATCGCGGGTGCGGACCCAGACGCGATATTCCGCGGGCCTTGGGAACTTCAAGCTCGTCTCCGCGTCCTTGACCGGCACGCCCAGGCCATGGGCCAGCAGGTAAGGGGAGCCCATCTGCTCCATCGACTGCTGGTCGGTATCCCAGCCGCCCTCGGTCGCGAATTGCTCGGCCTCAAGGAAGACCAGCGGCGATTCGCCAGCCAGAGCGAGCGGGGCCGCCAACATCGCGGCTAGGGTGGTGAAACGGGTCGTCATGGCGCTTATGGATTTCACGATCCAAGCTGCCTGCTACGTAGGATATTTCAATCAAATTGCTCAAAAGCGCAAATGTGCAAGCCAGTAGGGGAATACTTAATTCTTACGGAGAGTTAATGAGTAAATATATTAATCTAATGAATCCACTTAGGAGGAGTTGGAGAAGCTGCTTACTCGGTCGGCATTGCGCAGCCCCGGTTCCGGCCTCAAAACAAATGGTACCTTATGACAGCGCAAGAACGGGATCTCACGGTCATGATGACGAATGCATTGCATTCCTTGGCGGCGGTGCAGTTGGAGTGCTCCAGCCAGGGGAATCTGATCGCCGACATGCTTCCCGGCCTCACTGCCGATCAACGCAAGGAATTGAAATTCAAGTCGCAGATCCACGCCACCCACTCGGCGAAGATCAAGGACCAAGCCGAGGCGCTGGACGCCTGCATCAACTCAAACGTCTGATCCCTCTCGGAAGTGGCCGTACTCCCCTATGCCTCCCTGAACAGCGTCCGCGCCGCGATCCGCTCGCGGCAGGTGCTGCGCTTCCGTTATCGCAAGAGCCTGGTGACCGCGGAGCCCCATCTCTTGGGAAACTTCCGCAAGACCCACGCGCTGGTCCTGCGCGGGTGGCAAGTCGGGCCGGACGAGGGCTGGGAATACTTCCGCTATGCCGAGATGCGCGACGTCGAGGTATTGCTGGATTGCTTCCCGCGCATTCGCGAGGGGTTCAATTCCTGCGATCCCAAGATCGTGGAGATCGATACCTGCATCCGGATCGCCCGTTGAATGGAGTCAAAGTTCGGTTTTTCCCCCCAGCTGGTACCCCGGGTGGGCCGGAGTTCGGCCCGTCCGGGGTTTCCAGTCGCCCCGGTGAGGAAATCACCCGGCGGCGCGAGGTCTTTCCCGATGAAACCCATGAACTCGAAAAGCCCGACCGACCTATATTTTGACCAGCTTCGCGATCTCTACAGCGTGGAGTCCCAGGTGATCCTGACTTTGCCCGAGCTGGCCGCCGCCACCGGTCCCTCGCCGTTGCGCGAATTCCTGCAGGGTCAAGAGCCGCTCGCCATGCGCCGCAAGCGACACCTTCAGGGCATCTTCAAGCGCCATCATGCGCCCTCGGATGGCGACATCTGCGAAGGCATGAAGGGACTGATCCACGGCGGGAACCGTCACATTGCCATGGCCAAGGACCCGGTGGTCCGCGATCTCCTGCTGATCGCCCATTGCAGCCGTATCAAACATTATGAAATCGCGGCCTACCAATTCGCCGCGACGCTCGCCGGCTACCTCGATTACCCGAAGGACCTCGATACGCTCACCGAAATGCTGGGTGAGGCGAAGGAGGCGGAAGGCCGCTTGGAGGTCTTCGCGTCCGGGATGTTTTCCTGCAAACGCTAAAAGGCTGTTTGTTCGGGAGAGCGGCAAAGCCATAGCGCCGCCTTCCCGGCAAGCCGCCGAAGACACCCTGCAACCGGGCGCAGGGATAAGAAGGAGAGCCGGAAGATTCCTCGCCCGCCCTGCGAAGGCTCGTGTAGTTTCCCTTCCGAATGGCTCACGACCCCGTCCCCGATGAAATGTCCGACAGCAGCGGCTCCGATCCGGTGCCGGCGGACGAGATGGTCTACGAACTGCCGGAAGATCACGCGGATGCGGGCGATATCATTCCGGCAGCCCCCGGTGCATCCTTACCCGTCGTCGGCCTCGGCGGTTCGGCCGGCGGCTTGGAAGCCCTCATCCGCTTCTTCCGTGCGACTGCACCGAAGACCGGGGCGGCCTACGTGGTGGTGCTTCATCTGGCCCCGGAGCGGGAGAGCGCCCTCGCCTCCATCCTCCAGCGGGAAACCGCCATGCCGGTCCACCAGGTCACGGAGAATACCGTGGTAAAGGCAGATCACGTCTACGTCATATCCCCGGGCGTCCACCTGTCGATGGTGGATGGCCGGCTCTTCGTGAGTAAAATGGACGCCCCCCGCGGCCGGCGCGTGGCCGTGGACCTCTTCTTCCGGACCCTGGCGGATACCCACGGCGCGGATGCCACTGCCATCGTGCTGTCCGGCAGCGATGGCGATGGCGCGGTGGGGCTGAAGCGCGTCAAAGAGCGCGGCGGCCTCACCATCGCCCAGACTCCCGCGGAAGCTGATCAGGATGGCATGCCGCGCTCCGCGATCGCCACCGGCATGGTGGACTGGGTGCTGCCGGTGGATGAAATGCCGCGCCGCCTGTTAGAATATCGCGAGACCGCCCGACGCCTCCAATTGCCCGCCGAGGAAAAGCCCCGCGTGCAAGAGGCACAAATATCCGCGCAGCTGGACGAGGAGGCACTCATGGCGGTGCTGTCGTATCTCCGCAGCCGCAATGGCCACGACTTCTCCTACTACAAGAGGGCGACGATCCTCCGCCGCATCGCCCGTCGCATGCAGGTGAACAACTGTTCCGACTTGGGGGCCTACCTCGCTTATCTCCGCAACCATCCGGGCGAGACCACAGCGCTCCTCCAGGACCTGCTCATCAGCGTCACGAATTTCTTCCGCGACCGCGAGGCCTTCGCCGCGGTCGAGGCGATCATCCCCAGCCTCTTCAAGGACAAGGGGCCCAACGATCAAGTCCGCGTCTGGGTCGCCGGCTGCGCTACCGGGGAGGAGGCCTACTCCTTCGCCATCTTGCTCAGCGAATATGCCGCCCGCCTCGAAGCGCCGCCGCAGATCCAGATCTTCGCTTCGGATATCGACGAGACCGCGATCGAAACCGCGCGCGTCGGTTGCTATCCCGAGACCATCATGGCGGATGTCTCGGAGGAGCGCCTGCGCCGCTTCTTTTCCAAGGAGTCCGGCCGCTACTGCATCCGCCGCCCGGTCCGGGAGATGGTCATCTTCGCCCTCCACGATCTATTGAAGGACTCGCCCTTTTCCCGGCTCGATCTGGTTTCCTGTCGGAATCTGATGATCTATCTCAACCGCGAGGCGCAAGCCCGCGCCTTCGAGATTTTCCATTTCGCGCTCGTTCAGGATGGCATGCTCTTCCTCGGTTCTTCCGAATCCGCGGAGGAATCCACCGCGCTCTTCGCGCCTACCGACAAGAAGCAACGTCTCTACCGGCGCAACGCCAGCCACCGCAACGGCATCCTTTCCAGTGCCGCCCGGCTCGCGCTTTCGCTCCATCCACCCGTGCCGATGCTCGCGAAGGGGGGCCGCGATGCCGGGGATACCCCCGGTCCCGGAGCGGGCGAGTGGCCGGCCACAAGCGTGCCGGAGGTCCAGCCCCGCGGCGGTTACTGGGGCGACCTGCATTTCAGATTGGGCGAGCGCCTGATGCCGCCCTCGCTGGTGGTGAACAGGAATCACGACATCGTCCACCTTTCGGAGAGCGCCGGCCAGTTTCTCCAATTCGGAGGCGGCGAGCCATCGATGAATGTCCTGCGCGTGGTCCACCCGATGCTGCGGATCGGCCTGCGCGCCGCCCTGTTCCGCGCCTTCAAGACCGGCACCCCGGTCGATATCGAACGGGCACGCTTCGATTCGGAGGGCACTTCGCGGCAGGTCGATATCGCCGTGCATCCCGGGGCCGGCGCAGCGTCCGAGTACGCGCTCGTTATCTTCCGTCCCCGGCAGGCGGAGGAGGCGGAGGCCCGGGTGGAGATCAAGAAGATCGAGCCGGAAAGCCTGGTTCGGCACCTTGAGGAAGAGCTGGACCAGATCCGCTCGCAATGGCGCGAAACCGTCGAGCAATACGAGGCCTCCGGGGAAGAGTTGAAGGCTTCCAATGAGGAGCTCCAGGCGATGAACGAGGAACTCCGCGCCGCCACCGAGGAACTCGAGACCGGCCGCGAGGAGTTGCAGTCGATGAACGAGGAACTCACCACGGTGAACCAGGAACTCAAGAGCAAGGTGGACGAACTCAGCCGCGCCAATAGCGACCTGCAGAACCTGATGGCATCCACCAATATCGCCACCGTCTTCCTGGATCGCCAGCTCTGCATCAAGCGCTACACCCCGCCGACCGTGGCCCTCTTCAACCTGATCCCCACGGATGTCGGGCGGCCTCTGTCCGATCTCACCCACCGGCTCGAGTACGCGCAGATCGCGGCGGATGCGGAGCGGGTGCTGGATCGCCTCGCACCGGTCGAGCGCGAGGTCCGGAATGCGGAAGGCCGCTGGTTCCTGGCGCGGATGACTCCTTACCGCACGATGGAGGACCAGATCGCCGGAGTCGTGCTGACCTGCGTGGACATCACCGAGCAGAAGCACTCCACCGAAAGCATGCGCTGGCTCTCCGCCAGCGTGGAGTCCTCGAACGATGCCATCATCACCTTCAGCCCCGATGGCAAGATCATCAGTTGGAATGAGGGCGCGGAACGGATCTTCGGCTACACTGCACAGGAGATGATCGGCAAGCCCAAGTCCATGCTTGCGCCTGCAAACCTCAAGCATGAGGTGGCGCAATGGCTCGATCAGCTCGGCAGAGGCGAATCCATCGGGCCCATCGAGACGGTGCGTTTGCGGAAGGACGGCGGCTTGGTGGAAATCTCGATTTCCGTAGCCGCCATGCGCAACGAGTCCGGCGATGTCGTGGGGGCCACCTCCATCGCGCAAGACATCAGCAGCCGCAAGGAAGCGGACCATGATCTGCGCATGGCCCGCGACGAACTGGCTGCACAGGTCGAGGAACGCTCGGTCGAGGTCCGCGACCGCGCCGAGCACCTCCGCGGCGTGGCCGCTCATCTTACCCGCAGCGAACAGCGCGAACGGGAGCGGATCGCGGGCCTGCTCCACGATCACCTCCAGCAATTGCTCGTCTCGGCCAAGATGCGGCTCGAGGGCCTGCGCCGCAAATCGACCGATGGTGAGAAGGATGAGTTGGAGACCGTCCTCGGCTTGTTGGACGAATCTCTGGAAAGCTCCCGCACGCTGACCGCGGATCTCGCCCCCCCGATCCTCTCCGAAGGGCTCGCACCGGCCCTGGCGTGGCTGGGCGAAGTCTGGATGAAGGAGAAATACGGCCTGCAGGTCCGGCTTGAGCTCGACAGGGAAATCGAGGCCGCCGGTGAGGAAGTCCGCATCCTGATCTTCCTCGCGGTCCGCGAATTGCTCTTCAATGTGGTCAAGCACTCCCAAGTGCTGAAAGCCAGGGTCAAGCTGATGGCCAAGGATGAACACACCCTCCGCGTCATCGTCCTCGACCACGGCAAGGGCTTCGTCCCCGCGGACCTCGCTTCTGCTAAATCCTCGGGGATCGGGGTGGGACTCGTCTCCGTCCGGCAACGGCTGAGCCTCCTGGGTGGCAGCCTTGAACTGCGGAGCAAGGAGGGCGAGGGTGTCGAAGCCGAGATCCTCGCGCCACGCGCTCCTGCCGCCGCCGTCCCGGAAACCTGATCCCTGTTAGAGTGCTCTCTGCCAAGACACCATGAACCGCATCTTCCTTGTCGACGACCATCCGATGCTGCTCAGCGGCCTCCGCTACATGATCGGCCAGCAGGAGAATCTGAGCGTCTGCGGGGAAGCCTCAAGTGCCCGTGCGGCCTTGGAAGCGATCCCCCTGCTGCGGCCCGATCTGGTGGTCACGGACATCACCCTGCCGGACAAGAGCGGCTTGGAACTGATCAAGGACCTGCTCGCCCTCAATCCCGAGACCCGGGTCCTGGTCTTCTCGATGCACGACGAAATGCTCTATGCCGAGCGCGTGATCCGCGCCGGCGGCCGCGGCTACCTCGTCAAGGGCTCCGACAGCGACCGGCTGATCCGCGCGATCCGCGAGGTGCTCGGCGGAGCCATCAGCCTGAGCGACCGCGTCTCCCACCACATTCTCAGCCGCATGGCCGTGGGCTCGAAGCGGGAACCCTCCTTTGGCCCCGCCACCCTCACCGACCGTGAATTGGAGATCTTCCAATTGCTCGGGAGGGGCTTCAGCACCCCCCAGATCGGCGAGCAGCTTCACATCAGCCCGCGCACCGTCGATGCCCATCGCAACAACATCCGCCTCAAGCTCTCCCTGCCCGACGCCCCGGCCGTGATGCGGGAAGCCGTGATCTGGGTCGAACAAGGCGGCGTCACCGGCTCCCGGGAAGGGTGAGGGGAACGCGCTTCATTTCATGGATTCGACGGCGCTTTCTCTCCGGCATCAGGCACCTCCGCCGCCGGCGCGGGGTAGATGAACTTCCAGTTCCAGCCATCGTGCGTGAGGGTCGCGCGGTCTTCCGTTTCCGGCAGCATCGGCAACTCAACCTCGCCAGGAACGCCGCCGTGGGCGGCGCGGACCGAGTCGGCGAATTCGCCGAACCAAGCATAACAAATCCGGGTTTTCATGGGGGCAATCCCACCATGGACCGCCGTTGCGCCAAGTGCCATAAGCCGTCTTCCCCACTCCGCACGGCACTCGTGCTTAGGCCCTGTAAGCAATATACCTAGGGGAGGCGGAGGCACCCAAGACCCGGTAACAAAAACGGCCACCCCGTCGGGTGGCCGTTTTTTGAAGAAGCGCTTTTGATAACGATGTGCAGAGCAGGGAAACGCTTTGCGCTTCAAACTTTGTCTTGATTCCGGGCAACGCATATCATCGGAAGTCACCGGGTCACAAGGGAAATTTGTCATGCCGGAACTTTCCCGGATAAACCTTGGGTTGCCCCGGTGCTTGTCCTACCCCTTGCCAAATCCTCTCCCCTTATGGCCCTCACCTTCGCCTTCGACATCGGTTACGCCTCCATCGGCTGGTGTGTCCTCTCCGCTCAGAAGAAGGCTCCTGCCGATCCCGACATCCTCGGCACCGGCGTGGTCACTTTCCCGACCGACGATTGCCTTGCCTCCACCCGCCGCGACCTCCGCCGCACCCGCCGCCACATCCGTTCCACCCGCATGCGCATCGAGCGCATGAAGCGCTGGCTGCTCCACCGCGGCGTCCTCTCCCGCGAGGATCTCGACCGCCCCGGCCACCCGGCACCCTTCCTCCTCGCCGCCGCCGCTTTGCAAGGCCATCGCGTCCTCAGCGCCTGGGAACTCTGGACCATCCTCCGCTGGTACGCTCACAACCGCGGCTATGATGGCAACTCGCGCTGGCCCCGTGGCGAGGAAAACGACGAGGATACCGAAAAGGAACGCAATGCCATGGAACTGATGAACGGGAATGGCACGTCCACCATGGCGGAGACCGTGTGCGCGTGCCTCGATCTCAAGCCTTCCGGACACGGTCACAAGATTTCCTCCCTGCTTCCCTACAAGACCCTTAATGCCGCCTATCCTCGCAAGGTGGTAACCGGCGAAGTGGGACGATTGCTGTCGCTGCATCTCGACAAGATCCCCGGTCTCGATTCCTCATCGGTCCGTCTGTTGATGAGTGCGGACGAGTTGGGAAAGGATGCGCGCACCGCTCTCGCTGGAGCCGCGATCAAGCTTCCCAAGCGCTACGTGGGCGGCTTGCTCTTCGGCCAACTCCTCCCACGCTTCGACAATCGCATCATCGCTCGCTGTCCGATCACCTGGGCAAAGACCTACCTCGATGCCCTGAAAGCCGGCAAGGACGAGAAGGAGGCTCGTCACGCGGCGGACAAATACGCGAAAGTCCCCTCGGCGAAGTGCCGGGAGTTCTTCCGCTACCGCTTCGCGATGCTTCTGGCGAACCTCAAGGTGGACGACAACCGCCCCCTCTCGCGCGATCTCAGGCGCAAGCTTTGGAATCTGGCGGAAGAGCAGGGTCGACTCACCCACAAGGATTTGAAGAGCGAGATCAAGGCAGCCGGTCACAAACCCTTCAACCTGGATGCCTACTTCAAGATCCATCCGGATTCGGAAGACGCGCTGACACTCGATCCCGTGATCGAGTTCCCTAACAAGAATCAGATAGTGAAGGTCCTCTGGCCCGCTTTGACAGAAGCCGCCAGAACGGAAGCCTTGGCACGCTGGAAGAAGGGTGGCGCGACCACTCCCGCGGAACTGCACGAGTTGAGCGGCCAGTCCGCAGCCTCCATGGTCGCCATCCAAGCGGTATTCGACAAAGATCAGGACAAAGCGAAATCGAAACGCAACTATGCGGCCATCGATGACCTGCTGAACCGGCGGCTATCACCCGCAGCCATCTCCGGCCGCGCTCCCTACGCACGTCCCGTCTTGGAAGCTGTGGTGGCCGAGGTGCTGGCCGGACCATGGCACCCGCGGAAAGCGGACAAGACGACCGATCCGGAGGATGGGGAGGACAAACCGCAGAAAGGCGTGCTCTACGATCTGGGAATTCCAACTTCCCACGTGCGCCAGCTCCAGGACGGACGCCCCCTCGATCAGCTCACGAACAATCATCTGGTGCGTCACCGGCTGTTGATTCTGGACCGGCTGCTTGACGACATCCTCGCCGAGTTCTGCCCCGATGGGCAGGAAGTGGAGCGCGCTATCGTGGAAGTCGCGCGGGAACTCCGCGAGTTTTCCGGGATGACGGCCAAGGCAATCACTGCGGAACTCAATAGCCGCCTAAAGGACTTTAAGGGAGCCGTCGCTTATCTGGACAAAAACGCACCGAATCTGGAGAGGAATGGCGGCATCATCCGCAAGTGCCGGATCGCCATCGATCTCGGTTGGAAGTGTCCCTTCACCGGTGAGACCTACGACGCCTGCGATTTGCCAAGCATGGAAAGGGAACACATCATCCCATACGCCACACGAAATACGAATGCGCTGCACGCGATGGTGCTGACATGGCCTGCCGTCAACCGGATGAAGGGCAAGCGAACCGCACGCCAATTCATTGCCGAGAACGAAGGCAGGACGGTGGACGGGATGGACCGCCTATCCCTCTTCACCTTGCGTGGGTATGACGAGTTCGTGGGGAAACTCGATACCAAGGGGCATCCCGACGACGCCCGCCGCAAGCGGGCGCGCAAGGCATTGCTGGAGACCAACGATTTCGAGGACAAGGAACTCGGTTTCACGGAAGGACATCTCACCCAGTCCAGCCACTTGATGAAATTGGCGATGCGCGGCATGAAGCAGAAGCTGCCGCGGACGCAAGTCGACCCGATTCCAGGTCCGGTGACGTCCGAGATCCGCAAGTCATGGAAACTCATGGGCACCTTGGCATTGGCTTGTCCTGAGATAATCGACCCATCCTCAAAGGAGGTGCGACCAAAGGATGAGATCCGCGGACTGACCCATCTCCATCACGCGCTCGACGCCGCAACCCTTGCGCTTGCCGCACACTACTTCCCCCTGCAATCGCGCGGGCAGGACCAGAAGGGAAAGATCTGGCTGGCGATGCTCCGCCGCTATCGCACACCGGAGGAGAAGGAATTTCTTTTCAGGCTCGGCATCTTCGACCGCTACCAGCGCACGCGACGCGATAAGCAAGGCAACGAGACGGTCGAGAATGACGTGCGCCTCCGCGATCTTCCTGCGGTAGTCAAAGAGAAGGTTGCTCGCTCGCTGGCACAATGCCGTGTGATGCAGCACCTTCCTTCGGATCGCTCCGGGGTCAAAGCAGAGCTGACAACTTGGGGCGTCACCTCCATCGAAGGGGAAGGGAACGATGCCCGGGTGAAATTGAGGCAGCGCACTTCAAAGGTTGAGGGAGGACGAAGGGTGCTGGAAATGAAGACCCGCGAGGAGCGCGCAGGAAAACTACTCGGCGTGAACCCAAAAGGGGGTAAGGGCAAGCTGAAGGAAATCCAAGGTGCCATGATCATTGGTGAGAACTACGGCTTGGCTCTCGACCCGGTGCCGGAAGTTATCCCGTTCCATCAGGTGCAGGAACGGCTCAAGAAGCTGCAGACGGCCAATGCAGGAGATCCGGTGCGTGTGCTGCGGAACGGCATGCTAATCCGGCTGAAGACTAGCCCTGCTCAATCGCGGCAAGACTACTCGGGAATCTGGCGGATTGCCTCGATCAAGAACAATAAGGGCAAGTTCCTGGTAGACATGATCCGGCCTAGCTACGTCACGCCGCAAAACGGCGTGGCGTGGGCGGGAATGAACAAGACCTTGGGGCCCTTGTTAGAAGCGGGGCTTGAGATTCTGCCTCGGAATTATGCGGGACATTCGGCGGGGAAGTGAAGACAAGCCCACAATTATACTTCGATGCTGTCCCAACGTGAGGCAATGCCTTTGCACGCATCCTCAATGTGGTGGATGAGCGTCTTGAAGCGGGCTGGCGCCGTATACACGTGGGATCGATGGACATCCATCACGAAGCATTTCGCCGGATAGGGAATGCCGATGTGGCTGAGTCTGGTTTCTAGCAATTTGAGTAATAGGGCGGCCACGTAATCACCGGCGGTATGGTCGCCCAGTTTCCGATCCAATCCTTTTGCCTTCTCTTGGGTGGTGTATAGGATTGCACATCCCACCTTGGTTCTCCCCCGATGAGTCAGGGAAAATACAACGTCTGGTTGCACGCTTACACGCACCCCATTAAGGGCTAGTCCGCCCCATCCTTCTTGGGGTCGCCGGATTCGCTGTGCTCCGCTGAATTGCATTTCTTCTGCTGTGGCTGCTACCTTGAGCAATGCTTCAGCGGACATTCGATTGTCATCGCGTTCCCAATCGTTGCGGGCTCGGGATGCTTCAATCGCACGGCTACGGTTAATTAACTCTTCTGGCAAGAAGCCCGAAGGACTAAAGGAACCGCTAAATCCGGCGCGAGCTTTCTTGTAATGAAGAATGACGGCCTTCTTTCCCTTCTTCGATTCCTTGAGAATGGTGAGTTTACGAGATTCATTGGTGACCATGAACTCCCCCAGTTTATTGGCGGAAATCCGCGAATCGGGGTGGATGATGTAGTGATCTGTGCTCATGTTAGAGGCAGGGTGCAATGTCGCCTTCTTCCCCGAACCTCTCAATTCTGAGAGGTTCGGAGAATGAATCGAGGCAAAGCCATAACGCGTGTCGTTCTGAGCTTCGCAATTACCAATCGTCGCGCAGGCGGCTCCTTTAAAAAAAAAGCGTTATGCTCATATTATGAGTGCTGCGCCGGAGAGTCGGATCCCACGAAATCGCAAGCCTCGCCGCTCTTGCTCGCAGTATAGAAAAAGCCCCTTGCGACCTTCCCTGTTGACATTTTCACATCTAATTGTTGGAGTGCAAATGTCCCCGGAAAGCGATGTCCTATCACATCGTCAGTATTGACGCTCCCGACTGCTCGCTCTCCTGCAAGGATGGTCAATTGACCTGCAAGAGCGCGGAAGGGGACCGTCGTGTCCCATTGGAGGATGTCGGCGCGATCATCATAACCTCGTTCTCGGCATCGATCCACTCGAAGCTGTTGTTAGAGGCTGCGAAATATGGTGTCGGCCTGGTCATCTGCGAGAACTTCAAACCGGCCTCCCTGGTGCTGCCGGCGAACCGGGCGACCGACACCTTGTTGACCCGCGCACAGGCCTACATCCCCGCGCAACTCCGGCAGCGGCTTTGGCAAAAGACCATCGACGCGAAGTGCCTGAACCAATGGAGCCTCGCGACAGAACTGGCGCCCGATGACCATCGCTTGGCGAAATTCGGCGCACTGGCCCGCGGGCGTTCGCCATCCAAGGAGGCGGAATGCGCCAAGCTCTTCTGGCGGATCTTCGCGGAACGGGTCGCGGAGACTGATGACTTCCGCCGTGAACGAAAGGGTGGAGGACCAAACAACTTGCTCAACTACGGCTATGCCGTGCTGCTTTCCACCATCCTCCAGAATCTCTTCGCCGTCGGTCTCGACCCCACCTTCGGCATCGCCCACGTGATCCGCGAGCAATCAACCCCGCTCGCCTACGACCTCATGGAGCCCTTCCGCCCCTGCATCGATTGGCGGGTAGCGGAGTGGATCCGTCTTCACCCGGGGGAGGAGGGGATGGAGGTCACCCGCGAATTCCGCCAATGGGTCACCGGCTTCCCGCTGGCTACCGTCGATTGGTTCGAACTCACCCTCGACGTGCGCGGCGTGATCGAAGGCGTGACCCGTTCTTTCCGCCAAGCCGTGACGACAGCCCAAACCGGTCCCTACCGTCCATGGACCCGAACCACTACAAAATGGGCTGGCTGATGGTAGCCTTTGACCTTCCGGTCAAAACCAAGGAGGAAAAGAAGCGGGCCACCGACTTCCGCAAATTCCTCCTCGATGACGGCTTCCAGATGATCCAGTTCAGCGTCTACGCGCGTCCCTGCGTGACCTTCGCTCGCCAGGAAACCCACTTGAGGCGGATCCGGTTGGCGGTACCGAACGAGGGCTCGATTCGGGCGATCTACATCACGAAAGCCCAGTGGGAAAGGGCGTACATCATCCACGGCAAACCTGCCGTGGAAGTTTCCGCGGAGGAAATGCCCGAACAGATCATGCTCTGGTGAGCTGATCTTCGTTTTCAGGATGCCGTCGCAACCTGTTGAAGATGAGATCCGAGGGGAGAGCCTATGCTCTTCCCCCCGGATTTGGAATCAAGGCAAAGCGAGTCGCAGATGCTCGCCCTGATCGCGCTCATGCTCTTCCCCCCGGATTTGGAATCAAGGCAAAGCATTGAAACCATCCCGACCCTGCCCCGCGACATGCTCTTCCCCCCGGATTTGGAATCAAGGCAAAGCGCCAAGCGAATCCTCGACTTCTCCTTCCCCATGCTCTTCCCCCCGGATTTGGAATCAAGGCAAAGCCAGCCTCAGCAGCAGCAGCCGCAAGCATAATGCTCTTCCCCCCGGATTTGGAATCAAGGCAAAGCAGTAGCCGAGAACAGGTGGAGGCGATGCGGATGCTCTTCCCCCCGGATTTGGAATCAAGGCAAAGCGAGGCGCTGGCTCTCCTGCCCTACCCTCTGATGCTCTTCCCCCCGGATTTGGAATCAAGGCAAAGCGGGAAGCATCGCCCCAATCCCGAACAAACAATGCTCTTCCCCCCGGATTTGGAATCAAGGCAAAGCACGGGTTCCGCGCCCGAGCATTTGAACCCAATGCTCTTCCCCCCGGATTTGGAATCAAGGCAAAGCCACTACCTCGTGCATGCGATGCTGCACGACATGCTCTTCCCCCGGATTTGGAATCAAGGCAAAGCATGGCGCAAGTGCCCTTGGAAGAGGCTTTGATGCTCTTCCCCCCGGATTTGGAATCAAGGCAAAGCTGAAGACGCCGGCAATCCATTCGACGCATGATGCTCTTCCCCCCGGATTTGGAATCAAGGCAAAGCTGCACGTGTCTCTTCGCGTTCAACGCCGCCATGCTCTTCCCCCCGGATTTGGAATCAAGGCAAAGCGCGATTGCACCCCTCACGCCCTCCGCCTAACCTCCTCCCCATGCCCACCGACGCCTTTGCCAACCGCTTCGTCTGCGACCTGATCGCCTACGAGCCCGGGAAGCCCATTGAGGAAACCGCCCGCGAACTCGGCCTGAATCCGGCCGATATCGTGAAGGTCGCTTCCAACGAGAACCCCCTCGGCCCCTCGCCGCTGGCGAAGGAGGCGATGCGCAAGGCCCTCGAGGAATCCCACATCTACCCCGATGGCGGCGGCTGGAAGCTCCGCAGCGCGATCGCCCAGCGCTTCGACATGGACATCTCGAATGTCGTCCTTGGCAACGGCTCGAACGAGATCATCGAACTGCTCTGCCACTGCTTCCTGAATGGCCGCGCCGAGCTGATCGCTTCCGATCACGCCTTCGTCGTCTACAAGCTGATGGCGACCCTCTTCGGCGCGAAATATGTCGAGGTGCCGGACCCTGGTTTCATCCACGATCTCGACGCGATGGCCGCCGCCATCACGCCCGATACCCGCCTCGTCTTTATCGCCAATCCGAACAACCCCACCGGCACGATGGTCGGCCAGGAAGCGCTCGACCGTTTCATGGCGAAGGTCCCGGAGCACGTCGTCGTCGCCTTCGACGAGGCCTACCACGAGTTCCTCGACGAGGCACCGGACGTTCTCAAATACGTCCGCGAGGGCCGCAACGTCGCCGTCCTGCGCACCTGCTCGAAGATCCACGGCCTCGCCGCCCTGCGCATCGGCTACGGCCTCTGCTCGAAGGGTGTTGCCGAGATCCTGCAGAAGGCCCGCCAGCCCTTCAATACGAACGCCATCGCCCAGGCCGGCGCGCTCGCCGCGCTGGAAGACGCCGACCACGTCGCCAAGACCCGCGCCATCAATAAGGAAGGCCTCGCCTTCTACGAGGCCGCCTTCCGCCAGCGCGGGCTCGAGTTCGTTCCCAGCGTCGCCAATTTCATCCTCGTCAGGGTGGGGGAGGGTGACCGCGTTTTCCGCGAGATGCTCAAGCAGGGCGTCATCATCCGTGCCATGAGCGGCTACAAGCTGCCGGACTGGGTCCGCATTTCGATCGGCACCCCGGCGCAGAACCGCCGCTGCCTCGAAGTGCTGGATTCCGTGCTCAGCGTCGCAACCGTCTGAAGATAAACTTTCACATGGTTTGACAGGTCACTAACAGATCCGTATTTCTCATTCCGCATTGAGCGGAGCTATGGCCGGAGTCGCCTTCCAGGACCAGAAGGAATTTAGATGTGTCCACTGCAGTGGCAAGATCCTTGTGCCCAAGGACTTGCCGCCCATGACCGGCCCCTGCCCGCATTGCGGCAGCAGCATCACTTCGCCCGGCCCGGAGGACGAAGTCCGGCAAACCGTCAGCGCCTCGGTCGAGGTGCCCGCCGTCGTGGTCCACGAGCGGGTGGAAGTCCCCGTCGCGGTGGCAGCTTCGGCAGGACCTCCGCCACTGCCCCCCGCCGCCGCGAAATCCGCGCCCTCTCCCTACGCCCCGCCGCCATCCCCACCGCCGGTGGAGGCCGCTGTGTCGCCGCCGCCCGCCTCTTCGCGGGCGACATCGCCTGCGCTCGAGACACCGCCGCCGATCATCCCCATCCGCGTCGAAGCCGTGGACCCGCCTTACGTGTCCTGGGCCCAACCGCCGGCACAGAGTCCGGGCGCGTTCCGGGTCGAGCCGGTGGAGCTGTCCGGGGTGAGCATTCCGCCGCCGGTTCCCGGGGGTGCCCGCACTCCATGGGAAACGGAAGCCCCGCCGACCCGGCCACCCGAGTCCGCCGCGGTAGCTGCGCCCGTTTCTCCACCACCACCGCCGCTGCCGGAAGCGTCGTCTCCGCCTCCCGGCGGGCAGAAGCCCTTGCTATCCGTCGGCTTTCAAGACCCCTTCGCTCCGCCTCCACCGCCAGTCCAGGCTGCTCCTGCGCCAGCCGCCAAGCACGAGGAACAAGCTGCGAAGGAACAAGCTGCCAGAGAGCAGGCAGCTAAGGAACAAGCTGAGCAAGAGCGGCTCGAAAAGGAACGCGCAGCCAAGGAACAGGTCGCCAGGGAGCAGGCAGCTAAGGAACAAGCTGAGCAAGAACGGCTCGAAAAGGAGCAAGCAGCCAGGGAGCAAGCCGCTAAAGAGCAGGCCGCCAGGGAGCAAGCCGCCAAGGAACAAGCCGCCAAGGAACAAGCAGCCAAGGAGCAGGCCGCCAAGGAACAGGCTGCCAAGGAACAGGCAGCCAAGGAACAGGCCGCCAAGGAACAGGCCGCCAAGGAACAAGCCGCCAGGGAACAAGCCGCCAGGGAACAAGCCGCCAAGGAACAAGCCGCCAAGGAACAAGCCGCCAAGGAGCAGGCAGCCAAGGAGCAGGCAGCCAAGGAGCAGGCAGCTAAGGAACAAGCTGAGCAAGAACGGCTCGAAAAGGAGCAAGCAGCCAGGGAGCAAGCCGCTAAAGAGCAGGCCGCCAGGGAGCAAGCCGCCAAGGAACAAGCCGCCAAGGAACAAGCAGCCAAGGAACAAGCTGCCAAGGAGCAGGCCGCCAAGGAACAGGCCGCCAAGGAACAGGCCGCCAAGGAACAGGCCGCCAAGGAACAGGCAGCCAAGGAACAGGCAGCCAAGGAACAGGCCGCCAAGGAACAAGCCGCCAGGGAACAAGCCGCCAAGGAGCAGGCAGCCAAGGAGCAGGCAGCCAAGGAGCAGGCAGCCAAGGAACAAGCCGCCAGGGAACAAGCCGCCAGGGAACAAGCCGCCAGGGAACAAGCCGCCAGGGAGCAAGCCGCCAGGGAGCAAGCCGCCAGGGAGCAAGCCGCCAGGGAGCAAGCCGCCAAGGAGCAGGCAGCCAAGGAGCAGGCAGCCAAGGAGCAGGCAGCCAAGGAACAAGCCGCCAAGGAACAAGCCGCCAAGGAACAAGCCGCCAAGGAGCAGGCCGCCAAGGAACAGGCTGCCAAGGAACAAGCCGCCAAAGAGCAAGCCGCCAAAGAACAAGCCGCCAAAGAACAGGCCGCGAGGCTGGTGCCCAAAATTTCCATCGGCCTCTCCCCCGAGCCCGCCCGCGTTTCCCCCGCTACTCCGATTGCGCCCGCTGCCGAACCGGTCGCCATTCCCGTAGCCCCGGCATCGCCGCCGCAACAGCAGCGGCCCCTTCCATCCGCTCCCGCCGAACCCGTACGTGCGGCATCGCCCGTGGAAGCTCCGCCGCCGCCTGCGGCCAAGCCCGTCGTCGTCTCCATCGGCCTCGGTTCCGAGCCTGCTCCCGTGCCACCGGTCCGGCCCTTCGCCACCGTGCCGCCCGCGGAAACCCCGGCCCCCGCGCCGATCCGTGCGGTCGTCACCATCGGCTTGGGTAGCCAGCCGACAGCCACTCCGCCCGCAGATCCCTCTCCCCAGGCGGCGGCCCCGGCCCCGGCCCCGGCCCCGGCCCCGGTTCAAGCCGCGGGTCCGCCCGTCGCGGCAGCCGCCCCGCCGCCAACGGCGCCTGCTCCTGCGCCCGAGGCAACTCCCGCCCGCCAGCTTGCCCCGGCACGCGTCTCGATCGGGCTTTCCGATGAAGCGCTGAATAGCGTTCGTCCGGCACCCGTCGCCGCGCCCGCCAGACCCGCCGAAGCCAAGGCTGCCCCCGCACCGGCCGCCGCGACCCTCTCGGAAGAGCCCGCCAAGCCCGAAAGGAAATCCGGCCCCAAGTCGCGCACCGGCTTGGTGCTCTCGATGCTTTTCCTGATCGCCCTGATCCTCGGCGGCGGCTGGGCGGCGATCAAATATCTCGATGTCACCGGCCCCCAGGCCATCGCGAAGCTCCCCGGCCCGGGCACCGTCGATCCCAAGTCCCGCGAAGGTGCCACGGGACCTGCCGCCGCCGCCTGGCAGGAGGAGGCCAAGCAGGTCCTCTCCGAATTCCTCGCCGCCAAGACCCCCGCCGGCAAGGCAGCCTTCTCCCTCCGCGGTAGCGAGTTGCTCCCGGAAATGATCGCCTTCTACGGCAGCGGCCCCGTCGATGACTCGGACACCCCGCTCTCCGGCTTCGCCATCGCCAATCTCCCGCCGGAAGACATGAAACGCGGCATCTACCGCATGGGCTTCGACCGCCCGCCGCAGTTCGAGATGAAGGACTTCTTCGGCCCCTTGGCCCCGCTCGAAGTCCAGATGAAGGTGGAGGAGCCCGACCTCCTGCTCTCCTCGCTGGCCCGCGCCGGGAACTTCACTTCAGAACCCGGTCAAGGTGGATGTCTTCTTCAAGCGCGGCCCGGACGGCCTCAAGATCGATTGGGAAACCTTCGTCCAGACCAAGTACCGCCTCTTCCGCAGCTTCACCGAGCTCTCCGATCCCGGCCGCAGCGCCGTCTTCCGCGTCTTCGTCATGGAAGACGTCCCGGAAAATGGCCGCGCCACCCTCGGTCACAAGACCTACAAGATCGTCGATCCCGCCTACCGCGCGGATTCCGTCCGCGTGGAGGTCCCCGTCGATTCCGAGCTCGGCCGCGCGCTCTCGAAGGTGAATTGGCTCGGTGTGAAGGACGCCCGCCCCATCACCAAGACCGCCACCCTCGAGATCGAGTGGACCCGCGAAGCCAGCCCGCGCCTCGCCATCAAGCGCTTCCTCTGCTGGGAGTTCCTCGGCATTGGCGGCGAAGCCATCCCCGGCAAAGGCGGGAAGTAAGGCCGCTCGGAAACCAAGGAACCTACCCTTGGAGCAAGCGAAGACGTGCCAGCGAGCCCTCTTCAGCGCAGCGACACACTCCGATTGATGATTGGAAGATTAGTGATTGATGATTTCTTCCCCCATTAGTGATTGATGATTTCTTCTGAATACTCCGATACCATCGTCGCCCTCGCCTCCGGCGGCGGCACCGCGGCGGTCGCCCTGATCCGCCTTTCCGGCCCGCAGGCTGAAGCCATTGCCGATCTCGCTTGCGCCGGGACCGCCAGCCGTGCCGAGGAACGCCGCGCCACCCGCGCCAAGGTCCGGGATGCCGCCGGCCGGACCATCGATGACGTCCTGCTCACCGTCTTCCGCGGCAGCCGCAGCTTCACCGGGGAGCCGGTCGTGGAGATCGCCTGCCACGGCGGCCGTCTAGTCACCCGCCGCGCCCTCGACCGCCTCCTCGAATGCGGAGCCCGCAGCGCCGGTCCCGGCGAGTTCACCGAGCGTGCCTTCCTGAATGGGAAGCTCGACCTCACCCAGGCGGAGGCCGTCATGGACCTCATCTCCGCCACCAGCGACCTCGCCCTCCGCGCCGCCCACGAGCAACTCGAAGGCGGCATCGGCCGCCGCACCGCCCAGCTCCGGGAGGACCTCATCGGCCTCGTCGCCCACCTCGAAGCCTGGATCGACTTTCCCGAGGAAGACATCGATCCCGATACCGGCGAGATCTTCCGCAGCCGCATCGCCGCCGTCCAGGCCGGCATCGCCGCCCTACTCGCCACCGCCGACCAAGGCCGCATCCTCCGGGAGGGCGTCCGCACCGTCATCGTCGGTCGCCCGAATGCCGGGAAATCCAGCCTCCTCAATCTCCTCCTCGGCAGCGAGCGCGCCATCGTCAGCGATGAAGCCGGCACCACCCGCGACACCATCGAGGAAATGATCGTCCTCGATGGCGTCCCTCTCCGCCTCGTCGATACCGCCGGCCTTCGCACCGAAGCCGGCGGCATCGAGCGGGAGGGCATGCGCCGCACCCTCCTCGAAGCGGAGCGCGCCAACCTCGTCCTCGTCGTCCGCGATGCCACCCTCGCCCCCGCGGAAAGCGAGATCGAACTCCCCGCCGGACCCGCCCGCGTGGTCACCGTCCTCAATAAATCGGACCTTGGAGTCGATTCCGGCTGGGCCGGAAAAACCGGTGTAAAAATCTCCTGCACAACAAGCGATGGCCTCGACAGCCTGCGCGCCGCCATCCGCGACGCCCTCGACCTCGGCGAGGCCGACTGGGGCGAGCACGCCGTCGCCATCAACACCCGCCACCGCGACTGCCTGCGCCGCGCCACCGCCTCCCTCGCCGCCGCCGACACTCTTTTGAACGAGGGCCAAGCCCCCGAACTCGCCGCCATGGAACTCCGCGAGTCCCTCGAAGCCCTCGGCGAAATCGCCGGCAAGGTCGACGCCGAGGAAGTCCTCGGCGCCATCTTCAGCCGCTTCTGCATCGGCAAGTAGCGGGCGAAAAGTGCGACGGCACGGACGGCTCTTCCCCTGGGAGCGCGGAGCCTCCGGCCCGCAGAGCGGTCCCTCACCGCCCTAGCCACGAAAGGATCGGCAGCCAAGCAACCGTGCTCTCTGCGATCCCCATTCCCGCCCGGCTTTACCAGCATCCCGCCAAAGCCACGCGAACCAAACCGCCAGGTCAATCGCACCGGAAATGATCCGCCATCCGCGCTCCAGCGCCTATTCCCCAAATGCGGGATGTCGCGACCGCGCGGCCCAGCAGCCTGTCTTTAAAAGGCAGGGACCGCTCTCCGGGCGGTCAGGCTTATGGCGCTCATCTGCGGGATACGGCTGGGAACCTCGGATCGCGGCTGTCCCCAGCCGCACCTTTCGGGAAAAGGCCCTGCCATCCTCCCCCCACTGGGACCGCCGGGCAGAACGGTCCCCGCTTGCCTCAATACCCATTCGGATCGCGGGCATCGACATCCGTAAAATTCGTCCGGTTCGTGGTGCCCTCCCACCCTCTCCATTCAAGATTGGGCGTTCGAAGTTGGACGTTCGATGTTCGATGTTTGTATTCCTGTCTTCATGAACCTCGTCATCCTCACCGGCGCCGGCATCTCCGCGGAATCCGGCGTGCCCACCTTCCGCGGGCCGGACGGCTTGTGGGAAGGCCACCGGGTTGAGGACGTCGCCACCCCCGAGGCCTTCGAGCGCGATCCGCTGCTCGTCCACACCTTCTACAATCTCCGCCGCGCGAAGCTCCTCGATGGCACCATCCACCCGAATCCCGCGCACCTCGCCCTGGCCAAGCTCGCCAGGTCGAAGGAGCACCAGCTCCTCCTCGTCACCCAGAACATCGACGACCTCCACGAGCGCGCCGGCTCCCCGGAGGTCCTGCACATGCACGGCGAGCTCCTCAAAAGCCGCTGCACCGATTGCGGCGCGGTAACCCCCTGCCGGGAAGACATCGGGCGCTCCTCCGTCTGCCCGGCCTGCGGCCACATCGACTGCCTGCGCCCGCACGTCGTCTGGTTCGGCGAAATGCCGATCGGCCTCGACGAGATCGGTGCGGCGATCTCCCGCGCCGATCTCTTCGTTGCCATCGGCACCTCCGGCCTCGTCTATCCCGCCGCCGGCTTCGTCTCCTGGGCCCGCCAGGCCGGCGTCCGGACCCTCGAAATCAACCTCGAGGAAAGCGCCGGCAGCGGCACCTTCCACGAAACCCGCCGCGGCCCGGCAGGGGAGATCGTCCCGCAGTGGGTCGCGGAACTCTGAATCAAAAGTCAGGAAGTGGAACCGCCAAGACGCCAAGAACGCCAAGTATGAAGAATCCCATGGGCGTGGATCATTCATCGTCCTGCCTTTCTCCCCCGCGCCCCTCTCCGCGACCTCTGCGTCTCCGCGTTTTGTTCGCTCCAGATCCCTCAAAAAACTTGGCGCTCTTGGCGTGTTGGCGGTTCAATTTCTTCCGCCTTTCTCACCACTGATCACTGCTCACTGATCACTCGGCACTCTGCCTTTCTTCCCCCGAAAGGTTCCGGGTTGATTTCCCGTTGAAAGAGCAGACCATTCGGGTCCATGAAGTTTCGCTGCGGAAGACCGGTCCTCTGGACCCTCATCACCGCATCCGGCTTGTCCGCCGTGCCGGTCAATGCGGATGCGCAGGACCGTGTCCCGGGCTTGGTTTCCAATGTGGTGAAGCTCTCGGACGATTCCTACATGGTCCGCCAGACCGCCTATTTCGAGGTCTGGAAACTCGGCGAGACCGCCCTTCCCGTCCTCCAGCAAGCCGCCGAGGGCGAAGACCCGGAGACGGCGATCCGCGCCCGCAACCTGGTCCGCATGATCGAACTCGGCGTCCTGCCGGACAGCTCGCCCGCGATCATCGCCCAAGTCGAGAAATACGACAAGGGCACCAAGGAGGACCGCCAGGCCGTCATCCGCGAGCTGCGCAAGCTCCACGCCTACCGCCAGATCCTCAAGCTCTACGCCCTTGAAAAGGACCGCGAAACCCTCGCCATGCTCGAGGCGGAGGTCCACGGGGTCGCCCTCGATGCCGCCCGCGAGTGCTTGGTCGCCACGCCTTCCGACGTCGCGAGTGCTTTCGAGTACCTGAAAATGGCCCGTCCGGAGCCCGCGGAATACATGGCCATGGCCAGCCTTCACCGCACCGCCGGCACGCTCGACCAAGCGATCGCGGATTCCGCGGAGAAGGGGGATCACATGCTGCGCTTCTGCCTGCTGGCCACCGCCGGCAGGCTGGAGGACGCCGCTGCGGAAGCGGACCTGGCCGGCATGGATCAGGCCGGTGCCCGACTCCGCATGCTTGCCGGGAATCCGCTGTCGTGGATCGCCTCCGCGCCGGTCCCGCCGCAAATGCCCGCCACGCCCGGGCTCAGTCTTTACCGCGAGATCAGCGCCGCGATGTGGCAGGGGAAGGATCCCGATCCCGCCTCGATCGCCGAACTCCGCCGCCTCGCCCGCAGTGGCGATGTGGAAGACCAGGCGAAGGCCCTGATGCTGCTCTTCCTCAGCGGCGATCACCAGGAGGCGGAGGATCTCCTGGCCAAGCGCTTCCCCACCGCCGCCTTCACCCATTTCGAGGCTAAGGAGGACGTTAACCGCGCGCTCCGCATCCTCGGCATCGACCCCGAAAAGCCAGACTACACGGAGTGGGTGCGCAAGCGCTTCCGCGTCTTCCTCGAAGCCCCGGATTCGGAGCAGGAAGAGATCGGCGAACTCAAGACCCTCGGCTCCTTCCTCGAGCGCCGCGGCCTCTACCGCGAGCTGGACGAAGCTTTCGGCCCGCCGCTCGCCGAGCTGGCGGTCAAGAATCAGGAGGACTTCCTGATGAAGCTCACGCAGCTCTTCCCGCAGGGCCCGGACGATCACACCTCGCCGGTGGTCCGGCCCGTCCTAAAGGCGGTGGCGGCCTACGGCGGCGAGGACGAGATGCGCTGGGTCCAAGCCGTCGAGCACCTCTTCGATAACTACGGCTCGCCCGCGCAGATGTGGAATTGGATCGCCTCGCTGGAGCCGGACATGAGCCGCCCCGCGCGCCTCGAGCTGCTCTGCCGCGTCCACCGCGTCCTGCCCGATCCGGATGGCCAGCGCGATGTCTTCCTCGACAAGACCTCGAAGGCGATCGAGAAGGCGGAGAAGATCGAGCGCAAGCGCCTGGTCGAAATGATGGTCGGCACCTTGTCAGCCTCCAGGGATGTGGAGCTCTTCATGCGTTGCCTCGTCGAGTTGGAAACCACCGACCGCAACCGCATCAGCTGGGACCGTATCAAGGGCGACGCCCTGATGACCCAGGGAAAGTGGACCGAGGCCGCCAAGCTCTGGCTGGACAGCGCCGCCGCCGATCCCGGCGATCCCTTCTACCGCGCCTACGCCGCCGCCTGCTTGCGCCGCACGGGTGACGAGGCCGGTGCCGCCGAGCAGGAGGCGAAGGCCGACTTCCTCAGCCTCGGCGAAACGCTCTCGCTCTTCCAATGCGGCTACGCCTTCGCTGCCACCGGCGATTTCAAGCGCGCCCGCGAATGGTGGCAACGCGCCGCCAGCCAGTGCACCACCGATTCAGGCACCTTTTCCAAGGTGATCTACCAGCTCGCCGCCGCCGCCTGCTCCGATGGCGATTGGAAGGCCGCTGCCCCGCTCCACGAGGCCTTCCTCCTCGATCTCGCCATCGGCTACGACAAGTCCGCCTACAGTGCGAGCCTGTGCCAGAAGTCGCGCGTGGAGGGCAATTTGATCCGCGGCTTCGCCAAGCTCGGCGATGACCGCGACGCTGCGCTGAAGATCATCATCCCGGGCCTCGACCAGCCCTACGCCGAGACCGTGCTGGCCGATTACTTCTTCGCCCCGATGCGTGCCGCCGGTTTGGTCGAACTGCACGATGCCGCCTTCGAGAAGCACTGGAAGGAGATCACCACCATGATCGAGCGCTTCCCGGCCTGCGAGAACACCCGCAACTCCGCCGCCTGGCTCGCTTCCCGCGCCAACCGTCGCCTCGACGAGGCCGAGAAGCTCCTCGCCGAAACGCTCGAGACCAATCCCCACCAGGCCGCCTACCTCGACACCATGGCCGAAATTCACTTCGCCCGCGGCGACCGTGAGAAGGCCCTCGAATTCTCCGCCCGCGGCCTGAAGGAAGAGCCGGATGACCTGCAACTGGTCAGGCAATACCAGCGCTTCAAGAGCAGCGACTTCCCCCCGAAGTAACGGCCTTCGACTGACGCGCCAGCGCCCGGGACCGCGGAGGCTCTGCCCCGCAGAATGGTCCCTCGTGGCAGGCAATTCACGCGGCAGGGATGGAAAGCGCCGTCGCTTTGCTGCCTGCCTTTCCGTTCCGCTGCATCAAGGGACCATTCATTTCCCGACAAGAGCCTTTGCCCGGCTCCGTTCTAGACTCACCTTCCGCCTCCGGAAGGCCCATCACGGACGCATGAACGGAGCAACGCACCTCTCGAAATCCTGGCTCGCCGCCCTCGCCCTGACCCACTTGGCACCCGCCGCGGACGAGCCCGCCAAGAACCTCTACGTCCCCTACGCTCCCGTCGTAGATCGCTCCGAAGGCCTCGCTTGGCCGGAAGGGCAGGCGATCCCGACCTTTGCCACGCCCGCGGAGACCTTGGACACCGTGATGGTCCAGGACCTCTCCCAGGACGAGCTGATCACCTTCTCCGCCCTGCAAGGCCGGGTGAACCGCAAGCAGCCGCGCATCCTCCTCGCCGAGGGCCGCGCCGAGGAAGGCACCTTCACCTGGCCCGACACGGCCAAGCTGATATCGCGGACCCTCTACGACCGCGCCAGGCGCTACGAACTCATCGCCAAGTATGCCCGCGAGATCGGGGGCGTGGTCCTCTACGACCCGGCCGTCAGCCCGCACTACCGCAACCTCGCCGGCACCGTCGCCGCGCAGCGGAACGCGATTCCCGCGAGCCGCCCGGTCTACGAGGAGATCAAGAAAGCCGGCATCGATCTCGGCATCGCCGTCGATCTAACAGAGCTGAAGCTCGTCAAGCCGGTCGAGATCTACAAGCACCTGCACGAGCACTACTGGCCGAAGTCGGAGAAGCGCCTGATCGTCAGCGCGCGGCCCTTCGACCAGCGCGGCTGGGGCGATTACCATCACACCCGGGACATGGCCGCAGCCACCGGTGCGGCAGTCGTTTGGCTCGATACCCGGATCCCGGAGGAGCGCGATGTCCTGCGGAAATTCTTCCAGGACATGAAGGCGGGCGAGGCGATCGCGCTGGGCTGGTATGCCACCGAGCGCACCGGCATCACCACCGCCTCCGAGTTCGGCATCGGCACCATCCCCGCGGACTACTACGTCAGCTCCACGGTCCTCGCCGGCACCGACCACAAGATCCTGATCCCCCCCGTGCCGAAGATGCCGGCGCTGGAGAACAAGATCTACGTGGCCGTCTTCATCAGCGATGGCGACAACATCCAGTACACCCAGCACGCCATGCGGAAGAACTGGGACCGCATCGGCGACCAGCGCGGCAAGGTTGCCCTCAACTGGACCATCGCGCCCGGCCTCGTCGACATCGGGCCCGCAATCCTCAATTACTACTACGGCACCGCCACGCCGAACGATTGCTTCGTCACCGGTCCTTCCGGGATGGGCTACCTGATGCCGACCAACACCCTGACCGAGCCCGGTGCACCGGTCGGTGAATCGCTCAAGGATCCGGCGCTGATGGACGGCTACACCCGCCTGACCGAGACCTACCTGCAACGCTCCGGCCTGCGGGTCGTGACGATCTGGGACGACGCCTCGCCCGCGCTGCGCCAGTCCTACGAGAAGAACTGCCGCCACCTCTACGGCGCGACCGTCCAGAACTTCAAGGACATGCCTGCCGTCGCCGGCAGCGTGGAGAAAGGCCGCGTGCCTTTCGACAAGCTGGTGATCCCCTACGCGGGCAGCTACCGGGACATGCGCCGCTCGCTCGCCGACCAGATCCGCCAGTGGGATGGCAAGGCCCCGCTCTTCCTCTCCTACCAGGTGGAAGCTTGGAAGGAGATGCGCGCGAACCGGATCATCGATCTCCAGGAGGACCTGGCCCGCGAGTTCCCGGACAAGGTGCAGTTCGTCCGCGCCGACCACTACTTCAACCTCCACAACGAAGCGAAGGGCCTGCCCTACAACCTCGCTCTGGAGTCCTCCACCACCGCGCCTGCACCCACGCTGCTCGATGGCACGCCGAACACCGTCTGGACCGCCGCGGAGCCGGGCAAGCAGCAGCTCGTCATCGACCTCACCGCGGAGCACAAGCTCAGCCGCTGCGTGATCCGCCACGCCGGTGCCGCGGGGCTGGATCCGGCGCTGAATACCCGCGACTTCGCCGTGCAGACCAGCCTGGACGGGAAGGCGTGGAAGACCCTCCACGTCTTCCGCGGGAACCAGGACAGCGTCACCGACTTCGACATCGATTCAGTGGGTGCGAGATACGTGAAGCTCCTGATCGAGCACCCCGGTGGTGACTCGATCGCAAGGATCGCGGACGTGGAGGTGTTCGGGAAGCGGCCATAGGACCTGTGTCCAACACGGGGGCAGCCCCACTGGGAGCGCCGTGGCACCGCCCGGCAGAGTGGTTCCCGATTGCCTTCCTCCCTTCTCGGTCCGCAGCATCAAGACGGCGGTATCCGTTCAGCCCTCGCGATGTTCTCCGCCATCGGGGTGGCTTCTGCCGGGCGGTGCCACGGCGCTCCCAGTGGGGCTGTCCGTCTTTACTCCACCCGCTGGCTTGCCGTTCTCACCATGTATTGCAGCGCTGGCAGCCCGTCCTTGAGCGCCTGTGGATCGAGCCGCTGGACGTAGATCCAGAAGGACGAGAAGGCCCGCGCCACCGCAGGCCGGATCTCGCGTGGCAGGGGCAGGGGATCACCGGTCCGGGTCTCGATCACCACGCCGTAGCGCTTCTTGATCCGCTTGGTCACCCCGCGCAGGGCGATGAAGCGTTCCACATCCTCCGCGGCTATCGGGTGGCCGAGGATCCGCTTCTGCCAGCCATGCGGCGGCGGCCAGTGCTCGATGCCGATAAGGCGCAGTTGCTGGCGGTTCCAGCCTCCGGCTCCGGATTGTCCACGTCGTAGCAGGTCGTTGGTTACGTTCGTTTGCATCGTGATCGTGAGAGCGAAAGCGATCGATCCGGAGCGCCGCAGGAGATTCTTCCTGATTCCGAGGCATTCTCCGATCCATAAGCCCCCTTACCCCCATGCGGCCTATGATGGCTGCGTGAGGAATAAGAGGGCATCGCCCAGGACCGTATTGACCGCCCGGTCCATCTTTTAAAGGCGGAGTGTAATCCGTCCGTGCTGTTGCAATGGTGCCGGAGCTTGGAACCACCCGGGAGCCGCAGAAAAGGGCCGCCGGTCCGGGCGGTGTAGGACCTGCCCCGGACTCCTGAGAGTTAGCAGAAATCCGGGGATCGGTCAAAGCTGAAGTGTTCGCGTGAGCACTTCGCTCAATGGCCTTCGAGCGGTGTCGAAAGCGGGGCACCCTTCGGGTTGACGACGAAGGCGATGATGACGGTCTTCGCGGTGGGATCCGGATTCTTGGCGAGCATGTGGTGGCTGCCGGCGGGCTCGAAGAAGGTATCGCCGGTCTTCAGCTTGAGCAGGGGGCCGTCCTTCAGTTGGAACTCGAGCTTACCGGTCTCGACATAGCCGGTGACCATGCCCGGGTGCATGTGGGGCGGAGCCGAAGCGCCGGGCCCGAGTTCGATGCGCTTGATGAGGATCTCCTTCTCCGGGAGATCGGGGTGGTCGCGCTTGAAGATCTCGGTGATCTTCACGGGTTCCTCGTCCGCGGCGAGGGAGATGCCGGAGGCGGCGAGGGAGAGGATGGCGAGGGCGATGGTGCGTTTCATGGTGGTTTATTTGGATGTTGTGAACTGGGTGAGCCAGTCGTTGAAGCGGATGCTGCCGATCCGCGGTTTGTCGCCGGGGGTGAGGGATTGGCCGTCGATTGGTTGGCCGAAGTAGCCAACGGCAGGATCCTCGACGACCTCACGGGAATCGCCGGTGGCGCTGAGGTATCGGCGGACCAGAGCTGCCATCCCGATCTTCTCCGGCCCGGCCACCTCGGTGATGCCATTGACGGGTGCCGCGAGGGCGGCATCGGCGACGGCGCTGGCGACGTCTTCCGCCGCGATCGGCTGGAAGAGGGCCGGGGAGACGCGGACGGTCTGTCCCTGGGTGGATCTTTCTGCGATCGCGCCGGTGAATTCGAAGAACTGGGTGGCGCGGAGGATGGAGTAGGGAATGCCCGCGGTGCGGATCAGTTTCTCCTGCGCTAGCTTCGCGCGGAAGTAGGTGTTGCCGGGCAGGCGTTCGAGGCCGACAACCGAGAGCGCGACGTGGTGCTTCACGCCCGCGATTGCCTCGGCGGCGAGGATGTTGCGGCCGGCCGTTTCGAAGAATTCGAGGACCGCCTTCTCCTCGAAGGACGGGGAATTCGCGACATCTACGACGACCTGCGCGCCTGTGATGGCTTCTTTGAGGCCTTCGCCGGTGATGGTGTTCACACCGGTGGAGGGCGAAGCCGCGACAACCTGGTGGCCGAGCGCGCGAAGCTTGTTCACGACCTTGGTGCCGATCAGGCCGGTGCCGCCGATAACGACGATTCTGAAGGGTGGTGTTGGGGAATCCGGGTTCATCGTTGGTAACAACGATTTCGAGGATGGGGGTGTGACATGCGGGCGTGGAAATAATCGCGTCAGCGCCTGGGAGCGCGGAGGCACTGCCCCGCAGAAGCAACCATAGATGGATCGGACACGGCGGGGATGGGATGGATAGCACCGTCGCTTGGATTGCCTGCCTTTTCGTGCCTTAAGCAGCGAGGGACCGTTCTGCGGGCCGGGTGGCTCCGCGCTCCCAGGGGAAGAGCTTCAGGTCAGCGCGACGAGAGCGATGGTCAGGGTGACGGCGGTGAGTCCGAAGCCGACGAGGGTCATCAGCCCGTCCCGCGCCACCAAGGAGATTCCGAAGGCCACCAATGCCGCACCGACCCCGATGCCGCTCAGGGGCACGAACTCCGTCAGCGGGCCAGCTAGGGCGAGGATCAGGCAGGCGGCAGCCACGACGATGTTCGCCTTGCCTCCGGCGAATGCTTCCAAGCGCCGGGTTACGAGCTTGTCGATAAACTTGGCCGGGCGCCGGGTCCATTTGCTCTCGGCGACCTTGCGGATGGTCTTGCTCGAAACCTTGCGCTGCAGCAGCCAGCCCGGCAGCCAGAACCGATCCCGTCCGAACAGCATCTGGCCGGCCACCAGACCGACGAAAAGACCGGTGATCGTGCCGACGCTGGGAATGTCGCTGATCCCCGGAGCCGACATCACGATGCCCGCCATCAGGATCAGCGGGCCGAAGGAGCGGCGGCCGATGGCATCCATCAGGTCGTCGAGCGAGACCTCGTCGCCCTTCTCCGCGGCCTCGCCGAAGCGATCGAGCAGTTCGCCGATGGTCTTGGGCGGCTGATCCTTGCCACGGTTCGCCATGGTGGAAGCTCGCGCTCCTCTAACGGTTTGCAAGTTGCGGATCGCCGTCCGTGCTCCGGGGGGCGTCGTGCGGAATGAACTCGCCGTGCTAAAAATGCAATGGCTGGAGAAGGGAGGCGTCCACGCAGATCCGCGAACTACGGTGAAAATCGTAGTGGTACGTAGGCTGCGAAGAACGGACGCGGCACAACTGCCAACAAATCCATGAATACGATCAACAAGGACAGGGACGATCGGGCCGACGATCGAAATGAAGATCCGATTACCGGCGAGCCCGGAAGCCACCCGGTGGGGGTGGGAGTGGGAACTGCGGGCGGAGCCACGGCGGGTGCCGCCATCGGCGCGCTCGGCGGGCCGGTGGGCGCGGTCGTCGGAGCCGTGGTAGGCGGTATTGCCGGTGCGGCGGCGGGTAAAGCCGGAGCCGAAGCGGTGAACCCCACCGTGGAAGACCAATATTGGCGCGGTAACCATGCGAAGCAGGAATGGGCGGATCCCCAGTACCGCTACGACGACTACGATCCGGCCTACCGGATGGGCTATGAGGGCGGCGGGAACCGGGGTACCAATTGGGAAGAGGCGGAGCCTCATCTCGCCCGGACGTGGGATGAGAAGAAGGGGGCTTCCCGCCTCTCGTGGGAGAAGGCGAAGCACGCCACGCGCGCCGCATGGCACCGCGTGGAGCGACGACTTCCCGGCGACGCGGACGGAGACGGGCGTTGAATCCAGCTTCTGAACTTAATTGTAAGCGGCAGGCCGGAAATCCCGGCCTGCCGCTTTTATATATGGAGGTAACGCTGTTAGAGATCGGCCCGGCTCATGTGTCCGTTGATACCATTGCATTTCAAACGGTGGAGGTTCAAATTGCACGGCCTAACGGCTCCAATCCCTTCCCCGAAGGTGTGTCTGATAACGGCGAAGGCACCGGCGTCCCGTCCTGACCAGGTCCCCCCGGGATGGATGCGAGACGAGACTACCGGTGCGGAAGGACTTTTAGCACGCGCAAAGCCAGCTGTGACGGGGCGCGAGGGTTTCGGAAGTCGGTCGGCGAAGTCGCGAGCGGCGGCGGCCCTAGGGAGGTTTCCGCGGGGAGGAGGAGCCTCCATTGGATGCGGGAGGCAACATGGTATGAACCCTGCGAAAGAGTATGGCGGGTGAATCAAACCCCACTACTACCATGCTCCACTGGTCACTTGTATTCCTCGTTCTCGCCCTCGTGGCGGGAGTCCTCGGCTTCAGCGGCATCGCCGGAGCTTCAGCCAACATCGCGTGGATCCTCTTCGTGGTTTTCCTCGTCGTATGGATTGTCTCGATGGTGATGGGCCGCGGGCGTAAAGTCTGACGCCAATCAATCAGGCGGCCTCGGTGCAGCCCGATGTGCAGGCCGGGCTATCCCGGCCTGCATTTCCATTCACGCAGTTCAATGAGACACCGGCTCCGCTGCGCCCGGTCCTAGCGCTCGGCATCCATCCGGAAGCGCATGGGCCGGCGGAGGGGATTGCGGTCGCGATCGAGCTCGTCGAGGAAGTTGCGGATATCCGCGAGCACGGCGTCGCAGCGGCCGTCCCATTTGTCGGTATTGCAGAGCACTTGCGCGGCTTCCTTCAATCCGCCGAAGCGGATCTCCTCCGCGCCGACGGCGTGGAGTTCATCGAGCTCTTCCTTCACCAAGCGGAAGAAGGCCAGCTCGAAGCCATTGCCCGCTTCCTTGGCGAGGCGGACCAGCGACAGCGGCACCGGCGGAGCCAGTGCTTCAAGCTTCTCGGCAATGGTCTCGCAGCCGATCCGCACCAGCATGTGGCGCACCCGTTCGAAGAGATCGGGCAGGGGCAGCAGGGTTAGCGGGCACTTGGTTTCGAGGTAGTTCTCGATGCCCAAGCGGATTTCGTCGACGAAGGGGAAGTCGTGTCGGTCTGCCGCGCTGGCAGCACGGCGGATGGCCACCGCCAGCCAGGCGGTGTCATAATTCATCACTTGATGACGACCCACCTGGATGGCGGGACGGGAACCGATTAGAGAAATCACGTCGGAGTATTTCGGATCAAGTTAAGGCGGGTGTGGGCGGGGTTACGGGTGGGAACAGCAGGGCAGGTGTGGGAAGGGGTCATTCAGTCTTTGAAGAGGCGGCGCTGCATCGGATCGCGGGAGGGGCGGCGCTCAAGGGCTTGGATCTCGCGGATGAATTCGCCGACGTCTTCGAATTGCCGGTAGACCGAAACGTAGCGCACGTAGGCGACCGGATCGATCTGGTGGAGCTTGTCCATCACCTTGGCACCGATGTTCGAGGACGGGACCTCGGACAAGTGGTCCTGGTGAAGTTCGGTGAGAATTTCTTCCACGGCCCGGTCGAGGCGGTCCATCGACACCGGGCGTTTCTCGCAGGCCTTGATCATGCCGCTGATGATCTTCTCGCGGTGAATCGCCTCGCGGGTGCCATCGCGTTTCACCACGCGGAGTTCGGTCCGCTCGATCTGCTCGTAAGTGGTATAGCGGTAGGTGCAACCCAAGCACTCGCGGCGGCGACGGATGGTGGTGCCGTCCTTCGACATCCGGGAGTCGAGCACCTTGTCCT
This sequence comes from Luteolibacter sp. Populi, assembly GCF_040801775.1. Taxonomy (GTDB): domain Bacteria; phylum Verrucomicrobiota; class Verrucomicrobiia; order Verrucomicrobiales; family Akkermansiaceae; genus Haloferula. The sequence continues at coordinate 167,385 of NZ_CP161812.1, forward strand.
TGAATGAGCCGCATTGTACGCACCGCATAAACCACAAACGATGCGACAAGCGTGCATACCACCGGTGGCCACGTCAAATTGAAAACTACGCTAGATTTAGTAGGAGGCTGCCGATAGTACGGGTTTCTGGACCTAACTTTTTAAGGAAGCCGCGCACGATACGAGGAACTCGGTGACGGCCTTAAAAAAGAAGGAGGAGTCGCAGAGGGATCGCGGGGAAAGACAGAGTGCCGAGTGATCAGTGATCGGTGGTGAGGAAAAGGCGGGGACAGGAAATCAAGCCGTCGCGCTCCGAAGCGGCTGCGCCGCAAAAGGGGGGGCATCGCTCAGCATCGGGAGCTTCCTCGAAGGGGCTTCAGCAAGCCTGACGGAGAGCCAAAAAAGAAGCTCATGGGCAGTCGCCCATGAGCTTGTTTTGGAAGAGGATGAGGTCTTCGACGAGGGACGAGCCGCCCGTTCCCATGCGGTCACTTCAAATCCGCGGGCTTCACGCCGGGCTTGGATTTGTCGAAGCCGAAGTTCGTCGGTTCGAACTTGCCGACAGGCGCGGTGTCGAGCTTCGCCGGGACTGGCAGGCCGGTGCCCCAGTAGACGCAGTTGGTCACGAAGCGAGCGAGGCCCGGGGAGACGAAATCGGTGGCGGCACCCATGGTGGTGCAGATCACCTTCTGCGTGGCGCCCTTCTCGGACTTGCGCTCGCGGACCCAGGCGACCGGCATCATCGGTTCGTTCTTCTTGCCTTCCAGGACCTTGTCCTCCGGCTTCATGCCGGTGAGGACCGCACCGCGCAGGAGCACCTTCGCATCGTCGGGCAGGGTGGTCACGCCATAGACATCACTCGGGCCCCAGACATTGCTGACGCCGGTGAGCAGGGGATGGCTCTTGTTGGCCTCTTCGATCACGCCGCGCGTGCTTTGCTTGCCGTGGTCGCCGTGGTGGTTGATCCAGGTTTCGCCAAGGACCTTCTTGCCGAAGCCGCCGTTGGAATTGAAGGACCAGGAAGCATAGGCGCTGTCCTTGTTCTTGGTGTAATTGAAGGCATGGGTGGAGGTTCGCATGCCGAGCAAGGGCTTGCCGGCTTCCACGTAGTCCACGATGTGCTTCATGTCCGCGTCGGCGTATTCACGGAAGCGCAGGCCGAGGATCAGGAAGTCGGCGGAGTCGACCGCGGCGGCGTTCGGAACGTTTGTGGACTCCTTGGGATTGATCGTGCCGTTCGCGGGGTCGATGGCGAAGAGCACGGTGCATTTGAAGCCGTGCTTCTCGGCCAGCATCTTGCCGAGCATCGGCAGGGCTTCCTCCGAGCGGTACTCCTCGTCGCCGCTGATCAGGACCACGTGCTTGCCCTTGCCGGGGCCGTTCTTGCCTTCGAAGACCAGCCACGGATCCTCGGCGAAAGCGATGGCAGTGAGGGCGGCAAGCGGGATGAGCGTGCGGAAGAGGGTTTTCATCGGTGATTCGGAATACCGCGCAACCAAGCGGCTTCTTGCCAGGCGCGCAAGGAGTCACCAAAGAAACAAAGAAAAAGCCGAAAAACCAAACCCGTTTCCTGATCAGGGCCAGCTGACCCGTGCCCAGACCGGGAAGTGATCGGAGGGCCGGTCCTCGACCTTGGTGACCCGCTGGATGCCGGTGGCTTCCACTTTGGCCCCCTTCGAGACCAGGATGTGGTCGATCCGCGGCCAAGTGTCCACCAGCGGTCGCCAGAGATGTAGGGTCTGTTGGCTCTTGCCGCCCGGCGGCACGACCACGCGGAAGACATCGGTCAGCGGCTTTTCCAAGGGCTTCGCGGTCGCTCCGGAGAGGCTCACCTGCTTGCCGGTGAAGTAGCCGAAGGCGGGATTTTCGGCCGCGGCATTGAAATCGCCGAGCAGCACGACCGGCTCGTCCTTGAATTGCCGCTGGTCGATGCGTTGTGAAATCAGCAGGGCGCCGCGCTCACGCGAGGCCTGGTTCTGGTGGTCCCAGTGGGTGTTGAAAACGTAGAAGCCCTTTGAGCTGGCGCGGTCGATCAGACGGATCCACGTGACCACGCGGGGGTAGCCATTGCCCCAGGTTTTTGAACCGGGAACCTCCGGCGTATCGGAAAGCCAGAAGGTGCCCTGCTCGGTGACGTCGCGCTCGAAGCGGTCGCGGCGGTAGTAGATCCCGGCATATTCGCCCTGGCGCTTGCCGTCGTCGCGACCGACGCCGTAGAAGGCGTAGTCGGGGAGGGAAGCCCAGAGATCGGCGCACTGGCCGTGGAGGGCCTCCTGCACGCCGAGCACATCCGGATTCATGCCGCGGATCGTCTTCAGCAAGCCGTGGATGCGATTCGGCCAAGCTTTATATCCGGTGAAGTCATCGCCCTCGTACTTGATGTTGAAGGTGGCCAGGGTTAGGTGGAGGGCACCGTCTTCCGCCACCGAGACGGCGCGCGGCGAGTTCTCGCGACGGCAGGCCGTGGCCATGGCAAGGCAGAGGACCGCGGCGGCGGCCCGGAATCCGTGGTGGCTCCTCATTCGGGGATCATCTCGCTGAAGACGCGGATGGCCGCGGCGTTGTCCTCGCGCAAGGATTTCCGCAAGGCTGCCACGCCGTCCCGGCGCTTCACGGCGGTAAGCGCCGCCAGGGCTTCGGCTTGTGCCTCCTTGTCGTTGCGAGGTTCGGCGTTTTTGCGTTCCGTCACCTCGGCAAGATGCCAGCCGAGCTTGGTCCTGACCAGCCCGGGCTTGTTCAACTCAAGGGCGAAGAGGGGCGTGGCGAAGTCCGCGGGGAGGCGTGACTTTGTCATCCAGCCGAGATCGTCGCCGACGGCCTTGCTGCGTTCGTCCTGGCTGAGAGAGGTGGCGAGGGCGGCGAAGTCCTGGCGCTTGGAGAGGAGTTCATCAAGGGCCTTCTGAAGCGCTTCTTTCGCTTCGCCGGCATCGCGTTCCTGGGTGGAGAGGAAGATGTGGCGGGCGCGGATTTGCCCGGGGCGCTCGAGTTCCTTGGCATGGGCGGCGAGCCAGGTGTTGGCCTCTTCTTCCGTGGCCGCGGGGATTTGGCTGGCGATGTATTGTTCCTGCTGAAGGCGCGCGCCGAGTCGCAAGCGCAGTTCTTTGTCGGAGTCGATGCCTTCCGCGGCGAGTTCCTGCATCATCTTGTCCGCGCCGCCGAAGCGGGTGGCGAGCCGGGCAATGGACTCATTGATGCGGGCTTCGGGGATGGCGAGATTTCCTGAGGAGTCCTTGGTGGCGGCGCGGAGCAACTGGTGATCGATCAGCTCTTCCAAGGCGGCGAGGCGTTCCTGTTTCCTTTGCGCGGGCGTCAGGGACCCGAAGGTCTTTCCTGCCAGCCATGCGCGCTCCTTCGCTGCGCGTTCGAGCTGCGGGAGGAAGACGGGGTGACCCTTCACGGTCGCGACGATGCCTTGGGCCTTGGCTTTCCCGATCGACTGCGGGCTGTCCGGCAAGCGCCGCCGGCTCCACTGCCGCAAGGGGCCGGTGAAGACGAAGAGATCGCCGGCGAGGTAGAGCAGGATGGTGCCGCAGAAGAGGAGTCGGAGCTGGCTTGGTTTCAAGATGGGGGTCAGGTGACCGCTGACTACGATGAGGTGGGGCGGCCGTTATCCACAACTTTGCGTGTGCAACACGGTGGCAGCCCCCGACCCTGGTGCCGCCACGGTCAAGGCGGCGGTATCCATTCGACCTCCGCGATGCTGTCGGCCACAGGGACCACTCTGCGGGCCGGGTGGCTCCGCGCTCCCAGGGGGGGCGTCCGTCGGCGGCGGCGGCGGGATTGCTACCTCACCGCAATTCCACTGTCGCGCCGGGGCGGATCAGGGTGGGAATCCGGATCGCGTCCCAATTCGCCAGGCGGATGCAACCGGCGCTGCGGGCGCGGCCGATGGTCTCGGGATCCGAAGTGCCGTGCAGGCCGATGCCCGGCTTGCTGAGGCCGTTCCAGATGATGCCGACCGGACTATTCGGGCCGGGCGGGATGTTGAGGGCCTCGTTGCTGCGCTTGCCGGTTTCGAGCAGCGATTTGTCGAAGCGCCAGACCGGCAGTTCGACGCTGTTGTTGAGCTTCCAGACGCCGAGGTGAATGAACTGCGGCTTGCCGGGAGTGATCGGGAAGGAGGCCACCAGCGCCGCGTTCGGTTTGACCTTGGCCTTTATCAGGATCGGCTTGTCGGAAACCGTTTCATCTTCATCCACCAGCAAGGCCGGCGGCGCACCTTCGAAGATCCGGACCTGGTTTTTCTTGGTGTCCACCACGGCGTGGCGTTCGGACATCTTGGGATCGGCCTCGTAGCGCTTGCCGGTGATGCTTTCGAGCAGGAAGGGCTTCACGTTCGGCACGATCAGGCTGCCGGTGCCGGGCTTCACGCTCCAGGTGTTCTTGGAGCCGTTGATTTCGAGCAAGAATTCGACGTCGGTGTGGAAGCGCTCCGACATGAACTCCGCGACGCTGCGGTAGCTCATCTGCTTCGCATTCGCCTGCTGGGCGCGATTGTGGGTAAGACCGGTGTTGATCCACTTGCCGGCGATCTCGGGGACGGTGGCAGTGGCGAAGGGGTGCGGCACGGCCTTGCGTGCGGCTTCGAGCACCGGGCCGAGGTCGCCGGGCGCGTAGCCGTGGACTTCGTTCCAGGAATCCACCGCTTGCACGGTGAAGCGCCCCGGCTTGCCGTCGATGACGCCGGGGCCGAAGTTCGATTGATCGAGGAAAATCTGGAGCCGCACCGCTTCCTCGCCGGTCGGGAGGTTGGCGATGTCCGGGGCGTCGGTCTTGATGCCGGTCTTCGGCAGCGGCACCTTGACCGTGCCGAGCGGCAGGGGCGTGATCTCCGCGGCAGGCTGCGGCGGGGTCACCGGAGCGGCGGGCACGGCAGGATTGGCTTTGCCTTCCGGAGTGATCTCCGAAGGGTCGACGGGCAAGGCACGCAGGGCCTTCTCTTCGGCAGAAGCAGAAGAGGGGCAAGCGGCGGCGGCGATCAGGGCGAGGGCGAGCGATTTCCGGAACATCTTCGGTAAGTCTGAAGGTCGGGACAGGGGGAGTATTTCAGATTTCTTCCGGATGTCACGTGATGAAGCCTAACGGTTTTTGGAGCGGGCTGGCGGCGTGGAGACGGGGAATAACGAAACGCGGAGGCGCAGAGGCCGCGGAGGAGATCGCGGGGCAAAGGCGGGGTGGACGATTGGTTCCCCTGCGCTTTTCTCCGCGGCCTCTGCGCCTCCGCGTTTCGTTCGCTCCGGGCCCGAAAAACCCGCCAAATTCCGCATTGCCAAACCAAATCCCGCGCCCTAGCTTCCGCGCTCCGACGCCGAAGAGCCCCTTGGTGTAATGGTAACACTACGGATTTTGATTCCGTCTTTCCAGGTTCGAGTCCTGGGGGGGCTGCTCTTCAAAAGCTCCGTCGGGGGTGGGCAATCTTCCAAGGTTGCCAAGAAGAGTAGATCGGCCTAGCGTCCGCCCGGCGACGCCAAATCAAAGAGCCCCTTGGTGTAATGGTAACACTACGGATTCTGATTCCGTCTTTCCAGGTTCGAGTCCTGGGGGGGCTGCTCTTTTGAAGGACGGGACGCGCTGCCGTCATCGAAATGCTCCGCCCTAACTTGGGATCAGAGCAATGGACGCCTGGAGCGAAGTTCGATCCGTCTCATGCGTCTCGATCGCCAGGTCAGGACCGCCGACCAAGCCGCGAGATAGAGGAGCAACACCAGCCAGTGGGGGATGCTGATTATCGTGAAGGTGTAACTTGCTCCGGAGGGAAAAGGCCAAGGTTCGTCCTTGAAGACACCCGGCAGCGGAAACCAGCGTGAGTCGGGTGGGACGAAGCGATGGCGGCCCATGGTGATTTTGCGCGACTCGACTTTCAGATTGCCGGACTGATCGCGAACCACGAAGGCAAGCTGGATCCGGCCGCCGGTGTGGCCGTAGAATTCGCCTACCCCGGGTTCCCAAGGAGGCGAAGGGTGCGGCGGTGGATGAACTTCCCTGATATCCACGTGCCTGCTTGCGCCGGCCATGGCGTGCATCGAATCCACCCAGGACCAGAGGAGGAACATCGCTCCAAACAGGCCGAACCAGAAGAGGAGGGAGCGGTGCAGGGCGAGCTTCACGAGAGGAGGATGGCAGGTCAGGGCAGAAGGAAACCGGCGATGCCAGTCAGCGGTAGAACTTGCAGTTTTCGGCTTCGTTGAGGAGCCTCGGTGCATCGACTCCCTCTGCCCCCCGTGCCATGGAAGCCTTACTCGACGTGATTGATATCCTGCCCCTCGGCGAACTCGTCGGGCTGAAGCCGATGAGCTACGCGACGCGGCTCGGCCTCGCTACCCTGGCTTTTGGCGCGGCGATGAATGCCGACAAGGTGATTGCAAGAGTCATCGGCTTCGTGTGGCTCCTCCTTGCCGGTGCCGGTCTTTTTCTAATCGGAATCACAAAAGGGACCGCCGTGGACCTCGTGCTCGGAGTGGCAGTGCTGGGAGCGGCTGGATATTCCTGGTGGTATACCCGGAGCTGAGACGACGTGGAATCAAGCGCGAGATTGCGCGACCGGTTCCGGGTGACTTCCGGCATGAGACCTCCCGTTCAGCGGATGGAACGGCGACGGAAGCCGAGGATCAGGAATCCCAAGCCACCCAAAAGGACGGAACCCGGTTCGGGAATCACGACGAATTGCCCCACGGTCTCGCCATGGTCCGCCGTCCCGCTCAGGAAGTAACCGGAGATCACGTCGCCGGTGACTCCTGCCGCCGGCAACGAGGAAACGTAGGCGCTCAGATCGATCGTCAGCACGCCGTTGAAAGCACGGGTGCCCGTGGAGAAAACCTGTGAAGCGGCTCCTGGCCCACCGCCGTTGGAAAAGACGCTCAGATCGTTGGCCGAGGTGAAATTTCCGTCGTTGGCCTCGTAGCTGAAGGTCGCCATGCCCGAGTAGACGAAGGTGCTTCCGGTCGGACTCAGATTGCCGAGGCCGAGGGTGCTGGAGGGGATGGAGGCCGGGCTGGCCAAGAAATTACGGATCGTGAATCCGGCGGTTCCGATGTTCAGGCTGGAATTCGTCTGCGAAAAGTTCGGGGTGGAGGTGAAGGTCACCGCCGCGGGATTCGAGATATCGACGACCAAGACCGTCGCGGCCTGAGCGGAGATCGCGGTAAATAAGGAGATGCCGAAGGTAAGGATGGGATGTTGCACAATGGTGTTGTGCATTCCGGTTAACCGAAATGTCAAGAAAGGACACCTGTTGAGGTAGTCCTCGGGTCAACGCCTTCACTCCAGTAGATGCGCCAAGGCCTGCTGATCCACGGCGTGGCGGGTGGCGGTTTCGAGGTCGATGGTGCCCTTGCGGACCATGGTCGCGAGCGAGCGTTCGAGGGTGATCATGCCTTCGTCTCCGCCGGTCAACATGGCGTTGCGGAGATAGTGGTCGTGGCCCTCCCGGATGCCGCTGGCGACGGCGGGAGTGACGATGAGCTTTTCGATCGCCGGGATCATGCTCTTGCTGCGGGTGGGCACCAGGCGTTGCGAGAGGACGGCGCGGAGCGAGGTCGAAAGCTGGACGCGGATGAGTTGCTGCTGGTGACCCGGGAAGACATCGACGATGCGATTGACCGCGGAACTGGCGCTCCCGGAGTGGAGGGTTGCCAAGACAAGGTGCCCGGTTTCGGCGGCGGTGAGGGCGGCGGAGATGGTATCGAGATCACGGAGTTCACCTAACAGGATGACGTCCGGATTTTCGCGCAGGGCGGCGCGCAGGCCGGCGCTGAAGCTTTCGACATCCAATCCGACTTCCCGCTGGTGGATCAGGCACTGGACCTCGCGGTGCTGGAACTCGACGGGATCCTCGATCGTGATGACGTGCCGCGCACGGGTGCGATTGAGGTGATCGATCAGCGCGGCGAGCGTGGTCGATTTTCCCGATCCCGAGGTTCCGGTCACTAGCACGAGGCCACCGGTGAAGGAGACCAGATCGAGCAGGGAATCGGGAAGATTCAGCTCGGCGAGAGAGGGGATGCGCAGGCGGATCGGACGGAGCGCGGCGGCCACCCCATCGAGATGGCGGAAGACATTCACGCGGAAACGACGGCTGCCTTCGGATAACTCCCAGCGCACGGCGAAGTCCGTGCTGCCGGTCTGCTCGAACTCGCGGCGGGTCGCATCATCGGGAAGCAACTGGAGGATCTGCGCGGCATCGGGCGGGCTGGCGTCGATGCGGGAGATGAGGCCTCTCCGGCGCACCCGCGGCGGCTTGCCGGAGGAGAGAAAGATATCGGAAGTCTCCCCCGAGATGGCCTGATCGATCGTGGCGAGCAAGTCCGTTCCGGTCCGGGCAGTTGCGGGCATCACCGGTGAAGCCGCTGCGGGCGGATTCATCTGGGCTGCCACGGCGCTTTCCACCGGATCATCCGCCCTGGCAATCTCGACCGGGTGCGGGGCACCCGAGGCGTGGATCTCGATCCGCCGCTCCTCCCCGGATGGATGAATGTGGTAACCAAACTCGGTCTGGTCCGCTCCTTGGAAGCGGCCTTCCCGGCGGGCGTCGGACGGCTCCTGGCCGGTGATCTCGCCCTCGATCCGCCGCAGCATGTCACCGCGCAGCGCGGGCATCGAAAGCTCGATGGTCTCGCCGGCCTTCAAGAGATACGGAACCGCGTCGGAGACCAGCACCAGCCTCTCGGCCCGCTTCTCCACCATTAATTTCAGAAATGTATCGATGACAGCCATTTTCGAAGAATTGCCGAGATACGATTCTAATGCCACTCGATCCCGGATTTGTCTCTGAGAGCAAGCGCGGGCATCTGTCGACCTGATCCAACAACGGCCAGCATTTCATCTGCTGCCGGGTGGCTCGATGACTACGGCAAACGCTGCCGCAATGGCTCCACTTCTCCTGTTGAAAAGGTTGAAAATTTCCTCATCTCGAATGTCCTCGTAGATGTATCCCTCTTTGCATCGAAGCATTAGATCGGCGACAAAATGCTCAAGACTCCAACCAAATGCTCGCCCCTTGGTTCCTCCCAGGTCGGCGACACTCGGTGAGTAATTCTTTGCTTTAGTGCTGAGTTTTTCATGAACCGTGACAGCTGGGACGACACGGGTTCCAAATTTCAAAGGATGAGAGCAAGCGTCGGAGATTAATGGGACTTCCTGAGTGAACGGTAATATCAATGGATTGTAGAACTGATAAAATACCGGAATCTTGCTCATCTCTCCATATTGCTCGATGGCTTTCATCTGCTCGCTGTGAGCTTCAAGAGCTCCATATTTGCATTCCAAATCGAACTCAAATTTGGTGGCGTGGTAGAGCGGGACTTTGGCGTCCTCGGGATCGCTGAGCCGCCCGAATCCAATCCGATAATCAATTTCCAGATCTTCAATTACTTGCTTCCCTCGGGGGTAGAGACGCTTGGATTGAAGAGTGGCTGCTTTTGATCGAATCGTGGCTCCATTGTAACGGAAATGCATCAAGATTCCGATGTCCCCGATCTCCCATTTGTTGTGGAAATGGCGCATGCCGCCCAAGAAGTGGGTGTCGATTCTAACAGTCCATCCCGATTCGAGTTTTCGCGGGGACGAATGCTCGGATAGATGCTCAATGAATGTGGTGTCAAGAGATGGTTCTGGACACTGGGGAACCAGGGAGAGCTTCCGCGAAATATTTTTCGGACCCAACTAACAACATCCGCCGGGACTGGTGGGGGTTTCATTAGCAGAAAAGCTACCGCCGCGGGCGCGATTGAAAACAACTTTCAGCTCCGGATAATGTCGTTTCGCAAACGAAGGAACATAAGGGGTCTCGTTGGTTGCTCGGATAGGCTGGGGGGGGGAGCCCGCGTCATCGTTGCCCAGGTGGTTCGATAAGCATCAAAAAAGGCGGAGAGTTTCCTCTCCGCCTTTATTGAGAATTAGGGGAGTCGGCTTTACGCCTCCTTGCCGCAGCACTGCTTGTACTTCTTGCCCGAGCCGCAGGGGCAGGGCGCATTGCGGCCCATCTGGTTGATGTCGAAGCTCGGCGGGCGGCGCTTGGGCAGGTTCAGCTTGATCTCGGGGGCATCCGGATCCTCGACGAACATATGCCCGGAACTGCCGGTCTCGGCGATGTTCGAGCGGCTGATCGGCTCAGGCGTCTCGGCGCTCTGGAGTTCCTGCGGCATGCCGTGAAGCTGCTGCAGGATGGCTTCCAGATTGCCGGCGGAGCGGAAGAGGTTCTGAAGCGCCTCGTGCTCGATGTTCGCCATGAGCAGGGAGAACAGTTCGAAGGCCTCGTTCTTGTATTCGACCAGCGGGTCCTTCTGACCTTGGGCGCGCAGGTGCACGCCCTCGCGCAGCGCGTCCATGTTGTAAAGGTGCGCCTGCCACTGGCGGTCGATCGCCGCGAGCATCATGCGCCGCTCTTCCATTTCGAGGATCTCGGGAGGAAGGCCACCGACACGGAGTTGATAGGTCTCCTTGACCCGCTGGATCAGGAAATTCGCGATCTCTTCCGCGGACTTGCTGGTCAGGTCTTCCTGCGAGATGCGGATCGGAAGGGTGGCATTCACCCAGTGCAGCAACTCGTTGTAGTCCGGGTTCGCGTCGTCGCGGTCGGCCAGGAAGCCTTCGACCTTGGCCGGGATCACCTTCTCGATGATCTCGATCACGAGGTCGCGCGGCTCCTCGGTGCTCAGCACCTCGTTGCGGTAGCCATAGACCACCTCGCGCTGCTTGTTCATCACGTCGTCGAACTCCAGCACCCGCTTGCGCCAGGTGTAGTTTCGTTGTTCGACACGCTTCTGGGCGGTCTCCACCGACTTGTTCAGCCAGGCGTGCTCGAGGGCCTCGCCCTCCTGCATGCCGAAGCGCTCCATCATCGAGGTCATGCGATCCGCCGCGGCGAAGTTCCGCATCAGGTCATCCTCGAAGGAGATATAGAATTGGCTCAGGCCCGGGTCGCCCTGGCGGGCGCAGCGGCCGCGGAGCTGGCGGTCCACGCGGCGGGACTCGTAGCGCTCCGTGCCGATCACGAAGAGGCCGCCGAGATCGGCGACGCCCTCGCCCAGCTTGATGTCGGTGCCGCGGCCCGCCATGTTGGTCGAGACCGTCACGCCGCCGCGCTGGCCGGCCTTGGCGATGATCTCGGCTTCCTGCATGTGGAACTTCGCGTTCAGCACCGTGTGCGGGATCTTGCTGCGCTTGAGCATGCGCGCCACCGTTTCGGAGGCATCCACCGAGGCGGTGCCGACGAGGACCGGCTGGCCCTTGGCGTGGGCTTCCTCGATCTTCTTGATCACCGCGTTGTACTTCTCGCGGCGGGTCTTGAAGACCTGGTCGTTGAGATCCTTGCGCTGGTTCGGCCGGTTCGCCGGGATCGGCAGCACGTCGAGCTTGTAGATGTCGGAGAACTCCGCGGCTTCCGTCTCGGCTGTGCCGGTCATGCCGCCCAGCTTTTCGTAGAGGCGGAAGTAGTTCTGGATGGTGATGGTGGCGAAGGTCTGGGTCTCCTTCTCGATCGCCACGCCTTCCTTGGCTTCGACCGCCTGGTGCAGGCCGTCCGACCAGCGGCGTCCGGCCATCTCGCGACCGGTGTTTTCATCGACGATGAGGACCTTGCCTTCCTTCACCACATACTGGACGTCTTTTTCGTAGACGCAGTAGGCCTTCAGGAGCTGGGAGATGTTGTGCATCTTCTCCGCCTGGAGATCGAGCTTCTGCTGGAGCTGCTCCTTGCGCTCGGCGCGCTGCTCGTCGTTGAGCGTGAAGTCCGCCTCGAGCTCGGCGAAGAGGGTGCCGATATCCGGCAGGGTGAAGGAATCCGGATCATCCGGGGACAGGAAGTGGCGGCCCTTCTCCATCAGGTCGGAGTCGTGGCTCTTCTCGTCGATGGTGAAGAACAGCTCTTCCTTGAGTTCGAAGAGTTCCTTCTTCTGCGCGTCCTGATAGAAGGATAGCTCGGTCTTCTCCAGCAGGCGGCGGATATCCGGCTCCTGCATCATGCGCATGAGCTGGCGGTTGCGCGGCTGGCCCAGCTTGACCTTGAAGAGCGCACGGCCGGCCGCCGGCAGGTCGCCTTCTTCGTGGAGCTTCTTGCCCTCGGCCACCAGTTCGTTGCAGAGCGCGGTCTGCTGCCGCACGATCTGCTCCACCGCCGGCTTGTACTTGTCGAACTGGTGGGTCGATACGGACGAAGGACCGGAAATGATCAGCGGCGTGCGGGCCTCGTCGATCAGGATCGAGTCCACTTCGTCGATGACCGCGAAGTAGTGGCCGCGCTGCACCTGCTCGTCGCGGGTGGAGGCCATGCCGTTGTCGCGCAGGTAGTCGAAGCCGAATTCCGAATTGGTGCCGTAGGTGATGTCGCAGGCGTAATGCTGGCGGCGGTCCCAAGGCGGCATCTGGTTCTGGATACAGCCGATGGACAGGCCCAGGAACTTGAACAGCGAGCCCATCCACTCGGAGTCGCGTCGTGCCAGGTAATCGTTCACCGTGATGACGTGCACGCCCATGCCGGTGAGGGCATTCAGGTAGGTTGGCAGGGTCGCGACGAGCGTCTTGCCTTCACCCGTCATCATTTCCGCGATCATCCCGCGGTGAATCGCGATGCCGCCGACGAACTGCACGTCGAAGTGAACCATTTCCCACTGCAAGGGCTGGTCGCAGACGTCGATGGTGCTGCCGCACATCCGCCGCGCGCCGTTCTTCACGACCGCGTAGGCCTCGGGCAGGATTTTTTCGAGATACTTGGCGCGCAGGGGGATGAATTCGCCCTCGACCTCGTGGAAGGCCGCCTTGGCCGCTTCCACGCCGGCGGCCGTAGCCTCGACCTTGGTGGGAAGGCTGGGGAAATCTTCACGCAGGCGGTTGAGACGGCTGGTCATGTAGGCCGCCGCCTCGTCGATCCCGGCCTGCTCCATCCGCTCCAGTTGCGGCTTCGTCGCGACCGTCAGCTCATGGTAGCGCGAGAGTTCGCCCTGCCATTTGGCGGTCATTTCCCGGAGCTTTTCCTCGGGTTCCCGCTGCAGGGCCTCCTCGATTTCCTTGATGCGCTCGATGGTCGGACGGATCCGGCGGATTTCACGCTGGTTCTTCGAGCCGACGATTTTCTGGAGGATCCACTTGATCATGTGTTGGGCAGGTAGGGCACCGGAGTTGCTGCCGGGGCGCAGGCCATACACCCGGAAGCGCAACAGTGCAAGCGGCACTGGCGAGCGGTTTTACCCCGTTTTGTAGCCGGGGTAGGGGATTGGACTACTCTGCCCCCGCTCCGCCCCCGCCAAGGGCTCCGGGACAGGCTGCGGCGCTGTCTCCGGCACCCTCCTCCGGATCGGGCTGGCGGCGCTGCGGAAACGGCACCGGCAGAGCGGGTTCAGCGGGGAAAAATGGGTTTCCAAGGTCGCGGCCATTCGCCGTAAATCCAGCCATGGTGGCCTAGCGGACACGACCTTGAAAACGGATCCGCAGCCTCATCTGCGGAACATCCTGGAAAATTGAAGTCCGGGTCAGTGCCGGGCCCCCGTCGCACCGGTCCGGGGTTGCGGAAGGATCGCCGTGAAGAGGGGCAGCAGTGTGCGGTTCATGGGTAGCATCATGACGCAATCCGCGGGGGCGGCTATTCCGGGATCGCGCTTACGTGATCGCGCTAACGGAAAAGCCCGCCGGCGGGAGTCCGGCGGCGGGCTGGGAAAATGCCGTCGTCGCACCGTTGTCCTGAGAAGGCCGAAGCCCTTGTTCGCCCCATCGTTGAACATCACTCTTGGCCATCCCCACGGTTGTGGGATGTTCAAGCGATCAAGCGCCGCCTCTGAGGATTTCCAGCGGCGGATGGTGACACACGCCGCGGCTCAAAAGCAGCCCGCCAACCACCGAAAGCCCGGTCGCGGAGGCAAAAGCCCCGATCAGCAGGGCCGGGTCCGGCCAGGGGTCTCCCTTGAACAGAAAGACTGCCAGACCCGCATTCGCCCCAACCGCCAACAGCACCCCGGTAAGCGCCGAGAGTAGGCCGAGGGTGGCATATTCGATCACCAGGATCGCCCGCACCTGCCGGGCGGAGGCGCCCAAGGTGCGCAAGAGCACGCTTTCACGCAGGCGCAGGTCGCGGCCATTGAGCAGGGTGCCGATCAGGATCGGGAGGCCCGCGAGCACGGTGAAACCGGCCAGTACGGCTACCACCCCGGATATCTTCCCGAGGATATCCCGAACGGTTTCCAAGATAAGTGTAAGATCGATCGCCGAGATATTCGGAAATTGTTCGACAAGCGCGCGCTGCAATTCGCCGGAAGCGGTTGGCGTCGGAGTCTTGGTCGTCACCACGTGGAAACCCGGAGCGTCCTCCAAAACTCCAGGCGGGAAGACCATGAAGAAGTTCAGGTTGAAGCGGCTCCAATCGACTTTCCTGATACTGGTAACTCGCGCGGCGACCGGGACGCCTTGGACGTCGAGGCTGATGTCGTCGCCGACCGTGAGACCCATGTCCTTGGCGATCTGCTCTTCCAGGGAAAGCGGCACGGGACCGCCGCCGGGCGGCAGGGTCTTGGCCCATTCCCCGGCGATGATGGTTTCGGTGGGATTGAGGAAGTCGCGATACGTGGAGCGGAACTCGCGGCGGGCGACCCAGCGCGGCACGTTCTTCGCCTCGCGCACCGGCACGCCGCGGATGGATTCGATGCGCATGGTCACCATCGGCGCGGCCTCCAGCAGCGGCAGGCCCTGCTTGGAGAGCACATCCTTCACCCCCTGCACCTGGTCCGGTTGGACATCGACCAGATAGAGATTCGGGCTGTTTGCGGAATGCGAGATGTCGAGCCGCTTGCGGATCTGCTGGCCGGTGAGAAGGATTGTCACCAGCAGGAAGGTCCCGAGGCCGAGCGAGAGCAGGAAGAGCAGGGTCTGGTTGCTGGGCCGGTGGAGATTCGAGATGCCCTGGCGCAGCAGATAGGGCCAGCCCGGCCGGACCACGCGCCGCGTGATGAACATGAGCGTCCGCGCCACCAGTGCCAGGACAGCGAAGGCCGCCGCCAAACCGCCGACCAGCGCCAGCGCGCGCTTCCAATCGCGGTCCTCGTTCACCGCCAGCAGCACCAGCAGGCCGCCTAACAGAAGGTAAAGCGGCAGCGCGCGCAGCGGCCGGCCTTCCAGCGTGGCACCGCCGCGTAGCGTGACGGCTGGGGAGATACGGCGGATCTTCAGCAGTGGCAGCAGGGCGAAGCCGCAGCAAACCAGGAAGCCCGCCGCCGTGGTCTCCGCCACGACCCTCCACTCGGGCGAGGGATCGATCTCCAAGGGCATCTCCCCGCGGAAGAAATACAGCACCCCGGTCTGTAGCGCGATGCCCAGCGCCGCACCCACCAGCGCGCCGATCAGGCCGAGCGCGCCGGCTTGGGCGAAGTAGATCGCGCAGGCCAGATGCCGCGGGCAACCGAGACAGCGCAGGATCGCGATGGTCGGCACGCGGCGGCTGACGTGGGCGTGCACCGCCCCCGCCACGCCGATCGCTCCGAGCACCAGCGAAGCGAGCGCGATGATCCCGAGGAACTGTTGGAAGTTATCCAGCGCGTCGCCCAGGTTCTCGCGGCGGTCGTCGGGCGTTTCGAGTCTCCAGGGATTATCGGGAAACGAAGCCTTGATGCTGCCCTTGATCTTCTCGGCAGAGACACCCGGCTTGAGTTCCAGATGCACCGCGTGCGAGCTCATGCTGTTGGTGCCGAGCAGGCCGGATTTCTCGGCATCGGCCAAACGCACGTAGGCCTCCGGAGCAAAGCCGCTGAACCGGCTGGAGCGCGGCGCGGGTTTGTTGACGACGCCCAGGATCGGCAGCTTCAGGTCGCCCAGTTCAAGGATGTCGCCCGGCTTGGCTTGGAATTGGTCGAGCAGCGCTTGTTCCAACAGCATGCCCGGCTCGCCCTGCAGTCGCTGCCACGCATCCGCCGGTGTGGTCTCGACCTTCCCGTAGAATGGATAGGCCCCGCCGATGCCGCGGATTTGCAACAAGCGCGTCGCACCGCCCGGAAACTTCACCATCGAGGGAAAGCTGGTCTCGCGACTGACGCGCGCGGCCATGCCGGAGATCTTCGCGAAATCCTCATCGGAAATCGCGCGCCGCGAAGTGATCTGGATATCCGAGCCTAAAAGGGCCTTCGCCTGCGTGCCGATGCCCTTCTCGACGCTGGCCTTCAGCGAATGGATCGCCACCAGCGCGGCGATGCCCGAGACGATGGCCAGCGAGAAAATGACCAGCCGCAAGCGCTGCGAGCGGCTGTCCCGCCACGCCATCTTCCAGGTCCAGGGATGGAACAGCGCCGCCAGCAGATTGCCCGGCAGGGGCTTGGGATCAGCGGCTGCCATGGATTTCCTCCCCGATGATGGTTCCGCCGCTCATCTTCACCACCCGGTGTGCCTTCGCCGCCAGCGCGGGATCGTGGGTCACCAACACCAGCGAGGTGCCCGCCTCGCGATTGAGGCGGAACAGCATCTCGACGATCGGGCCGCTGGTTTCGGCATCCAGATTGCCGGTAGGCTCGTCGGCGAAGAGGATCTTGGGCCGGTGAATGAACGCCCGGGCGAGTGCCACGCGCTGCTGCTCGCCGCCGGAAAGCTGGAGCGGGTAGTGGTCGAGCCGGTCGCCGAGGCCGACTTGGCTAAGAAGTTCCGCCGCCTCCTTGTCGCGCCCGGATTCGCCGCGCAATTCCAGCGGGACCAGCACGTTCTCGATCGCAGTGAGCGTGGGAATCAGCTGGAAGCTCTGGAAAACGAAGCCGACCAGGCGGTTGCGGAGGGCGGCGCGCTGGTCCTGGCTGAGGTCTTCCATCGCGTTGCCGTCCAGCAGGACGCTGCCGCTGGTCGCATTGTCGAGTCCCGCACAGAGGCCTAGCAGGGTCGTCTTGCCGCTGCCGGATGGTCCGATGATCGCGCAGGTGTCGCCCTCCTCGAGGGAGAAGTTCACGTCGCGCAGCACGGTTAGCTCGTGGGTATGGGTGCGGTGGACCTTTTTCAGATCCCGCACTTCGAGGATGGGTCGTTTGACAGGCTTCGGCTCTTGGTTCAGGCTGGAGGGAGAAACGGATGACATCTTGGAAAACCTTTGCGTTCTGGGTGCTGCTCTTGAACTTCTCCGCACTATTCCCCGCACCTGCGCAAAATGCAAACGGTGGAAAAAAGCGGATCGTCGTTTTGGGCGATAGTATTACCGCCGGCTACGGTCTCGACCCGCAGGAAGCGTACCCGGCCTTGCTCCAAAAGAAAATCGACGCCGCCGGGCTACCCTACACCGTGGCAAATGCCGGCGTCAGCGGGGATACCACCGCGGGCGGCCTGCGGCGGATCGACTGGGCGCTGGGCAAGGACGGGGCCGAGGTGCTGGTGGTGGCACTGGGCGGAAATGACGGCCTGCGCGGCATCAAGCCCGGGCAGACCGAAGAAAATCTCGCCGGGATCATCGACAAGGCCCGGGCCAAAACGCCGGAAATGAAGGTGCTCGTCGCCGCCATGCAGATGCCGGACAACATGGGCGCGGAGTTCACCGGCAAGTTCAAGGAACTCTTCCCGAAGGTCGCGAAGGACAAGAAAGCCGAACTGGTCCCCTTCCTGTTAGACGGGGTGGGCGGAGTGGAATCCTTGAATCAGGACGACCGCATCCACCCGAACGTGGAAGGCCAGAAGAAGGTCGCGGACAACATCTGGAAGGTCCTCGAGCCGATCCTAAAAGCGGAAGAAAAAGTGCCTTGAAAGGTGGTCCGCACAGTCCTCTGTGCGGCCGAACGGTCCCCGGGGCTGGACTCTACTTCACGGATTGAGCCAAGGCTCTTTCGCCCTGCAAGGGCGACCGTAGATAGCCCCGGGTGAAACCCTGACCTTTATACACAAGTCCGCGCGGCCGTCGCTCGTCACGGCGGCGAGTGGATCACTGCTTGCCAGCACGAGGCCTCCGCTTCCGGCGTGGCACGCGTCATCCGGGCACGCGCGGGCGGGCGGTGCGGCTGAGCCGCCCGCCTTCCTCCGGGGCCCTTTCACTCGTCGTGAAAGGCGCGCCACGCGCACGCGAAGTCCCTCACCCGAGCCAGCCCCTGCCACAGGGATTGTGCACCGGGCGGCCCGTCGCCCTTGCGCCCGAGGTGGCCGCCGAGCTTGCCGACGATGCGGATGAACTCGGCAAGCGACGGCTCGCCCGCCGCCTTGTCGCGTTTGGCCACGGCGCACGCCGATCGCCACTCGGCTTCCTCGAACACGCTGCCGCAGGGCAAGTCGGGGACCACGCGCCCGAGATGAGTCAGGTAAAGGATCCGCCACGCGACCACCAGATGGATCGCCAGCGCGTTGCACAGCGCCTGCCCGCTCTTGAGCTGGATGCGTTCCACCCGGCAGCCGGTCTTGAGGACCCTATGGAAGACCTCGATGTCCCAGCGCCGCCGGTAAAGCCCGATGATCTCCAGCGCTTCTTCAAGGGTCGCCACCGGCTTGCTGGTCAACAGCAGCCAGCGCACCGGATCTTCCCCGTCCGGCGGATCGCGTTCTTCCGCCAGCACCGCCCAGAAGGAGACCCGCGGCAGCTTGACGCCCTTGCGGTAGGGCGGGCGCGGGGTGACTTCCATCACCCGCACTTCCTGGCATACCGTGCGCGCGCTGCGCTGCGAGGGCACCCGGTTGCCCTTGACCTTTTTGGTGCCCTTCCAGGCCGGCACTTCAAAGGAATGGGTGCCGAGCAGCGGTGCCGCGGCGAGCGCCGCGAAGAGCTTCGCCGGGTTATCATGCAGCGTGCCTGTCAGGGCGCGGTCCTGGTTGGCGCGGATGATCCACCCGGCGCAGGGGCCGCCCCGCTCCACGGCAGCGTGCCATGCGGCATAGAGTTCGAAGATATCGCCCTCGCGGTCGCCCACCGAGATCACCTCGCAGTCCGGCAGCAGCACGGCCACTTCATTGGTCTTTTCATAGCCTTCGACCCAGCGCCGGCTTTCCTTGTCACTACCCGGCCGCCGCTTGTGCGGGACCTTGGCATCGCCAAAGGTGGCGGGATCGCGGATGATCATCGCCGCATCGAGGGTGCCAAGCGGCAGGCCCTCGCCCGAGACCGCGTAAAGCGCGTGCAGGTAGAGACCCTTGCGGTTCTTGTCGTTGAGCGGGCCCAGACCGGTGGTGGCCGTCATGTGCGTGAAATCCAGCTCGGTGGTGTCCTGCGACACCACCACGCGGCGGTGCGCCGCGCAGCGGGCGATGGTGGCCTCGCGGTGCGGGGCCAGCACGGCCGCGGCGGTGACGTCGGGACAATTGAGCAGGCGGTAGGCCGCCGTCATCTCGCCACTGCCGCCGGTGGCGGCGGCAATGCTTTTGGAAGGAAAGGCGGCGAGCGCCGCGGCGACTTTGGGCAAGCGCCGGTCGCGCCGCGTATCCTTCAGATCCGCGTTGCCGAACTCGCCTGTAATGTCGTCAGCCACGCCAAAAATCCAACAGCGCGTGCATTGTGCAGGGCTTCAAACACTCGTACAGATTTATTTCCCGCAAACTGCACCGGCGGATTTCATGCCGGAGCGCGGACTTGTGTATAAAGGTCAGGGTGAAACCCGGGGTGTGCAATCAACGGGAGACGTGCCCTGAAAGGGCACACGTACCACGCTTTTGATCCCGGGCTCTCGCTTATGCCAAGCTCCGGATCGTGATCACCTCACCAATTCCCGCTCGCGCTTCCGCTTCGGCTGGAACGGCACCACGAAGGCATCCTCGAAATCATAGACCGCCTCGAAATCATCCATCGTATCGCTGTCCTGCTTGCCGAACATCTGCTCCTCGATCAGGTGGAAGACGATCTCGCCGATGTTGGATGTCTCGCGCAGGCCCCACTCGGTCATCAGGGTCCCGGCCATCGGCCCGAACTGCTGGACCGCGAGGTCGCGGAAGCCGAGGCAGAGTTCGGTGCCGGTCACGTGGCGGGACTCGCCATCGTTCCCGTCCGCAGCCCGTTTCAGGGTGAAGTCGAGGGCCTCTTTCAGAAAGAGGTAGGCAAGCGGATCGAAGCGCTTGTCGCGCTTGATGATCGATTCGACGGCTTGTTCGAATTGCAGTGCCTTCATCCGCACGGGAGAATGCCAGCGCGCCGCGGGCGAGTCAAAGCTGTTAGCGAGGGATCTATCGACTGTTAGGATCGGGAGCGGCTCGTGGATTCACGTAGGAAGTTCCAAGTGAAAAGTTCCAAGTCCCAAGGAAGGCAGGACCGAAGTTCCAAGTACCAAGGAACAGCCCTCGGCAGCGGCCCGCAGGGATTGTTCCTGCCTTTTTTGGGACTTGGAACTTCTTACTTGGAACTTCCCCCTTGGCACTTGGAACTTCAGTTCCCCAGCCGCTTCGCAATATCCGCCAGCACCTCGTCCAACTGCGCGGGCGAGCTGATCTTCTGCGGCTGGTCGAAGCCGACCCAGATCGCCGTGGAACCCTTCGGCCCCAAGCGCGCTAGCCAGGCATCGCGCCCCGAACCGGTGGCCCCGCCGTAGACGCGGGTGCCCGCGTTGCTTTCCAGAAGCGTCGCAGCCTCCTTGGCCGCCTGGCGGCCGATCGCGGGAGAGAGTGCCGGCTTGGCTTCATAGAGCAGCTTGCCGTCGGCAGCGGCGATCGTCTGGATCAGGAAGGGCTTCGGGCGATTGCCTTCGTTGCCAAGCGTCGCGAGGCCCGTCGCCAGTTCCATCGGCGTGGCGGCGGCGATCCCGCGGAAGAGGTCTTCGGTCTCTTGGAAGGGCCCGGTGATGCCGCAGCGCTTGGCGATCCGGGCCGTCTCCTTCGGTCCGATCTGGCGGCCGGTTTGGACCGGCTTGCCGGGCAGCACCAGCTTGCCACGCTCGGCGGCGGCGGCGGCGATCCAAGGTTCGAAGGCGGCTCCGAGATCGCGGCGCGCGCCGGTGCTGCGGTCGAAGCGCGAATCCCCGTAATCACGCCCGCCGACCAAGCCCAAGATACCGCCGGTCTTCGTCTCCAAGGTCACGGCGGCGCACTGGAGGTAGGCGGGCTCCTGGCCGGGCTGGTGCGCGCCGAGCGCCGGATACTGCCAGCTCTGCGATTGCTCGATCTTCTGCAGGGCCTCGCCGAGGTCGGTTTCGAGCCGCAGTTGCCAGCCGCTGTCGAGCGTGCTGCGCACCACCAGCCCGCCGTCCCGGATGTCCTCATCGTCGATGATCTCCTGCAGTTCCCGCTGCACGGCTTCGAGCACGTAAGTTCGCTCCGAGGTGCGCTGTTCCTGCGGGACGATCTTGACCGGCATCTTCCGGATGCGTTCGGCGTCCGCCTCGCTGACCAGCTTCATCGCCTTCATGCGGGCCAGCGTCTGCTCCTGCTGCTCCTTCGCGGCATCGGGATTGCGGAAGGGCGAGAAGATGTGCGGGCCACGGATGATGCCCACGATCATCGCGCACTCGGCCTCGTTCAACTCGGAGACCGGCTTGCCGAAGTAAGTCCGCGCGGCCTGGTCCACGCCATGGCAACCGGCGCCGAAGTAGATGCGGTTCAGGTAGTGCGCGAGGATCTCGTCCTTCTTGTAGTGCGATTCGATCCGCAGCGTCAGCGCGATCTCCAGCAGCTTGCGGTGGATCGATTTCGCCTTCAGCTGCTTGTGGTCCTCGCCGTAGGTATTGCGGGCGAGCTGCATCGTCAGGGTCGAGGCACCTTGGGTGAATTCGCCATCCTTCACGTTGCGCACCGTGGCCCGCGCGAGGCCGCGGAAATCCACTCCCCAGTGATCGAAGAAGCGGGCGTCCTCGCGGGCGCGCAGGGCATTCACCAGGAAATCCGGCAGATCCCTGCGGGTGATCAAGCGCCGGTTGTTGCCGCCCGCTCCGCCGAGCTCGCGGCCATTGCGGTCGAAGATCAGCGTCCGTGCTGGCATCTTCCCGACTTCCGAGAGATCGAAGCGCGAGGCTTCCGAGAAAAAATACAGGCAGACGATGAAGGCGATGATCGCCGCACCCATGCCCGCGAAGAACGACCAGCGCAGGAAAGTACGCAGCCACTCCGGCATCCACGCCAGCCAGGCCGGGATTTTGCGAGTCGTGCGCCAGGATGCCATTTGCGTCAGATACGAACGTTAAACTCCGGATCTGGCCCCTGACCCCCGACGCCTGGCCCCTTCTTGTACTCACTCATCGACGGGAATGGCTTTGAGCGGCGCTTCTTCCTCCTCAACGATGGGACCTTCTTCGACCGCTTGGGCCTTGGGAATTTCATCAATGGCCTGTGCCTTCGGGATTTCGGCATCGTCGGCATTCACGGCCAGGGCCTTGGCGGGATGGATCGGGCAAAGGTCGTTTGCAGCCGGCAGGATGTCTTCCGGCACGCTGTCGGTATAGGCCAGCCCCGCGGTTTCGCAACCGGCGGTGGCCCGCTTGCCGGACTCGCGGCAGAGCCGGCACTCGGTGAAGGAGAGCTGGGATTTGATGCCCTCCGCCTTGTAGCCCAGCTTGTCGGCGGTCTTCATCACCTCCACCCACACCGGCAGCGCGAGGGTTGAACCGTAGCCGCGGTCGATGGTCTTCTTGGGTGTGTCGAGGCCGACCCACACGGCGCAGGTGATGCTGGATGTGTAGCCCGCGAACCAAGCATCCCGATACTCGTTGGTGGTGCCGGTCTTGCCGCCGCAGGGCTTGTTGAAGCCGAGCGATTTCACGGAAGCGGCGGTGCCGCGCTCGGTGACTTCCCGCAGGATGTTCGAGACGGACCAAGCCGAGCCGGAGCGGGTGGCGACGTAGGAGAGCTGCGGGTTCTTGTAGAGGACATTGCCATCGCGGTCGCGGATCTCGTCGATCACCCGCGGGGCGTAGCGCACGCCGCCATTCGGGAAAATGGTGTAGGCGGAAGCGACCTCGTAGGTGCTGGCTTCCCATGAGCCGAGGAAGGAGATCGGGCTCTTCGGCATCGCCGTCTGGAAGCCCACGGACTCCGAGACCTCCGCGACCTTGTTCGATTCCCGCCCGGTTGCCCACCCGCACGGACATGGTGTTCCGGGAGCGGATCAAGCCGGTGGCAGCGGGCAGGAAGCCTCCATACTTGCCGTCCGAGTTATCCGGCGACCAGCCGCGCGCGCCCGCGATTTCGCCGCGGATCAGGCGTCCATCGTTGATCAGCGTGTCCGGCCGCAGCCCCGCATCGAAGCCTGCAAGATAGACGAAGGGCTTGAAGACCGAGCCGATCTGGCGGCGGCCTTGGATCGCACGATTGAATTTCGATTCGTCGGCATCGCGTCCGCCGACCACCGCCAGGACTGCTCCGGTCAAGTTCTCGATCGCGACCACGCTGCCTTGGATGTACTGCGGCGGGGTCTTGCCATCGGCCGGGAGTTCCTTCCACTTGGCCCGCGTCTGGTGCGGGTAGCCGGGCGAGCGCTCGACCTGGCGGAGCTTGGCATCCAGCGCTTCCTCCGCCTTTTGCTGGATCAGGTGGTCGATGGTGGTCCGGATCTTCAGGCCGCCCATCTCGATGTTTTCCTCTTCCAGGATCCGCTCGAGCTCGCGGCGGATCGCGTCCATCGCATAGCTGTCGTGGAAGATGCGCTTCCATTCGGGGCGGATGGTGATCGCTTCCTTCTTTGCGGCCTCCGCCTGGTCCGGCGGCAGGAAGCCCTCCCGCACCATGCTATCGAGCGTGGTGTCGCGCTCGTGTCTCGCCCGCCCGATGTCGTTGAAAGGGGAGAAGGCGTTCGGACCGCGGACAATGCCCGCCAGCAGCGCGGCCTCCGAGAGCGTCAGATCCTTCGCATTCTTCTCGAAGTAGGTTCGCGCCGCTTCCTCGATCCCGCGGATCGAGTGGCCCCAGAAAATCCGGTTCACGTAGTGCTGCAGGATCAACTGCTTGCCCTCGTCCCCGGGATAGGCGGACTCGATCCGGAAGGACACCGCCACCTCCAGCATCTTGCGGTCGAGTTCCTGTAGCTTCGGCGCGAAATCCAGCCACGGCAGCTTGAGCTGGAAGCTGTTGCGGGCCAGCTGCATGGTCAGCGTGGAGGCACCCTGCTCGACCCCGCCGCGCTTGAAGTTCTCCACCATCGCCCGCCCGACGCCCACCCAGTCCACGCCGCCGTGCTTGTAGAAACGTTTGTCCTCGCGCGCCACGATCGCGAAAATGAAGTCCTGCGAGACGTTCGCGATGTCCACCACGTCGCGCTTCTCGCCGTGGATCCGGCCCAGTTCCTCGCCGCGGCGGTCATAGACGATCGTCCGCTGCGGCATCTCCGCGACCTTCGCCATGTCGTAGGGCCGGGCGCGGATGTAGTAGAAAGTGCCCATGATCAGGGCGGCATACAGTCCGGCGATGGCCAGATCCCCCGCGAAGCGCAGCGGCAGGCGCATCGCCCCCGGCAGCGGCTTGATCAGGCGGTGGAAAATCAGAAAGGGCCAAAACAGAATCACCGTGCCCAGCGCGGACGGCTTGGATTCCGGGGGCTTCTTGCGGTTGGTAGAGCGCTTGTCGGCGGCTTTGCCGGTGGGTTTGCCCGGTTCCTTCGAAGGTGGATTCGGCATGGACTTGGAGAATTTACAGCGGATGATCCGCAGAAGCGATGGCGATGTGCCGACTCAGACGAAGATGGTGCACGGTATCGCTTCGACGTGTGACGAAGCGATGAAGCACAAAAGATTTTTCCATGGAATAGCCGGTGCAGCCCTCGCGGCGGCGCTGTTTTTCCCGGCGTGGGCGCGGGAGCCGGTGGCCACGATCGAGGACGTGCGCAAGCTCGAACAGAAAATCTCCGCCGTGGCAACCAAAGCGATGCCCGTGACGGTGGCCCTGATTTCCCCGGATTCCGGGGCTTCCGGCTCCGGGGTGATCACCACCGCCGACGGCCTGATTCTCACTGCCGCCCACGTCATCGAGGGCGCGGAGGAGGTCCAGGTCGTCTTTCCGGACGGTAAGCAGGTCCACGGCAAGGTCCTGGGAGCCAACCTCTCCAAGGACATCGGGATGGTCAAAATCACGGATGAAGGCCCTTGGCCCTTCATCGAGCGCGGCGAATCCAAACCCCTCCAAGCGGGCGACTGGGTGATCGCGATGGGGCATTCCGCCGGCTTCGACGCCGCGCGGACGCCGCCGGTGCGCTTCGGCCGGGTGGTCTCGGACGGCCCGGGGAATTTCATGACGACCGATTGCGCGCTGATCGGCGGCGATTCCGGCGGCCCGCTTTTCGATCTGGAAGGCCACATCGTCGGCATCAATTCCTCGATCGGCAATGCCCTCAAGAATAACAACCACGCGGGCGTGGACGGCTTCAAGGAAGACTGGGATCGCCTGATGGCCGGAGAGGTCTGGGGCGAACTCCAGATGAACCCCATGCTCAATCCGGAGCGCCCGATCCTCGGCATCGAGATGGGCAATGCGATCCGCGGCGGCGGGGTGGTGATTGCCGCCGTTTCCGCCCACGCCTCGAAGGCCGGACTGCGGCCTGGTGATATCATCGAAAACGTCGACGGCACGAAAGTCCGCGACGGTGCCTTCCTGCGGGTGTTCCTTGCCAAGAAGCAGGTCGGCGACAAGGTCAAGGTGGGCGTCAACCGCGGTGGCAATTCCGTGGAAGTCGAAGTGGAACTGATTAAGCAGGAACAACCGAAGTGAACACTTTTCCAACGATGAAGACGACTTTGATGGCGGCTTTGCTGAATGCCGCCCTGCTCGCAAGCAGCCAGGCCCAGCGCGGGCGCATGCTCGAGGATGAGCCCGAAGTGCCCCTGATGCGGCCGGAGGAAGCGCGCGAGGTGCAGAAGCAGAAAAACGAATTCTACGATACCCTGCGCCCGGTCGCCCAAACGGCCCGGCTTTCCACCGTCTGGATCTGGGCGGATACCGGCCGTGGCCGGCGTCCGGTCGGCTTCGGCACGGTCGTGGGAGATGGCACCAAGGTACTCACGAAATGGAGCGAGATCGCCATGGCCCAGGGCACGATCCTGGCCGTCGGGCACGACAGTGCCTCTGCCAAGGCCACCGTGACCGGCGTCTACCAGGACGAGGATCTCGCCATGCTCCAACTCGATGGCGCTAAATTCCCGCCGGCCGTCTTTGCCAAGGGCGAGGCCCCGAAGCTGGGCCGGATGCTGGTGGCCGCCTCCCCGGAAGAATCACCCGCCGGCGTCGGCGTGGTCTCGGTGGAAGCCCGCTCGCTGCGCGAAAAAGATCAAGCCGTCCTCGGCGTGTTTCTCGATAGCACCTACAAGGGCAGCGGAGTGAGAATCAATACCGTGGATGAGGAGAGCGGTGCCGCGGAATCGGGTTTGGAATCCGGCGATGTGATCCTGTCGGTCGGCGGACGCTCCGTGAACAGCCTCTTCGAGATGCGCAACGCCCTCGCCGGTCACGGTGTCGGCGAGACGATCGAGATCCACTACCAGCGCGACGGTAAGAACGAGGTCGCCAAAGCAGGGCTCAAGGCCAAGCGGGAGTTTGATGGCGTCCCGAACGGCCGCCTCCGCATGATGGAAAGAATGGGCCTCAAACGCCCCCCGAGCCTCGTCAGCAGCGGCTTCCCCGCCGCCATCCAGACCGATATGCCGCTCGAGAGCGACCGCTGCGGTGGACCCGTGGTGGACCTCGATGGCAAGGTCGTGGGCATTGCGATTGCCCGCCCAGGCCGCACCCGCAGCTTCATCATCCCCGCCGCCCACCTCAACCGCATCCTGGCATCCGACCCCACCACCGTCGATGGTGCCCGGGCTGCCATGGCCGCACGCGATGAGGAGGCCCGCCAAGCGGTCGCCAGCAACGAGGACGGCGAGGCCGGTCCCAAACCCCGCGTCATTCCCATGAAGCCCGGCTCGGCCGACCGCCTGCGCCGCAATCTGGAAGACATGGAGCGCCTGATGGACCGGATGAAGGAAGAGATGCAGGGCATCGACGAGTAAGCTCAGGACACGGTTGGGAAGTCGCGCAGCGACCGCGGACTGCGGCAGCCTCCTGCCGTGATGCCCCAAGGACGGCTCTACCGCTGGGAGTGCGGAGCCACCGGCCCGCAGAACGGTCCCTGCCACTCCGGCTCCAGGGACAGGCACGCAGCAAAGCGACGGCGCTATCCACACCTTCCGGAATTGCCAAACAACAAAGGCACCCTCCGTGGAACAGTGCCTTCACGCACTCTGACGCTCGCGCGTTACCCCCTCACTTCCGGTCCTTCGCCCGCTGATACCGTGACCTCCGCTCCGTATCCTCCGGTTCCTGCGCCGTCACCGCCGGCTTGTCCTCGGGATGCACGGGAACTTGGATCTCGGCAGGCTTCACCACCTTCACCTTCTTCGGCTTCACCACTTTCTGGCGCTTGGAGAAGTCGGGCAATCCCGGCAAAGGCAGCTTCCAACCGGTCCGGGTCATCAGCGCCTCCGTGACCAAAACCACCAGCATCCCGAGCGCAATCCACATCCGCAGCGAAACATCCTGCCGCGTCGGCGGACGCAGCCAAGCCTTCGAAAGATCGATCAATTCCCGCCCGCTGCTCTGCGCCGAAACCGTGCGCAGCTCCGCCAAACGCTCCGGCTCGAAAGACCATTCCACCGAAGCCCCCACGGTGATCGGGCCGAAGGGCAGCGCGTGCTCACCCACCTGAATCGCGCCGCGAATCACCGAGCCTTCGTCAAGATCGCGGGTCACCGTGAAGTGACCCGGCGCGATCCGCTTCCACGGCACATCGAAGGGCGTGGCACCGGGCCCGCTCTCCATCATCCGCAGCCGCGGCGGCGAGGCGGAAAGCTTCTGCGACCACATCTCGGGATCGTAGAGCAGATCGAGCGTCAGCCGCGTGCCGTCGAGACGGTGCTTCAGGCCGATCCCCGGCGGCAGATCGAGGCCCATCAGCCAGCGCGTCATCGTCTGGACGAAGTCGCCATAGCCCTTCCAATCGCGGATATCCTTCGAAAACTCGCCGCCCAGGGGAAACGAAACCGCGGCGCTCCGGCCAAGACCGCGGCGGGCATGCGCGACCAGCGGCGCCACATACTCGTCCTTGCTCACCAGCGAAGTGGTCGCGTCCTCGCGGGCATACGAAAGATTGTAGCCGTCCACTTGCGGCAGCCAGTCGAGCGGCTTCGGCGAGATCTCCGTCCAGCGCCCGCTCGGCTGCGCACCCACCGGATCCTCGACGAAGGCCGAGCGCGCGATCGTCACGGTCTCCTGCGCGAAAATCTTCGGAATATCCATCGGCCGGTCGGTGAAGAAGACCCGGCCCCCTCCGCGCTTGGCGATGTCCTCGAT
This sequence comes from Luteolibacter sp. Populi, assembly GCF_040801775.1. GTDB lineage: Bacteria > Verrucomicrobiota > Verrucomicrobiia > Verrucomicrobiales > Akkermansiaceae > Haloferula. The sequence goes on from NZ_CP161812.1 coordinate 195,516, forward strand.
CAAGGCGGAATCGACATCCTTCGGCGTGCCGAGACCGATCACCGAGACGGTCGCGCCCTCCTTCTGCATCTCCGCCAGCAGGCGCTTGTAGTCGCCCGGTTCCTCGGTGTCGTTCGCATCCGTGAAGAGGATCACGTGACGGGTGCCGACGTTGATGCCCTTCAATTCGTCCCAAGCGGCCTTCAATCCCTCATAGACGAAGATGCCGCCGCCCTGCGATTGGACCTTGCGAACCCGCGCCTGCATGGCGGCCTGGTTCGCCTTCACCTGGGTCATCGGGATCACCGCCTCCGGCTGGCTATCGACGGCGAAAACGCAGACGTGATCCATGGCCCCGAGCAGGCCGATCGCCTCCGCGGCACCGGCGTTGGCCAGGTCCATCTTCTTCAAGTCCTTGCCGCCCGCACCGGGGCCCACGCTCACCGACATCGAGCCCGAGCGGTCGAGCACGACCGCCAGCGCCACGGCCAGCTTGCGATGCTCGCTCTTCAACTCCATCGACACCGGCAGCAGCGGATCGATCGATGAATGGAAGTAACCGCCGGAGCCGAAGGACTGCTTGCCGCCGGCCATCAGGAAACCGCCGGCCTGCTCACGCACGAAGAAGTCCAGCGCGTTCATGAAGTCCTGCGGGACCTCGAAGGCCGGCACGTTGTTGAAGATCACCGCCCGCGCGCCCGTCAGCCGGCCCGGCTGGAGCTGCGACGGCTCGACGGTCTCCACGGTGAAGTCGAGCGAGGACAACACCTTCGCCACCGGATCGTCCGTATATTTGGTCACCAGCAGCACCCGCGGCCCGCCGGTGATCTCGATCCAGCGCGAGGCCTTGTTGTTGCCCATGTGCGCATCCTTCAAGCCGGAGGCGCTATCCACGGCCACCTCCGCCTCATACTGGTAGGCACCGGAGCGGGGGATGCGGTCGGTGAATTCCGCGCGACCCACGCCATTCACCAGCTTGACCGTGGTCTCGGTCAGCGTCTGCCTGCCGCGCCGCAGCGTCAGCTTCACATCCGCATCGGAGGACCCGCGGACGGTGGCCGCGATCAAGAAAGGCTCGCCCGCCTGGACCCGCTCCGGCAGCTCGATCCGCGAAAGCCGGAAGTCGTCCAGCGTTTCCTCCCGCACCAAGCGGAAGTCGAGCGGGATGCCGCGCGCCGCAAGCTCCTCCGCCGCCTCGTGCAGCGGCTCGGTCGCGAAGCCATCGGTGAAAACCAGCACCCGCGAGGGCCGCTTCTCGCTGGCCAGCGCCGCCACATGCGAGATCGCCAGTCCGGTGCGGGTCAATTTGCGGGAGCCGGTATAACTCGCGCCATCGGTGCCGGTCTCGACGATCTCGCCGCCGTAGTCGAAGTAGTAGACCTTGTCGCGCCGGCTGGGAGCGGAGTTTTCCAAGAGCCGCTTCCACTCGGGCAGGCCCTTGTCCACCAGATCCTCGGTCGAGTCGGAACGGTCTAACAGAACCCACAGGTCCATCGCGTCCTCCTGCACGTTGACCTTCGGATCGGCCAGTCCGAAGGCCGCCAGCAGGATCAGCAGCGCGCGCAACGGCGACCACAGCCGCAGGCTTTTCCAGAACCAGCCCGCGAACAGACAGGCCGGGATGATCAGGAACCACTCTGGAGAACCGAAAGTCATGGAATCAACCAATGGTAAAAGGGCCGCGGAGCATTCTCATCGGCAAGCTTGTAGGAACCGTTGACCCGCGCTTGCTCCCAACTACCGCCGTGCTTTTCAGCCAGCCGGACTTCGATCCGCGCGGGCCGGGTGGTGTCGATGAAGCCGGTGCACTTCACCGGCGCGGCACCGCTGCCCTTGGCCTTGCGATAGACGGCCACCTCGTCGGCATTCGTGACCTGTCCCGGCTTGGCTCCGACCAGCCAGTACCTGGCGGCGTCGCTGGAAAAGAAGGCGCGCTTGGACACCGTGACCGATTGGTCCTTGTGGCGCAGTGCCCGCGAGTTCCCGCAACTGCTGGCCAGCAGTGGCAGCACGCAGAGCAGGACGGAGGCGGCGGGGAAGGGGATTTTCATGCGGGGTTCCCTTGCGGCGGGGCGGGGACAACTTGGGCCTTGCGGGCCTCCCGTTCACGCGTGAAATGCCACGAAATCAGGAGCGCGGCCAGCAGCAAGAGGAACCACGCCCGCCACCACTGGTCCTCGTCGGTATTGCGTTCCACGGCAGCCGCCGAGCCCTGCGCCAGCGTGTTCGCCGGATCGCAGGCGCGGAAGTCGGCCTCCCGGGTGTCGGCAAAATAGACGCTGGCCTCCAACAGGCTGGTCTCGCCCTGGCGGACGCGCAGGAAGCCGGAGTCCAGCGGCGCTTCCAATCTCACGCTGGCAGAGGCAGGGAGGTTCTCCGTGGAAATTACTTTCCCCGCCAGATCGACCGTCTCGATCTTCAGTTCCGGCGCATCCTTCGCGGCGCTTGCGGCGAGCGTCACCGGCTGGCCGGTCTCGAGATTCTCCGTGGCAGGCGCGATCTTGGCCGCGCGCAATTCCTCAGCGAAGCGATGCAGCATCACGATGAAGGCCGGCTGCGTGGAAGCGTTCGAAAGCCGCAGGTCGAAGTTGAAGCAGAGCTGCCGCGAGGCTGGGGTTTCCGCGGTCGCCGCCGTTTCACGCAGGAAGATTAGCGCCCGCGGACCCTGCCACAGCAGCACCGTGTCCGAGTCCCGCCGCTGGATCTGGATCGCCTCGCGCACCAGCAGCGATTGCCAGTTCAGGCCGTCGATCAGGGGGTGCTTCTCCGCGATGATCCCGCCTTTGAGATAAGCTCCGCTGCGGGTGTCGTCGCGGACGAAGACCACCGCATTGCCCGTCGCCGAGACCGGGTCGAGCGGATCGTAGGAAAGGATGGTAAGGTCCGCGCTGGCAGTGTCGTTCACCGCATGGGTCGCGGCCAGCGAGCGGATCAGCTTGGTGGAAAGCGCCTCGTAGGCCTCGCCGGTCGCCGCGAAGAGCGCCAGCGACTTCGGCTGCGGCGCGACCATCGGCAGGCTGTCGTCCAGCGTGAAGGCATCCGCGGAAAGCACCAGCCGGGCCCGCTGCGCTCCCTCCGGAAAAGCCGCCTGCAGGGTGATCATCAAGCCTGCATCGATCTCGAAAGACTTCGGCTCGGTCTTGCCACCGCCGGGAAGTTCCAACTGCCAGGTCCGCGAAGTCCGATCTTTGCCGTAGTTGCGGACCATCGCCTGCCAGATCACCGCCCCTTCCTTCTCGCCGATCGTCACGCCGGTGAAGCCGACATTCTCGATCTTCTCCCCCAGTGATAGCACCCGCGCATTGAAGGGCGGCGTCTCCATCGGCGTGTCCGTCACGTAGACCACGATTCCATCCCGCGAGACCAGCGAGCGCGCGAGCCGCAGCGCGTAGGAAGGATCGGTCAGGCCCGCCCGCGGCTTCCAAGCATCCAGCGCCAGGCCGAATTCCTCCGCCGAGGAACCCGCATACAGCCGCGGCTTGCCCGGCGTGCTCTCCAACAAGGTCAATTCAAGCGCCGCCGCCGCTCCCTGCAATTCAGGCAAGGAGGCCACCAGCTTCTCCTTCAGCTTGTCCTTGCCCACCGCCATCGAGGCCGAGGAATCCAGCACGATCGCGACCCGCTGCGTGCTCTTCGGCTTCTGGTAGCGCGGCTCCGCCAGCAGCCAGGTCAGCAGCAGCACCCCCAGCAACTGCATCCACAGCGGCACCGAATTCATCAGCCGGTCCAGCCGTCGCCCGCTCGCCGACTCCCGCTGCGTCTTCTCTAACAGGAACAGCGTCGACATCGGCAGGATCACCGCCTGGCGTTGCAGGAAATGAATCGCCAGCACCGCGGGAATCCCGAGGAGCGCCCAAAGGCCGGCAGGGTTGGCAAGGGTCAGCATCGATTAAGAGGGCAGGAAAGGTCGCTCTCCGCGGCGTTCATGGCTTTGCAGGTGCTCCGCCAGAGCCGCGGCACAACGGGCCTCGAAATCTTCCCGCGGCATGTCCCAACAACAATCTTCTTCCGACAGCAAATCCGCGATCGGTTCCGGGAAATCTGCTGGGGCTGACCTGGAGGGCCGGGGAATCCAAATCTGAAACAGAAGTCTAAGAGCCTTCTTGAAGTCGATCAACTGCCGTTCGAAGGCCGCGGCGACCAGCGCGATTCTCTGCCCGGTCGTCAAGGGTTGGAGCATTTGGGGCCTGATGATTGCGGCGTAGTCAGTCGAATCGCGGCTCTTCAAGCTCGAAAGCTCAATCAGCCAATAAGGCGGCGGGTCAATCGCCATGATCTTCTCATCCGCCCAACGCTCGATTTTCTCTGGAGATACGGTGCTTCGCAGGGCCGCCTCATAAACCCAAGCCGCCTCATCCAGTAATTGAATCGCCTCACGAAGATTCTCCTTCGCCTCCTCCCGGCTTTCCCCCTGGCCATTCGCACCGGCCACTTCGGGACAGGAGGCCCAAAAGCCTCCCTCCTCGGCAACTTCAACGATGGCGGTGAATTCTCCGTTCATTGGGGTGAAAGTCGCGACCCGGGATGGCTGCCGAATCGCAGCTCTTCCCATCTGAAATCTTAAATCTTAAATCTGAAATTCGATTCTCCGCTTTGGCACTTGGTCCTTCTCACTTGGAACTTCGCAATCTTGGCACTTGGTCCTTCTCACTTGGAACTTCACAATCTTGGCACTTGGTCCTTCTCACTTGGAACTTCAATTCGCCGTCTCCAACGCCCCGCTCGGCAGTGCCTCCGCGAACAAGGAAGTTTGAAAATCCACATCGCACGCAACCCGCGCCATCTTGCACTGGTGACGGCGCGTGGCGGTTTTCCAAAACGCGAAGTGGTTGGTGTAGCTTTCCTTGTATCGCTTCAGCACGGACGGCTCGATGCGGTGATGATGCCGCGAGTTCCGCTCCGCATCCACGAATTCGTAGTTGCCCGCCCATTCCGGGGTCGCCTCGGATTGCAGGAAGGGCACCAGCAGGATCGGGCTGCCTTGGCGGGCCGCCAGCAGGCGGATCACCGGTTCCGGGTCGCCGGGAAAGAGCAGGTCCGAGATCAGGACCCGGATCGCATTCCCGCGGAAGGGGATGCGGGAAAGGTCCGGCGGCAGCGCCGGGTCGCTCGCCTTCATCGAGCGCGCATCATCGAGCCAGCGGTGCGCCGCGATGATCTCAGAGGGCAGGGGCCGCACCGAATCGCCCCGCACCAGGTGCACGCTGGTCGCCGCACCGGAACGCCGTGCGGATTCGACCGCGAAGCAGAACAACTCCGCCACCCGCTCCGCCTTCTTCGGGTCAAAGAACATCGACTCGGAAGCATCCAGCACCACATCGACCACCGGCCGCACTTCCTCGCGGTAGAGCTTCATCGTGTACTGGCCGGTGCGGGCGTAGGCCTGCCAGTTGATGTGGCGCGGGTCATCGCCCGGCACGTAATTGCGGTGATCCTGGAAATCGAGCGAGGATCCCACGCCCGCGCCTTGGAATTCGCCCGCCTGACCCTTCCACACGCGCGAACGCAGCGGCAGTCTCAAGCGACCCGTGGCGGCGAGCGCCCGGGCGTGGCAGCGGGATAGTTCGTCGCGGGTCATGGGGCGGTGTCGGGCACGGGTTGGGCGTCGGCATCTTCCTCGATCTCGCGCAGCGCCGCGAATTTCCGCACGGCGAAGACCAGCAGCACCGCGAGGTAGGTTCCCGTGGTGATCAGTCCGGTGATCACCACCGGCACGTAGTTGGGCGCGCCGGTGGTCGGTCTGCCATCACGCAGGACGGCGTAGAAGTCATCCTGAATCATCTTCGCCAGCAGCATCTTCACCGGCGGGATCCATGAGAAGTACCAGAGGAACTTCGGGGATTCCACATACTCGGTGATGAACCACTGGCTGATCATCGCAAGCCCCAGCGTGAGCCCGCCCAAGATCACGGCGATGAACAGGTAGAAAGCGAAGGCGTGGCGGACCTTCGCCGAGAAGATCCGCAGGACCACCGCCGGCAGGAGCAAGGTGCCGGTAAAGGCCAGCATCGTGACATCCTGCATCCGCGCCCGGTCGATCCCCGGCATGTAACCCGGATTCAAGGCTTGAAGGCCGAAGTGTACCGCCGCGCCTAACCCTAACAGCAATGCGGTGAACAAGATCCCCGAAGGCCAGCCCGGATAGAAAAATCGCCCGGCAAGTTTTCCCGCGGCCCCGTATTTCAGGAAAGGCCGGCAGACCGGCGGCAGCAGTTCGAAAGGCTCGGTCAGCGCGAAGGCAATCGCCGGCACCGAGAACAGCACCAGCAGGACGCAAACCGAGGCGCGATCGAAGTCTCCCCCCCAGGCGATCACCGCAAGCGCCAGCACCGCGGCGATGGCTGCCACGCGGCGGGCCGTGCTGTGATTCTCCGCCATCGGCGCGATCATCGAGGTTCCGGAGGCCAGCGCGAACCAGCCGCCATAGACGCCGGTGAGAATCCCCGCCAGCAGGCCCCAGCCCATGCCCTCCTTCTGCAAGGAGCAGAATTCGATCATCTCGTGGAACCCGTCGTCGAAGATCGCACCGAAGATGCCCATCGCGATCCCGATCGCCACCACCAGCGGCACCAGTCCGCGCACCAGGATCGGCGCGATCGCGGAAATCCCCACCGTGAAGGCCGTGAAGATCGCCGAGCCGAGAAACACCAGGCCGAGCAGCAGCAGCTCGGCGAACAGGTTCATCCCGCCGAAGAAGTAGCGCAGGATCAGATAGGGTGCGATGGCCGTCAGCAGCAGCGCCGATTGGCTGACGATCGCGACCCACTTGCCCAGCACGATCCGCCAGGCCCCGAGCCGCGTCAGCACCATCAGGTCGATCGTGTTGCCCTTGATCTCATTGTGCAGCGCACCGACCCCCCGCAGCGGCTGCACCAGCAGCACCGCCATCGAGAAGAACAGGAAGATCACCTTGCTCACCACCTGACCGGCCCCCTCGGGTGAGGCCGCGCTGATCCCGATCAGAAGCACCACCGCCAGCAGCGCCTGCAAGGTCAGGAAGACGATCACGAAGGTCTTCGCCCGCAGACCTTGCCGGAGCTCCTTCACTAGCATCGGCGAAAGCTTGTCGCTGAAATCGTCGAAACGGCCCATCACCTCCGAATCCATCGGCGGCGGTTTGGCGGCGGCTGCTGCGGCGGGGACGCTCATGATTCAGTTCGGGCTGTCCGAAGGCGTGAAGGCGGGCATCTGCGGTTTCACTACCGTCGGCAGGGCGCCCTCGCCGCGGTCGATCCGGCCGAGCATGTCGATGAAGGCGTCCTCGAGGTTCCGCTGCTCCTTGTGGAATTCCACGACCTGCAGGCCGTCCTTCATCATCCGGCGCAGCACGTCCGCGGCCCGCACCGGATCGTCCGCCTCGATCCGGATCCGGCCGCCGGCCTTGCGGGATTCCAGGAATTCGACATGCGGGTTGATCACGCACCAGTCCGCGACCGCCTGCGGGTCGCCGATGACCTGGATGTCGTAGAGCATCCCGCCGTGGGAATCGGTGCCCTGCTTGAGCGTCTCCGCATCGCCATGGTGGACGATCCGCCCGCCGTTCACGAAGAGCAGCGAATCGCACATCTCGCCCAACTCGGAAAGGATGTGGGAGGAAATGAAGATCGTCTTGCCCTCCTGCGCCAGCACCCGGATCAGGTGCTTCAATTCCACCCGCGCCTTCGGATCGAGACCCGCGGCGGGCTCGTCCATGATCAGCACCTGCGGATCGTGGAGCAGCGCGCGACCGAGGCAGAGGCGCTGGGTCATGCCCTTGGAGAGCTTGTTAGAGAAGCGCTCGGCCAGCGGCACCAGGTCGGTGAATTCCATCACCTCCTGCACCCGCGTCTTGCGCTCCTTGCCCTTGTAGCCGAAGGCCCGCGCGTAGAAGTCGAGATACTCCAGCACCGTCATGTGCTCGTAGTTGCCGAAATGGTCCGGCATCCAGCCGATCAAGCGCCGCACTTCCTCGGGGTGGTGCACCACGTTGATCCCGCAGATCTCCGCCACGCCCATCGTCGGGTAGTCCAGCGACGCGAGGATCCGCATCGTCGTGGTCTTGCCCGCACCGTTCGCGCCGACGAAGCCGCAAACCGACCCGTGGGGAATCTCGAAGCTGATTCCGTTCACCGCCTTCAGTTGCCCGAAGTAGCGATACAGATTGTGAACCTTGATGGCTGTCTCTGACATGGGAAAGAAAGTAGGCGGGGGGCTTGCTTAAGGCGCGACCACGGGGCCGGTGATGTAGGTGGTGCTAGAGGTCCACTTGATCCCCTCGAAGGTGGCGATGCCCGGTGCCTTGTCGGTAACGGCAATGAAGTGCCGGCTGCCCCGCTCGAGCGGATCGAGCGATTTGAGGGCCTTCCTAGTGCGCGCGGAAAGCTTCGCGCTCGCGTCCTTCACGAAGTCCGCCACTTCCGCCTGCTGGGCCTCGCGGCAATTGAAAGCCTTGCCGCGCTCGATGTTCTCGCCGCACCAGTAGCCGCCGGCGGCATCGACGTAATAGATCCGCTCGATCGGGAAATCGAAGGTCGAGATCATCGAGGGCGGGCCGTCGGCATTGCGCAGCTCGATCCGGCCGCGACCGGGGACGATCGCGCGCACGAACTGGCCCTGCTCCGAGCGGCTCTGGAACCAATCGCCTTCCACCTCGAGCTTGCCGTCGCGGAGGTTCGCCTCGTAGCGCATCCCGCCGCCGTTGTTGTCGTCCGTCAGGCGGCTCCACTGGGAGCCGGATGAAAGCGGCACCGGGGTGATCGCCGCTGGCTCCGCGACCGTGAAGCCCGCGCCTAACAGCACGCCCGTGCGGCTGACCTGCTCCTGATAGACATAGGCCGCGTTCTCGCCGTCGTCCGGGCGGACTTCCATCAGCGTCACGCGGATGCCGCGCCCGCCGAAGCCGTCGATCAGGATGATCAGCCCGATCAGCAGCACGCTGGTGCCGAGCGCGATCAGCGGCGTGGTGATGAACAAGCGGTGACGCCGTCCGGATTTCGCGAACACGAACAGGTTCACCGGCCCGACCAGGATGCCGAAGGCGATCAGGATCACGATGAAGAGCCCGTAGTTGTAGCTCTTGGGATCGAATAGCCCCTGCAAGGGCCAGGCCGAGCTGAAGTCGCTGCGGATGGAGGTGTTCAGCGCCGGCAGGTTGTCCTTGTTGGTGAAGCGGTCCACCAGCGCTTCCACGCCATCCTTGTCCAGGGTGAGCTTGTTGTTGATCGGTTCGATGCTCACGTTGCCGAAGCTGCGGATCGCGGAGCGCTCGCCGGCGGCGAGGTCGCTGATGCCGAGCGTGGCGAGATCCGAGTTCGTGGAAACGGCGAGAATCACCAGCCGCCCGCCGAGCCGGTTCCAGCGCAGGATCGCGGTCCGCGCCCCCGGGCTCAGCGTGGTCCAGTCGCTGTCGGTCAGCGCGAGGCCGTCGAAGCCGGAGTAAGCCCGCCAATCGTCCGGCATTTCGTGGGGATCGAATTTCGCGGCGAAGTTCGCACCGCCGCGCGATCCCGACTTCGATGCGATCTCGGCGTCGAGCATCGAGCCGTTCGGCGTGAACAAGGCCTCGCTCAGCAGCACCGCCGGCTGGGTATCCCCGTACCTCGCCGAAAGGTTCCCGCTATTGCTGCCGAAGGAGCCCGACATCGCGAGGCTCACCTGCACCGAGCCGTCGCCGTAACCGAAGTTCAGCAGGGTCGAGCAGGGGATCAGGATGTCGTGACGGGTCAGCTTGCCGGCCGGCGCGCCGAGCTTGAAGCTGGAAGTCACCTCGCTGCCTTGGCCGCCGCTGCTGCCGTCATTGGCCACGCAGCGGATATCGATGTTGCCGTCCTGGTCGCCCGCGTTGTTGACGGTGATCCGGACCGGCAGGAAGCCTCCGGGCGCCGGGTGGCTGAAGAGGGCGTTGGCCTCGACCTTGGTCAGTGACTTCGGGTCCGGCTGATGGAGAAAGAGGCTTTGCTGCGCCGCGAGCGGCGCGGCCATCAGAAGGAGGAGCGAGAGGGCGCGCGTGAGCATGGGCAGGAAAAATCAGGCGGTGGTGACCGGTTTCAGGGTCTTGGGAGTGGCCCCGCCTTGGAACGGTGTTTCCTCGATCAGGCTGCGGACGATGTCGTTGTTGGTCAGCCCTTCCACCCGCGCGTTGTATTCCAGCACGATGCGGTGGCGCAGCACCGAGGGGGCGACGAAGCGCACGTCCTCGAAGGAAGCGTGGGTGCGCTCGTTCATCAGCGCCCGGGCCTTGGCCGCGGAGGCGAGCGAAAGCGCCGCGCGCGGACTGGCCCCGTAGCGGATGCCGCGGGCGGCATTGCTCTGGCCGGGGTGGCTGGCGTCCACCAGCCGCGCGATGTAGTTCGCCACCACGTCCGGCAGGTAGATGCGGCGGACCAAGGTCAGCACTTCGTCCAGGGTGGAAGCCTCCATGATCGCCTCGACCACCGGCTCGGTGCCGAGCTCGCGCTGGGTGACGATCCGCTCCAGCGTCTCGACGCTGTTGCGGGTCACTTCGAGTTTGAAAAGGAAGCGGTCGAGCTGCGCCTCGGGCAAGGGGTAGGTGCCTTCCAGCTCGATCGGGTTCTGGGTGGCCAGCACGAAGAAAGGGCGGGGGAGTTCATGGGACTCGCCGAGCACCGTCACCCGCCGCTCCTGCATCGCTTCCAGCAAGGCGGACTGGGTCTTGGGCGAGGCGCGGTTGATTTCGTCCGCCAGCACGATGTTCGTGAACAGCGGCCCGGGCTGGAAGACGAAGGCGCGGCGGCCGTCGACCTCCTGCAGCACCGGGTTGCCGGTGATGTCTCCCGGCAGCAGGTCGGGCGTGAACTGCACCCGCTTGGTCCCCAGCCGCAGGCACTTGGACAGACCTTTGACGAGTTCCGTCTTGCCCAAGCCCGGCAGGCCTTCCAGCAGGATGTGACCTCGCGCCAGCACTCCCGTGAGCACCAGATCGACGAGTTCCTCCTGGCCGAAGAGGACTTGATTGAGCGCCGCGGAGAGCGAACGGACATGCTTCCCGGCAGAGCCGACTTCAGTTTCGGAGGCGTATTCCATGGAGTCAGGGGTCAGACGATTTCGACCCTCCGCGATCTAGCGGAAAACCGGATGAAGTTGCCATGAAAAATCCGCCGCTTTGTTGGAATACCTGAAGTACTCCATAGCGGGAAGCGGGTCGCACTTGCCCCGGGAGCGCGGACTTCAGTCCGCTCGGCGCTCACTCGAAGAACTTCTTCATCGCCTTCTGCTCGTCCGGATCGAGCGAGTCCTTCCAGACCCGGTTGCCGCCGGCACCGGTGGCGGCCTCGCCACCGACCTGGAGACCGCCCGTGTTCTTGTCCACCTCGTGTTCGCCGTCTTGCAGTTGCAGCAAGTCACCCGGCAGCGAGCGGGAAAGATCTTTCGAGTCGATGCCGGTCAGCTTGCCGATGTCGACCTTGTCGCCCTCCTTGCCCAGCAGGCCGTCGGCGTGGCCGGGACCGCGGTTGGCGGCACCTTTGCCGGCACCTTCGCCGTCCTTGTCACCCTGACCCTCGCCTTCGCCCTTGCCTTGGCCGTCGAGCAATTCATCCAGCCATTCGTCGCCCTTGCCGCCGCCTTCGCAATTGCCGCCCTGGCAGTCCTTGCAGGCTTGGGCGGCCTTCTTCATGTTATCCTTGAGTTGCTGGAGCTGGTCCGCGTTCATTCCTCCCAGATTCTTCGGATCGAGCTGCTTGAGCTGATCGAGCAACTTGGAATTGGGCTTCAGGGCCCCGTTCTGGAGACCTTGTAAAGCTTGGTCGAATTGGTTCAGGAGCCGCTCCTTCTCCGGGGCGGACATGCCGCTCATGTTTTTCGCGAGGTTGGCCAAGGCCTTGTCGGCGCGGGTCAACTCGCGCTCCATCTTCTCGACCTGCGCGTCGTGCTCCTTCTTGAGCGTGTCGGTCGCTTCGAGCGAGGAGTGGCTGAACCAGTCCTCTTCCTTCTGCTCGCGGAGTTCCTCCACCTTCTTCTTCATCTCCTCAAGGTAGGCCTCGTCGATGACTTGATCTTCCGCGAGCCGCTCCAGGTCGGTCTCCACCGTCTTCCACGACTGCGGCTCATCCGGGTGGTCCGCGCCTGCGGCATTCCGGGCGGACACGGGAATCAGCAGGCCGGCCAGAAGGAAGGCGACCGCGGCGATCGGCGGAACCAGCACGCGCTGCCAGGCCCAGTCGACCCCGGCATCCACCCGCGGCGGCACTTCAGGCCAGGGGGCCACCCCGGCACGGGCGGCGGAAAGGGCATTGCGCATCCGCATCGAGGCCTCGATCCGCACCATCGATTGCTCGGGCTTCTCGAAGCGCTGCCGGGCGACCAACCATGTGATCGCCGCCAGCACCGCCACGCTGCCCGCTGCGGAGGACCACAGCGCCCACTGCGGCGAGTCCGGAGCTTCCCGGCGCACCAGCAAAAGCACGCAGGCCCCGATCAGCCCGATGACCACCAAGGGCACCGAAAGCGTCTCGATCCACCACGCGAGGTTGATCTTGCGCGCCACGGTCGCTGCCTGGCGGGCCCACGCGGTGCGGAGTTTATCGGATGGAGCTTGCATGATGCGCCCTTCATCCTAGCAGAAGAGCACCGTTTCGCGATGCGAAAATTCGGTGAATTTGAGAAGCTGCCGCCACCTTCAGGGGATTACCTTATGGGGGTAACCTTTGCGTGCCGTTCGGGGCTACGGGTGGCGTGCCGTTCGGGGCACCACCCCCGGTCCCGTTACGGGGGACGGGTGGCGTACCGTTTCGGGGGACGGCTACAACCCCGCGCCAGCTTCCGCGTCCAGATAGAAGGTCGCGTCCGGATGCTCCTGCAGGAAGGACGCGCTGACCTGGTCGGTGATGGGCCCGGTGAGCGCCTCGCGGACAATGCCCGCCTTAGCGCTGCCCCAGGCGAGGAGGGCGATCTTCCGGGCTTCCAGGATGGTGCCGCAGCCCATCGAAATCGCGTGTTCCGGCACCTGTTCGAGACCGCCGAAGGACGGTGCGGCATCCTGCCGGGTCACGGGATCGAGCCCGACCAGGCGCGTCCGGCTGTTTTTCGGAGAGCCCGGTTCATTGAAGCCGATGTGGCCGGTGCGGCCGATCCCGAGCAGTTGGAAATCGATGCCTCCGGCAGCGCGGATCGCGTCCTCGTAAGCCTGGCAATGGGCTTCCAGTTCGGCCTCGCCGACCGTGCCGTCCGGGATGTGGACGTTCTCCGCCGGGATGTCCACGTGGCCGAAAAGCTCGCGCTGCATGAAGGCCCGGTAGCTCTCGGGGTGCTCGCCCGGCAGGCCCAGGTATTCGTCGAGGTTGAAGGTGACCACCCGGGAAAACGAAAGCGCGCCCTCGCGGTGGAGCCGGATTAGCTCGGCGTAGAAGGGCAGGGGGGTGCGTCCGGTCGCCAATCCGAGCACGGCCGTCCGGCCACTGTCGTTGATCGCGCCGATCAGTGCGGCCACCTCGGCTGCCAGGGTGCGGCAGGCGTCGTTGCGATCCGCAAAGACCCGGACCGGAAGGGATTCAGTCATGCGCGCTCAATGGGCCAAAGAGTCCAGCCCGCGTCAAACGCAAAAAACGCAGGAAATGGCGTGAAAAGTCAACTTTGTCACTTGCTGCTCAAACGCTGCTCCAGATCGATATCCGGCTCCGCGTTTCGCTCCAGCGCGTTGCGGTAGTATTCGAGGCCCTGCTTCTTCTTGCCCTGCTTGGCGTAGAGATGCGCCAGATTGAGGTGCGGGTAGGGCATCGCGTCATCGTAGGCGATGGCCGATTTGAATTGCTCCTCCGCTTCCGCTTCCTGGCCGACGTCGAAGTAGACACTGCCGAGCACCACGCGGCCGTCCGCGTTCGTCGGGGCGAGCTTCACGCTCTCCTCAAGTGCCTTCACCGCCTCGCCGAGATCGCCGGTTTCCCTCAGGGAGAGGCCCAGCATGCGATAGGCGTAAGGGTTGGTGGTGTTCAGTTCGGCCGCGCGGCGGAAGGTCTCGGCGGCCATCGGCGCGTCGTTCAGGCGGAGTTGGACCACGCCGAGCTTGCAGCGGGTGTCGGTATCGCCCGCGTTCCGCTCCAAGGCCATCTCGTAGAGTTCGCGGGAGGACTCGTAGCGCTTGTTCAGGAAGGCGCGCTTCGCCGCATCCGTGATGGGCAGGTTTTCCTGCTCCAGGCGGGCGAGATTGACGTCCACTTCGCCTTGGGTGCGTGGCACCGGCGACACGAACTGGTCATCCACCTTGCGGGGTTGTGCGAGGCTCATCTCCTCGGCGGTCAAGGGAAGTTCCGCTCCATCGAGCAGCTTGAGCGCCTCGTCGATCTTCGCGTCGCCCTTTGCCTTCTCGCCCAGCGCGTCCACCAGGATTTCGCTGGCCTCGCGGCGGCGCTCCTGGATGCGGAGCTGCTTTTGGATGATGCTGCGCAGATACTCGACTTCCGCCGGATCGGCGCCCTTACCCTCGGCCAAGGCCTGGTCCTCGTTTTGCAGGCGCTTCTGGAGTTCATCCAGGCGCTGGTCCTGGGCGAGGCGCTCGCGCTTCAGGTCATTGATGTTCTGCTTGGCGATCGACAGGTCCCGCATTGCCTCGGCCCAGGCGTCGAGGTTGGCGTTGTTCTCCCGGTCGATGTGTTTGACCTTGTCCTGAGCTTCGCGCAGGTCCTTGGCCAAGCCCATGTTCTGGTCGATCAGGGTCTTGATCCGGTTGCCTTCGTCATGCTGCAGCAGTTGCGCCATCTGGTCGCGCTCGCGCATCAGGTTTTCCTTCTCGACCTTCAGGTCGTTCACGGATTGGTGGAGGCTGTTGAGCTCACCTTCGAGCTTCGTGATGCGCTGGTTGGCACCATCCAGCTTGGCCTCGGTGCCGCGCAGTTGCTCCTGGTATTCACGGAGCTGCTTCTGCTGGCCGGCGATCACCTCGTTGCTGGTCTTGCGCTCGCTATCGAGATTCCGATTCAAGTCGGAGCTCTCCTGCCTCAGCCGCGTGCGCTCACTTTGGAGGGCGGCGACGTCCGCCTTGGCGGAGCGGGTTTCCTCCTGGCTCTTGCCGAGCGCCTGGCCCATGGCGGCCTTTTCGCGCTCCAGGCCGCCGATCTTGTCGGCGAGCTTCTGCATCTCTTCCTGCATTGGCGCGGCGGCGAATTTGGCCCGGAGTTGGGCCATCTCGTCCTGCGCGCGCTTCAGTTCCGCCCGTGCCATGTCGCGCTGTTTCGCGATATCCCGTGCCCGGTCGGCATCGCGGCTGGAACCGTCGGGGGGCGGACTGGTTTTGTTGGAAAGCTCGCCCTGGAGTTCCTCCACGCGCTTTTCAAGCTCGGCGATGC
Source organism: Luteolibacter sp. Populi (assembly GCF_040801775.1). GTDB lineage: Bacteria > Verrucomicrobiota > Verrucomicrobiia > Verrucomicrobiales > Akkermansiaceae > Haloferula. Next base: position 210,773 of record NZ_CP161812.1, read on the forward strand.
GGCGGGTTTCGAGGGATTCCACCTCGCGCACTGGCGGCATCGGGGCGGGGGCGATGCCTCCGCCGTTGCCATTGCCCAGCGGCTTGGCCGGAGCACCTTTGAGCACCCCGCCTTCGAGGGCTGCCACCTCGCGTTGCTCGGCCTGCTTCTCCTTGAGCGCCAGCGGTCCCACCGCCTCGATGCTCTCGTTGGTCTGGATCCGCCGGCCGCTGACCATCTCGCGCCTCCACATCGGGAAGTAGGTCGCCACGCTATCGATCAGTTCCCGGGAGCGTTCCAGCTTCTCCAGCGCCTCGGTGTATTTCTTCTCGGCCTGCAGCTTCTCCGCATCGCGGGACAGCAGCCAGCCTTGGAAATAGACGTCGGCCGGGTCGAAGTTGACCGGGCCGGTTTCTTTCCGCGGCGGTGCCAGCGGCACTTCCTTCTCCTGCGGGAGCGCCACGCCCGGCCACAGGCCGATCGCGCAGGCGCAGGCCATCAGACCGGCACGGCCGGTAAAAGGGAATCGGCTCCGGGACATAGGGCGCGCACGCTAAGGAACCGCGGCCCCCGCCGCAAGGGGAAATGAGCCGCCGTTAGAAGCTGGTCCCCGGCGGTAGCCGCCTTGGGACGACAGGGTGAATACAGGCGCCCCGGCCGCCCGTGAGCCTTAACAAATCTTTACACTTCATGTCTTGGAAGCGCAGCCGCCTTGAGGGCATGCTAAGGACTGAATGAAATGAAGCGGAAGCTCATCGACCATTTCCGCCGCCACTGGCCTGAACTGCTGACCGTGCTGGCGGTCATCGCGATTTGGCTCGGCTATATGGCTCGCTTCTGGACCGGCCGCTGAGCCCCTGAAAAAAGTCTCCCTCCCCGAAATCGGACCGCCCCCGTGAATGAGAAGTTCACGGGGGCGGTCTCCCCGCCGTCACCTTCTAGAAGGGCGACGGCGGTGTAGGGCAGCCTGGGTGCCATCAGATTCCCCCCGGAGTCAAATGGCAGGCTGTATCGGGTCTAACAGAATTCGGGGGGCCGTCAAGGAATTCTTACCGTTCGGGGTGGTGAATGTCTCTGGCGGGCAATTGAATGCGTGGGGTATAAGCAAGACTGCGGGGTTGCTGATGGACGGGGGAGGGAACGAACCGCAGAGGCGCGGAGGTCGCAGAGCAAGCACGGAGGAAAAAGGCAGAGTGCCGTGCGATCAGTGATCAGTGATCAGTGATCTCGAGTCCGTGCACCAAGGCCGAAGAGTCACCTTATTTCTTGGATTTGGTATGACGCCTATCCGCGGCATCCGCTCGAATCGCCGCAGAGTCAATGGGAGGCATCCTGCTCCACAGGAGGCTCGGGCCACGACTTTCCATCAGGAAGCCGGAAGCGGATGGCGGGATCGCTGGCATTGAAATTGGAGCCGGTCAGGGAATTGGACACGGTGGGATCGCCGGTAGGGAGCCGTTCGCCGCGGGCGAGGCGGTCATGGTTCTTCCTGATGAACTCGCGCCAGGCATCGCGGATGGCAAATCGTTGTTCCAAGGTGAAATTGCGGTTTCCACCGCCGGATCGCGACGGAATTTCAAGGGTACCAAAAGCCAATTCCGTCAGAGCCTCGTACATTGATTCCTGATCGGTGATCACCTCGTACCAGGCTTCCCACAGCTCCACCCGCGCTCCAAGAGCTTGGGCGGCGGAACTTGCAGCGGACTGGACGGAGCTTTGATGTGTGGTTTCCACGATCCGGCAGAGCGGCGGGATGAACGAGACGCGTCCGGACTTTCCAGCCACCTCGCAGGCGGAGCGCAGGACGCCCCAGTCCTTGTCGTCCAGAGCCTTCATCAATGCCGGTTCGAACCCGGCAGGAACCGGCGTGGGTATGGCGAGGATGGCATTCTGCCGGAACGTGGGAGGATTCGCATCGATGAATGCGAGGATCGTTTGTTTCCAGCCGTCGGTTCCGGGTCGTGGCATGTTAGGGTCGGCGAGTTCGCGAAACCGGGCGAGGATCATGGCGGAACCGCCGTCCGGATCCGGCCCGAGCCTCCATCCGCGGCCTCGCAAGGCGTCGATGGCGTGGATGAGACCGCGCAGGGGTGGTGGCGGATCGAGCGTGTTGGCTCCTTTGCCGGAGCGGATTTCCCAAGGGCCGTCGAGTGCGGTTTGAGTGGCGTCCAGCAGCGGTTTGGCTTGGGCCGCGTCGCCTTGGGCTTGGATGAACGACGCACCGAGTTCCACGGTGGCGGCATCTTTGCTCCGGAGCATGGGGAGAGCGGCATCGAGCAGTTGCTTGCGGAATTTCGGATTCCAGTTCTGGAGGATGGTGGCTTTGTCCCTCCATGACGGGAAGGTGGGCTTCGCGGCGTCGGCAAGATCGGGCAACTGCCATTTCACCGCGGCCGCTGAAGCCTTGACGATATCGGGCGACGGGTTTTCCAACAAGCCGAGCAGCGCCTCGAACGCCGCCGCCCCGCGAATGCCGGCGATGCCTGTGACGGCATTCGCATGCCCCGCCTGCGCTTCCTGAATGAGCGCAGGGAGGAAAATGCCGTGCTGAAGTTTCTCCAACTGGAGGAGACGGTCACGATCGCTTCCGGAGCAGAGATCCCGCACACGGGCAAGGGCCTCCTCCGCGCTGGGCATGATGATTTCAATGTTGGCCTTGGCCACGGGGTGCGGGCGCTCCTCCTCCACCATCCAACCCAGATCATGGCACGCTTCCACGGTGAAGATGCCCGCGCCGGGAAACATGACATATCCCGCCAGCGGAAGCGCGATGTTGCTTGAGCCGCCGGGGCCAATCTTTTCAGTGCCTATCATGCCGCCGCGGTTCCAGAGCTTGATACTCTCGTCGGGCAGCACCTTGCCCCGTGAATCGGTAACCCGGATTTTCAATCTCATGGGGAAACCCGTTCCCCGGTAGTCTCCGCCGGTTGAAATTTCAAATGGCTCGCCGCCGGTATTTCTCACGGTGAAAGCCCCGGGGATCGCATCGCCGAGTCTTACCTTCTCCGGCAGTTTGAGACTGACGTCCACCCCGGGCGGCACGGACAATTTCGCGCCGGACTTAGTCTTGATCGGCAGCGCGTTTCCCCCGTGTGCTGCTGGAAGGACCAGAAGCAGGCAGGCGAAAAGAAGCGAGGTTTTCATCAGCGGAGTAGGAGTCCTTTGCCACTCGGGTAAGTCCTAAGGATTACCACCGACGGATTCAAGATCCGGCTCAACCCGGGCGACAATGAGGACGTTCGCAAGACGAACGCCATCCCCACACGATCTTTTCTCATGGCCATTGGGAACCCTCATGGCTTGCGGGTTTGAAGTTCCTTGCGAGTCTCCTCCGGCAGCTTCAGCCATAGGTCTTTGATGCCATCCTTATCAAGCAGCGTCGGGTCATTGGTGACCACCGCGCGGACGTATCTCTCTACACTCGATTTGAGATTTCCGGCCCGCACCCATCGATTACTCTTGTCCCGGGCGATATTATTTTCTTTTAGCATATCCACATACTTCGCCCGAATGACAGGGTCATCGATATCCTCCGGAGCGATTCCAGGGCGATAGCGGCCGTCCGGTGGTGCCACGTTCATGAAAGCATCTTTCGGTCTGTTAGGATTCGCCGTAAGGTAGCGGACGGTCACATCCAGAATCCGCAGGCAGCTCCGCAATTTGACCTCAATGGTTAATGTTTTGTTGCCATTTATTCTAGGATAAGTTTCACTTAGGGCGGTGATGTTATCTTGCGACGCTGCGGCGGCCACCTCCGATTCAAGATCCCGCTCCACCGCAAGCGAAAGTGACGACATTGCCACGGCGATTGTTAGTTTTAAAAGTCTATCTCTCATTGTGTTGGCATTTTAGAATCCAGATGTCGGGTCATTGGCTTCGGTCGACTCAGGATGCCCGCCCTTTGACAAGGTCAATTTGCCGGATGCTTCGAGTTCTTCTTTTTGAGGTACCGTTGTAATATCCGTATAAGACCCCCAGGAAGTCTGTAATACCAAGGAATATTCCACAGGAATGTGCCATCATCGGGGCCGGGAAAAGGCGGCGGGTAGATACCGCTCCTAATCTGATCCACATCGGCGAGTTTCGATGGCATGGCAGAAGTTCCTTCGACTATGTCACCCCATATTGCGTTGCCGTCGTCGTCCCTAGGTACCGGGTGATCATATTCGTAGCCTTCAAGAGAGCCTTCGCAGATTGCAGGGCAAGTGCCTTCCCTGACTTGGATGTATTTAAATGAAACATCGTTCGGTGTAACATAAGCCCTCCCTTTAAATCCCGTAATTGCATTTCCGTAAACGTGGAAGATTCCCGTCCCGGGCTCTCTTGTCATGGTGACGCCGGTCGGTTGGATCACCTCGAAATTGATCTTGAGGGTCGATCCACCAATCGTCACTTCCACGACAGGCCTGCACTCCCGTTCGCCGGCAGTCAAGGTAGATATGGGACCGGCCAGAGGATCGAGCGTGGAAGTTCCAACCGCTCCTGAAAGAGCCCAGACCGGGGATGGTACATTTGAGGGTTTTAGGGTGAGATCGACTACTTCTCCGACCCCTACCTTGCTTCTCTCACGGTTATCCGGCTTTGTGGCGACTGTTTGGGAGATTAGATGGGCCGTGAACAGGGTAGCCGTCTTGCCCGCGGCGAAGAATGGGTCGCCCTCCTCATGCTCGCCCAGGATTCCCTCGGGATCGTCGAACACGATCTTCACCGCGGGATCCATTTCATCGCTGGTGAAAGCAAGCGTGTAATCGTAATCAGGGCGGGGCGTACGGCGATACTTACCGTCGGTCCCAATATATTTGAACGTCACCTTGTACTCGGCCCCCTTCGGCAAGTGGAAGGTGTCGGTTTGCAGCGCTCCATACCGCCGGTTGGTGCGCTGGCGGTTCTGCGTATCCCCCGCGATGGCTTCCAGGTAGACCATGTACATTTCCGAGTGGCTTTCGCTATGATCGCCGAAAGTGACGCTCACCGCAACCGTTCCCTGCGGCGGCGGTTGGTGATCGTTCGGGTCGTTGGGATTCGTCCCCTGCTCGTCCTCATCGCCGTCGGGCACGCCGTCACCGTCGCTGTCGGGATCATTCGGCTTGGTACCGCGCGCCGACTCCTGTTCGTTGCTCAGACCATCGCCATCGGGATCGGCACCGGCATCATTGGTGGGATCGCCGTCGGTCGCATTGTCCACGGTGGGATCGAAGCCGTTGTCGGCCTCCCAGCCGTCGTTCATCGCATCGCCATCGGTATCGGGTTGGCGGGGATTGGTATGCACGGTGCCGAATTCCACGGCGGTTGTTTTGCCATCGTGGTCGGGATCCCCTGTCCAGGGAAAGCCTGCGGCATCCGGGGTGAGGGGGTTGTAGCCCTTGTCCAGGAAGACGAATTCCAGCTTGTTGGCCAGGCCGTCGCCATCGGCATCCAAGAGACCGTCGGCAGCATCCACCGGATCGAGACTATTGGCGAGTTCCCAATCGTCCCACATCCAGTCCCCGTCCGTGTCCGTGTCCAAGGGGTCGGTGAAATGAGTGAGCACTTCCTCGCCATCGCCGAGGGTGTCCTCATCGGTGTCCCACAGGTCCGGCTTGGTTCCGTGGATGCGGACCTCGTCGTGGTCCGAGAGGTCGTCCTGGTCCGAATCGCTTGCGGTGGGGCTCGTGTGATGAAAATGGAATTCCTCCCCGTCTTCCAGACCGTCGCCATCCGTGTCGGGATTGTGGGGATCGGCATCCGTCCACCACTCGAAATGATTCGAGAGCCCGTCGCTGTCGGGATCCCCGGTACCTCCGTTCGCCGGGTCGATCGAACCGTCGTCCCGCGGGTCGAGACCGTTGTCGATTTCCCAAACGTCGTCGAGCCCATCGCCGTCGGTGTCCCACTCCAGCGGGTCGGTGTCGTGGATCGAGACCTCATCGATATTGCTCAGGCCGTCGGCGTCGAAGTCGGCGCCCTCGGGATCGGAGGTGATGATGTCCGTGTATTTGAGGCGGATGAAGAACGTCTCCGCCGTCGAGTTGATGCCATAGGGAGCGGGAGCCGCCCCATGCTCGATCTCCGGGAAGAAATGCCAGTCCCTCAAGTCAAAGGACCACTGCAGAAAATAGGTCCGGTTCACCACCCCTTCCCAATCCGCATTCCATGAGCCTGGCGAAACCGCCGTAAGGTCGATTTGTGGCTGATCCCCTCGAAGTTGCGCGATCGCAACAGCAGACGCGATGGCGATTGTTCCGATTCGTCCGAGCGCGGTCATTCCCCGGAGCCCTCCCCGGCTTGGGTTTCGCCATTTGCAGGGCGTTCGCGTTTCCAGTAATGAATCGTCACGTCCTTGGGCTGTGGCGGATTGGCAAGGAGGAAGGCAAGCCGCTCTACCTGTGCGCGGGTGCGGCCTTCGTAGGCCTGCGCCATCCGCAGGCCTTCCACACGATACAGCTCATGCATGTCATCAATGATCCGCATCGCCTCTTGGTTGGAGGAGTCGCCTTCAGCCAGAACGAAAGCGGGGCCATCAGCAAGAGGAGGCAACGCGGGGATATCCGGCGGTTCGTAATCCAAACCACGCTGCGCGGCTAGTTGTTCAAGGCGGGTCGTGTCGCAATTGCCGGTTCCCATCAGGAATCCGTAGGTCCTAATTTCGCCGTCAACCCCCTTGATCTGGCAGGCCGCAAAGCCACTGAAGTGATTGAAATCAATGTTGGACCATGCCGACATTATTGAGCGGGGTTGCCCGTTGGGATACCACCGGACCAAACTACAGGCGTGATCGTATACCTGAGCTGAAACGAAAACGAGTTCCGTCCGTTTGTAGTTTTCACGCATCTCCGCGAGCCGGGCCTGGACCACGGGATCATCCGGGTCCAAGGGCGGCAGAGGTGGAGGTGGAGGTGGATTGGGAAGCCGCGGGTCTTCGACCCGGTTCAAAGTAACATTGATTCTTCCTTTCACGGAGGGAAGCCCGGCCATTTCAGGCGCTTTCTCAACGAAAACGCTGCGGGTGATTGTCGATTCCACGACGAAATCAGGCTGGGGCGGCGGTTCAATCGCAGGCACCGGAGATCCATCCGCAATTGGTCCCACGATGGCCGTTGAAGCCTCCGGCTCTTCCTTTGCTTCCTCGTCGAGATAATCCGCGGCAATACCTGAACCTGCCCGCGGGAAAACCACGGAGCGGTCTTGGCCTCTGCCCGTTACCCGCATTGTGGAGAGATCGACGCGCCAGCTCCTGGGAGCGCGGAGGCACTGCCCCGCAGAAGCAGCCGGAGCAGCGTCATACATCACGCGGGCGGAGAGCGCCGTCGCTTGGCTGCCTACCTTTCCGTGAGCAAGGCAGCGAGGGACCATTCTGCGGGCCGGGTGACTCAGCGCTCCCAGGAGGGCTGTCCGTGAATCGGGAACGAAAAGATGTGGGTAACGGGCAGTTTGGACTGTGATAGACTGCTTTGCGCATTACCCACATCCTCTCGTGCCCGAGACGGTCCCAAGGGGCGCTGTCCGCGGGTGGGTGGCGCTGGGGTTGCGGGGCTTGGGGCGGAGTGCGAGGGACCGTTCTGCCGGGCGGTGCCCGGTGGTCCCCGTGGCGGCGTTCGGCGGAGCGGTGGGGAGATGAGGTGTTTCCCCGTGCTGCGTCCGCCTGAAGGCGGGACTACGTACCCTTGGGGGCGGAGTGCGAGGGACCGTTCTGCCGGGCGGTGTCCGGTTCTCCGGTTCCTCCTCCCTCCAATAAAACCACGGTCTTTCATCCCCGCCCCGTATTTACTCCCCCTATTTATGATAGTTCCCGCCTTCCGCCGAGCGTGTTAGCAAGCTGCGAACCCATGCGTCCACTTTCCCTTTTTCTCGGGCTTGCCCCGCTCGCCGCCCTGCACGCTGCCGCTCCCTTCGAATTCAAGGACGGCGACCGCGTGGCCTTCCTCGGCGATGGCTTCATCGAGCGCGAGCAGTACGAGGGCACGATGGAGTTGTTCCTCACCACCGCCTTTCCGGATCGCAATGTCAGCTTCCGCAATCTGGGCTGGAGTGCGGATACCCCCGCGGGGGATTCCCGCTACGGCCTGAGCCTCTCGCAGGCAGGCCATGAACCTGCGGGCGAAGGCTGGCGGCAGCTCCAAGGTCAACTCGCCACCTACAAGCCGAGCGTCCTGATCACCGGCTACGGCATGGCTTCCTCGTTGCCGGGAGGGCAGAGTCCGGAGGAATTCCGCCGCGACTTCGAGCGGCTTCTGGATCACGCGGGGACCCTGCCGGGAATGCGGGTCGTCGTGCTGGGTGCTCCGCCGCGTTTCCTTCGTGAAGGCGAGACCGACGCGACCCCGCTGGTCCGCAGCCACCGCGAATCGCTCGCCGCCATCAACGGCGTGCTCTCCGAAGTAGCGGCCAAACGCGGCTTTCCTTTCGTTGCCTTGGACGGACTGGAGGCGGTCATGGCCGGGCAGGAACTCTCGCCCGATGGGATCCACTTGAATGCGGTCGGCTATGCCGGTGTCGCAAAGCTGATCCAGCGCCAGCTCGGCTGGCGGGAGGCGGATCTTGATACGCCTGCCACCGTACCCTTGCTCACGGCGATCAAGCGCAAGAACGAGTGGTTCTTCCACCGTTCCCGCCCGGCGAACATGGCTTATATCTTCGGCTTCCGGAAAGCCGAGCAGGGTCGCAATGCCGGCGAGATCGAGGCCTTCGACAAGCTGGTCGCGGAGGAGGATTCGCGCATCGCCCAACTGCGCGATCTCACCAAACAAGTCACCCTGCCCGAGCCCGCCAAGCGCACCGAATCGAAGGTCGCCGCGCACACGCCGCAGCCGCATCCGGAGTTCACCGTGGCCGATGGCTACGAGGTCACGTTGTGGGCGGAGAATCCGCTGCTGCACAAGCCGACGCAGATGAACTTCGATGCCGCGGGCCGCCTCTGGGTCGCGAGTTCGGAGACCTATCCGCAGATCGAGGTCGGCCAGACCGCCGATGACAAGATCATCGTGCTCGACGACACGGACGGCGATGGCAAGGCGGACTCGTCCAAGGTCTTCGCGGAGGGCATGCTGATGCCGACCGCGGTGCTGCCGGTCAGCGGCGGTTGTTATGTCGCGCAGAGCACCGACTTGCTTTACTTCCCGGACCATGACGGGGACGGCAAGGCGGACTCGAAGCAGCGTGTCCTGACCGGCTTCGGCACCGAGGATACCCACCACAATCTCCACACCCTGCGCCGCGGGCCGGATGGCAAGCTGTGGATGAACCAGAGCATCTACACCCGCAGCGATGTCGAAACCCCGAACGGCCTGATGCGCCTGAAGAGCGGCGGCATCATGCGCTTCGATCCGGTGGCGGATAAGATCGAGCCGGTCTTCTACGGTTGGTGCAATCCCTGGGGGCACCAGTTCGACGCCTACGGCCAGTCCTTCGTCACCGATGGCGCGGGCGGGCAGGGGATCAACTGGGCGGTGCCGGGTGCGATGTATTTCACCTATGCGGGTGCGGACAAGGTGCTGGATAGCGTCAGCCCCGGGTCCTATCCAAAGTTCTGCGGGCTGGAGATCATCGAGTCCCCGCTCTTCCCGGCGGAGTGGCAGGGCAGCATGATCACCTGCGATTTCCGCGCGCACCGGATCGTCCGCTTCGCCGTCACCGAGAGCGGCTCCGGTTACGCCGCGCAGGAGTCCGGCGATCTGCTGCGGACCGAGAGCGTCAACTTCCGCCCGATCGACGTGAAGATCGGCCCCGACGGTGCGCTTTATATTGCCGACTGGTCGAACCCGATCATCAACCACGGCGAGGTCGACTTCCGCGATCCGCGCCGCGACCGCGAGCACGGCCGGATCTGGCGCGTGCAGAAGAAGGGCGCGACCCCTGCACCGCGCCGCGATCTGGCGAAGCTGGATCATGCGGACCTTCTCAAGCTGTTAGACTGCGACCAACGCCACGACCGCGAGCAGGCGATGGCCGTGCTGGTGGAGCGCGAAGCCACGCCTCGCCTCGACAAGGAGATCGAGAGCTGGAAGCAAACCGCCACCAGCGGTCGCAAGCTGCTCGCTGCGCTCTGGCTGAGCCAAGGTCAAGGCCGCCCCGACCCCGCCTCGTTAGAGAAAGCCTTGGCCGATCCCGATGGCAAGGTCCGCGCCGCCGCCGTGCGCGTGGCTGGCGACTGGCTGGGCAAGGACAAGGCGCAGGCGCTGCTTTCCAAGGCGGCCGATGACTCTCATCCGCGGGTCCGGCTCGAGGCGGTCCGCGTGCTGGCCAAGCTGGGCACCCCGGCAGCGACGGACGCCGCCCTGCACGTGCTCGCTCAGCCGACCGACCGCTTTATCAACTATGCCCTGTGGTTGACGGTCCGCGAGCAAGGGCAGCCTTGGTTGTCGGCGCTGCTCGATGGCAAGCTGGCTTTGGAAGGGCGGGAAGCCTCTCTGGACTTCGTGCTCGCGAACCTGCCCGGTGGTGGCGGTCTGGAAGGCGTCCGCAAGCTGATGCCGCAGCCGCTGCCTGCCGATGGATCGGGCCCTTGGATCGGCCTGGCGCTCAAGACGGGTGATCCGGTGCTGCTGCGCGCGGTCTATGGTCGGGCTTTGGAAGGAGGTTTCGACACCGCCACCACCGCCAAGGTGTTAGGCGGGATCGAGGCCGCCGTGAATGGCGGCAAGAGCAAGCCCGAGGGGGATCATGCGCGGCTCGCCAACTTGTTCCGGGCTCCGCAAGCGGAGGTCGCAGGCGCCGCACTCCGCTTGGCCGGTGCCTTGAAGGTCGAGGGCCTGTTAGGCCCGATGAAGGAGATCGCCGGTGATGCGAGCGCGGCCATGCCCGTGCGGCTTGCGGCCATCGAAGGCTTGTCCCGATTCGACTCCGCAGCGGGCAGGGATGCCTTGCATGAAGTGGCCAAAGGCGATGTCCAGGCTGCCGCGGCGCTGGCTTTGGCAAGACATCACCGCGCTGCTGCGGTGGAAGCGATCCGGCCGGTGGTGGCCACTTTGCATGACTTGGGCCAAGCCCGTGCCTTCTGGCAGCAGGCGCTTTCCCTCAGCGGTCTTTCTGCCGACCTCGTGAAGTCCTTCCGCGAGCAGCCGCTCGCTGCCGATGTGGCCGCGGCCAATCTGCCCGCGATCCCGGACATCGATGAGAACGCCGCCTTGTTAGGCCTGCTCCGCGAGCAGGCAGGAAGTGCTGCGATGAGCGGCCCGAGTGCGGAGTCCGTCGCCAAGCTGGCCAAGCTCGCGGCGGAGAAGGGCGATGCCGCGCGCGGCGAGACGATCTACCGCCGCGCCGAGCTTGCTTGCGCTGCTTGCCACGCCATCGGCGGTGCTGGGGGCAAGGTCGGGCCGGACATGACTTCGATCGGTGCGAGCGCCCCGCTCGACTACCTCGTGGAGTCGGTGCTGATGCCGGGCGCGAAGGTCAAGGAGGGCTACCACTCGGTGATCTTCGAGACCAAGGATGGCCGGACCCTGATCGGGCGGCTCCTGCGCAGCGGTGATGGCAAGGTGGTGCTGAGCGATGCCAGCGGCCAAGAAATCACGCTGAGCGAGGACGCGATCCTGAAGAAGACCGACACCGGCAGCCTGATGCCCGCCGGGCTTATCGCGACGCTGAAGGAGCAGGAGCAGGCGGACCTCTTCAAATTCCTCTCCCAGCTCGGCAAGCCCGGCGACTACGACGCGACCAAGAGCCGGGCCCCGCGGGTCTGGGCGCTCCTGCCGGTCGATGGCGAGGCGGCGGAAGCTGCCATGCAGGGCGATCCGAAACTTCCTTGGCTGATGGTGAATGGCACGGTCAACGGGACCTTGTTGAGCACCGACATCGCGACGATGACCGGGGCAGCGAAGGAGGTGCTCGTGGGTACCCGGCTTCAATTGGCGGAGGCTACGGAGGTGGAGTTCACCCTCCCCGGCGATGCCCGTCCCACGGCGGCGTGGGTGGATGGAAAGCCATTCCGGGGCGGGAAGCTGCCGCTTGAAGCCGGCATCCACCGCCTCGTCGGGCGCTGGCCCGCCGGTGGGGATAACCTGCGCTTCGAGGCTTCTGCAGGGACCTTCCTGCCGAGCTGGTGAAATGAGTTCGAGGATTAAGTCGCGCGGGGAGATTGGGGCTGTATGACGGGAGGAGCGGAGGCAGGCGCTTGCTCCAAGCGCCGCCGACCCGACCCGACCCGATTTATGGCAGATCATCCAACCGAAAGTGGCGTGCAGAACTGGTTCTTCAGCGGCGTGCAAAAGCATGAGAAGACCCAGTTCATCGGCAAGCTCGTGAAAGAGTTTCCCGGGCAATCGGAGGAGGCTGTCACGGAGGCGCTGGTGGCCGCTTGCCAGGAGGTGAAGATCTCCGAGGGCAGGGAGAAGCTGGACGAGGTGATCCGGGCCAAGCTGAGGTGACGCATCACCCGAGGAGCGCCTGTCTGACCGATTCCGCAAGCGGCGTCGTCGGGCGGGCGATGAGTTTCGAGAGTTCGCGGCTGTCGTCGAAGAGGGCACCTTCCGCTGCGCTGCGGTCGCTGCTGGCGATCAGTCCGGCTACCGGGGACGGCAAGCCGGCCTTCAGGAGAAGGGCGGCGTAGTCGGCTTCCGGGAGGTCTTGGTAGGGGACGGTCTTGCCGGATTGTTTGGAGATCTCGGCGGCAAGATCTGCCAAGGTGTAGGACTCGTCCCCGGCGAGTTCGTAGATCCGTGCGGTCCCGGCGGAGCCGGTCAGGACCTTGGCCGCGGCCTCGGCATAATCCTGGCGGGCGGCGGAGGAGATGCGGCCCGCGCCAGCACTGCCAGCGAGAACGCCATGGGCCAGGGCGGCGGGGATGGAGCCGGTGTAGTTCTCCGTGTACCAGCCGTTCCGGAGGATCGCGTAGGGCAGGCCGGAGGCGGCCAGGATCTGCTCGGTCTCCAAGTGCTCCGCGGCCAGGCCGAGTGGCGAGCGGTCGGCGTGGAGCACGCTGGTGTAGGCGAGGAGGCTGACTCCCGCGGTCTTAGCCGCAGCGATGGCGTTGGCGTGCTGGGTGGCGCGGCTGCCCAGTTCGTTCGAGGAGATGAGAAGTAGCTTCGCGACCCCGGCGAAGGCGGCTTCCAGCGAGGCGCGGTCAGCGTAGTCGGCCTGGCGGACGACGACTCCGCTTGCCGTGAAGTCGGCAGCTTTTGCGGGATCGCGGACGATGGCGACCAGGCTGCCGGCCGGGGTCGATTTCAAGAGTTCGGCGATGACAAGTCGGCCGAGTTGGCCGGTGGCTCCGGTGATGGCGATCATGGTAGGGGCGGTTCGGGATTGAGTTGGTATCGGATCGGTGCTTGGTTCCTAATCGATACCGAGTTCCGGAAAGTCCCGCAAGAGGGGTTCTTTTTGTAACCTGGTTACTGCCGGGTAACTGTTATGAGCCTTTCCTTTCCACCCGTCCAACGCGGCACCGACCATGCCCAGAAGTGTCCGATCCGGAACGTGCTCGATTGCATCGGCGACCGCTGGAGTTTGCTGGTGCTGATGGGGCTTTCGCAAGGGACGCTGCGGTTCACGGAATTGAAGCGGGCGATCGGGGACATTTCGCAGCGGATGCTGGCGCAGACGCTGCGGGCCCTTGAGCGGGATGGGTATGTTTCGCGGCAGATTTATCCGGTGATCCCGCCGAAGGTGGAATACCGGCTGACGGATTTGGGGGTGTCCTTGCTGGTGAAGATCGAGCCGCTGGTGGTGTGGGCGGATGAGAACCACGAGCAGGTCAAGAAGGCGCGGGAGTGCTATGTGGCACCGGCGGGTGCGGGGGAGAAGTGAGGGGTGACGGGGGCAAGGATCGCTCTCGGTCGGTCCGGTTGGGATTGGCCTTCCGCGGCGCAGCCGCCGTGGAGTGCGCGCAGCCTGCTGCAAGGGGCGCTGCAAAGGCGAAGCACCAAGGTGTGGCGAGCCGCGGACGGAGCGTGGATGCGGGAAGTGTCAGGTGCTTCACGGCAGCAGGCTGCGCGCAGTCCACGGTCGCTACGCGACTGCAATCCGCCGACCGGTCCCTGCCACTAGCCGCGGATGAGTTCGGAGGGGACTTCGACGATGTCTTCGCCGGGGCTGACGAAGTAGCGGTCGCCCTTTTCGGGGTCGAGGATCTGGCCGCCGGTGAAGGTGCCGAAGGAGGGGAGGACGAGCATCTGGCGGCGGAGGAGGAAGCAGGGCAGGCGCAGGGAGGTGCGCTTGCCATCGGCGATCTTCACGACGGGATGCCAGTGGGCAGTGACGGTGGGGCGGTCGTCCGGGGCGTCCTTCGGATCGTGGACGATGTGGAAGCCGGCCTGCTCGGTGGACTCCGCGGGGTTGAGGCCGTGGGGGATGAAGGAGAGCTTGCGCTCGTGATTGCCGAGGATGAGCTGGACGGGAATCTGGAGGTCGTTCAGCCATGTTTCCAACAAGCGTTGGATTTCGTCTGTGAGGCCGGCGGGGGAGTGGAAGAGGTCGCCATTCACAATCAAACGGGTGGCTTGGTGCCATTTGACGAGGCCGGTCACGCGGTCGAGGTCGGCTTGGCTGTCACCCTCCGGAATGGCGAGTCCTTGTGCTTGAAACGCGGTGGCTTTGCCGAGGTGGAGGTCGGCGACGACGAGGGTGCCGTCGTCCAAGAGGACAGCGGAGTCGGCGACGAGCTGAAGCGTTTGATTAGCAATTTGAATGGTCATTTCGCGGCTTGATTGAGCTCTTGAAGCATTTGTTCGAGGCGGGTCGCAGCGTCGCCGGGAGAGAAGGTGGCCGACAAACGGTCGGCCCACAAGGGGAAGGCCATGGGTGTGAGATGCTCCGTTTCAACCAGATGTATGGGCCGGTTTGAAATGTCAGCTAGAACCGAGTGCAAGCGGCTGAATTCGAATTGACGCTCTAGAATTTCACGCTCCGACTGTAAAAGGAGAAGATTGCCGGGATCGTAGCGTTCGAGTACTTCGAAGAGCAGGCGCGAGCTTGCTTGAACTTCTCGTTGGGAACGGCCGCCGCGTCTCGGAAGATTCTGAAGGATGAGCCCCGCGACGCGGGCAACCTCGCGGAACTGGCGGCGGGCAAGTTCGGCGGTATTGAGGCAGGCGATCACGTCCTCCAACAGGTGGTCCAACGATAGATTCAAACGAATGGATTCCTCGCTGAGATTCAGGCCTCGTCTGGCGCTGAGGGAGAAGCCATAGTCGTTCTGGGTGATGGTGATGCTGTCCTTGGTGCGCATCCGGAAGGCCATCAGGGCACCGATGCCCTCGTGGACCACCCGCCCGGCCATGGGGTAGATAAACAAGTGTTCTTCTCCCCTTGAGCGGGCGTGCTCCACCAAAAGGATGCGATCGTCGGGCAGTTCCGACCAGCGCTTTTGGATCGCCAGGATGGGGGCGACGGCCTTCATCTCGGGGGCCGGTTTGCCTTCGCCGCGGAGGCGGGCGGCGGTGGCGTGGGAGAGTTCGGTGGAGAGGGGCATCTTGCTGCCACCCCAGACGGCGATGTTTCCCCTGGCATCGCCCTTCGAGGGGCGGACGGTGGCGACCTTCAAGTGGAGGCGGACCAACTCCAGTTTCCGGCCGGCGAAGACGAAAAGGCTGCCGGGTTTCAAACGGCTGATGAATCCTTCCTCCACGGTGCCGAGAGTCTGACCGCGGGCGAAGCGGACACTGATGTGGGTGTCCGAGGAGATGGTGCCGATCGACAGGCGGTGCTGCAGAATCAGACGCTTGTCGTCGACCGTGTAGCGGCCCTCCACGAGGTGGGCCTTGCGGTAGCGGGGGTAGTTGGTGAGGGCCTTGCCGCCGCTGGAAATGAAGCCGAGCGACCAGTCCCACTCAGCATCGGTGAGATCGCGGAAGGCGTGGGCGGACTGGATTTCGCGGCGCATGGCATCCGGCTCGAAGGGCTCGCCGATAGCGCAGGTCACGAGGTGCTGGACGAGGACATCGAGCGGTTTCTTGAGGGGGCGGCGGGATTCGAGGTGGCGAACGGCGGCGGCATCGCGGACCGCGGCGAACTCGACCAGTTCCATCGCGAAGGTGGGGACGCCGAGGATGCGCGAGGTTTTTCCCGGCTGGTGGCCGGAGCGGCCGGCGCGCTGGAGCATGCGGGCGATGCCCTTCGGCGAACCGATCTGGATGACCTGATCGACGGGCGAGAAATCGACGCCGAGGTCGAGTGAGGAGGTGCAGACCACGCAGCGCAGCGAGCCATCGCGGAGGCCCTGCTCGACCTTGACGCGCTCGGCGGGGTCGAGGGAGCCGTGGTGCATGGCGATGCGGTCGTGCCATTCGGGCCGCAGCGAGAGGAGTTCCTGGCACCAGATCTCGGTCTGCGAGCGGGTGTTGGTGAAGACCAGGGTGGTGCGGGCCTTGTCGAGTTCGAGCAGGACCTGCGGGGCGAGGCGGGTGCCGATGTGGCCGGACCAGGGGAAGCGGTCGATCTCCTTCGGGATGATGGTCTCGACCTTGATCTCTTTTTTGAGGTCGGCGGCGACGGTCACGGCGTTGAGGTGGGTCGTGCCGAGGAGGACTTCGCGGGCTTCGTCGAGATTGCCGAGGGTGGCGGAGAGGCCCCAGATCTTTAGGCCGGGGAACCAGGCGCGGAGGCGGGCGAGGCAGAGTTCGGCCTGGACGCCGCGCTTCGAGCCGAGAAGCTCGTGCCATTCATCGACGATCACCGCCTTGAGGTTCGCGAGTTTGGCGCGGGTGTCCTCGTGGGTGAGCATCAGCGAGAGGCTCTCCGGGGTGGTGACGAGGCCGAAGGGCAGGGATTTGCGGAGGCGGGCGCGGATCGCGGCGGAGGTGTCGCCGGTGCGGGCCTCCACCTGGAGCTGGGGGGCGAGGATTTCGAGAGGCTCGCGGAGAGCGCGCAGGGTGTCTTGGGCGAGGGCGCGGAGCGGGGTCAGCCAGAGGATGCTGCACGAACTTGGCGGGGTCTTGGCTGCAAGCGCTTCGGCCACGGGGCCGAGCCAGACGGCGAGGGTTTTGCCCTGGCCGGTGGGGGCGTGGAGCAGTCCGGATTTGCCCGCGGCGTAGGCGGCCCAGACCTCGTTTTGGAAGGGGAACGGTTTCCAGCCCTTGTGCTTGAAGAAGGGCTGGAGGGGCGAGGCGGGCATTACCGCCAGTTTATCAGGCCGGGCGGGAGGAGGTGCAAAGGGAGATTTCGCGGCCCTTTTTAGGGGAACTCCGTTAGGTTTGCATGAAGCAATCAACCGCAGATGAACGGGATGGACGCAGATGGAGGAGATTCAGACCAAGCAGTGGTGTTTTCAGGCAAGGGTAAAATCCGGGTCGGCGAGAAGTTTGTTTAGTACGGTGATCATCTTGCGCATGACGGCGGTGAGCGCGACTTTGGCGGGCTTGCCCGCTTGTAGGAGACGTTGGTAGAAGGCTTTCAAAACGGTGTTGGAGTGCGAGGCGGAGACCGCGGCCATGTAGAGGACCTTGCGCACCGCCCCCCTGCCGGCTTGGATCTTGCGCTTGCCGCAGGTGGTGCCGCTGTCCTTGGGGTGAGGGACGACGCCCGCGAGACAGGCCACGGTCTTGTCGGGCAAGATGCCGAGTTCGGGGAGGTAGGCCAGCAGGGTGTGGGCGAGGACGGGACCTGCCCCCTTGAGCTGGCGGAGCCGTTCGGACTTGGCGGCGAGCACGGGCGAGGCCGCGACGTGGGCGGCGATACCGGCATCGGCCTGGTCGAGCAGGCGCTGTGTCGCGCGGCGCAGCTTGGTGAGGGTTTTGCGAAGGAAGCCCTCGGCGAGCTCGAGGCGGTTGCCGGTATCGGTGATGAGGTCGACGAGGACGCGCCGTGCTTCGAGCATCTGGCGCAGCACGACGGCCGCGGGATCGGGAGCCACCAGGGCCGGGGGCCGGTGAGTGTCGGCGTAGCTTGCGATGAGGCGGGCATCGATGCGGTCGGTCTTGGCGAGGATGCCTCCGGAGAGCGCGAAATAGCGGACGCGGGCGGGCATGACGACCGAGACGGGGATGCCGCGCTGGAGGGCGGTGACGGCCAACAACTTCTGATAGCCCGCGGTGGACTCGCAGACGAGGTGGGGAGTCTCCACGCCGGCGATGGCGGCGAAGAGGTCGTCCAGCCCGCGGGCGGAATTGGCGACCTGCAGGTGGGCTTGGCCGGGGATATGGACGTCGAGGCGTGCTTTTGACACGTCGATGCCGATGTGGGTAGGTGTATTGCGGTTCATGTCTCAATCTTGCGATGCGGGTTCAAAGACCCATTCAGTGGTTCGAGCATTGAACCGGGAGCGGAAACGAACGGCCATGAGCTCGGTCACGGACTCGGAGGTCCTGGATGGATTCGGCCTGGACGTTTCCGCCGCGGGCGGGGAAGGCCACCCCCGCCCGCGTTCTCCCGGGGCGGCCGCAATGGGATCACACGAAGGTGGTCCCTGGCGATCCGCCGCGGGTGGCTTCCTCCGACGAGCTTCGTTCCGGCCCATTCTCGGAAGCCACCCGCGGCGGATCCGGGGTCAATAGCGGCATTTCCAAACATACAGGATGGATGGGATGAATGGGATAAGAAAATGATGCTGCCCGACGCGGCACGCACGGGGTGGTGGTGGATCACGCTCCTAGCTTGACCACTCGGAGAGTGATCCCTCAACCGTGCTGGAAGCAGCATGCCATGGGGGTGAGCGGTCTGTGGGGGACCATTTGGTCTCACAGGGGACTGTGCGGACCACCCTTCAAGGCCTCAGGGCTTGTCGCCGTTTTCCGGAGGCTTCGGGTCCGGGACGACGACGACGGGGATGGGTTCCATCGAGCGGTTGCCAGTGAGGACGCGGTGGGGGAAGGGGATCTCGATGCCCTCGCGGTCGAAGGCTTCCTTGATCCGCCGGGGGAGGCCGTTCTTCACCCTGATGACGTCTTCCTTGGTGGTCCAGGCCCCGATCATGAAGTTGAGGGTGGATTCGCCGAAGCCATTGAAGACGATCACCGGCTCCGGCTCGTCCAAGACGGCCGGATGATCCTCCGCAGCCTCGCGGAGAATCTTCATCACGCGGTCGATCGCCTCGTTGTAGGAGACGCCGATGGTGAGGTCGATGCGGCGGATCGGGTAGCGGGTGACGGTGACGACATTGGTCTTCACCAGGGTCTCGTTCGGGATCCGCACCGAACGGTTGTCGAAGGTCCGCAAGGTCAGGGCCATCAGGCCGATTTCCTCGACGGTGCCGGTGAAGGTGCCGACCTCGATGATGTCGCCCTTCTCGAAAGGTCGCTCACCGACGATGAAGAGGCCGGAGATGAGGTTCGAGAGGGAGGTCTGCGAGGCGAAGCCGATGGCGACGCCGGCGATCCCTGCTGCCCCCAGAACCGCGCCGAGGTTGAAGCCGAACTCCTCCAGGATCGCGATCAGGATGAGCAGGTAGCCGGCGTAGCGGACGATCCGGGCAAGGAGGTCGCCCCCTTGCTGGCCGAGCCGGCGATGGAGGATGCCCGCGGTGATCCGCGAGATCAGCAGCACGATCGGGACGCCGGTGATCAGAATCACTAGGACCCGGGAGGCCTTTTGGAGTGCCGGGCTGCTCCAGAAGAGGGCGTTGAGATCGTCCAGCATCAGAGGTGGGGATGGCTGACGCCGAGGAAGGTGGAGAAGGCCTCTTTCAACATGCTGCGCCGGACCCGGCCGAGGCGGGGCGGAGTGAGTTCGACGGCATTGGCCGCCTCACCGAAGGGTTTTTGGCCGAAGACGACGCCGCTCAGGGAGTCGTCTTTCTCGCCGGTGCGGATGCGTGCGTGATTCGACCACAGGCGGCCGAGGTGCTCGAAGACGGCGAGGTGGCCGGTCTCGAAGAAAAGCCGCTCGAAGGGCAGGGTATGCGCGCCGCTGTTGGCGATCTCGATGGTCGAGATGATCGAAAGCTCCTGCCAATCCTCCGGGATGAACTGCCGCCGCGCCCGGGTTTTCACCGAATAGCAGAGGGTGCCGGAGATCGGCGTACCGTGCCAGGTATTCGAGGGCGGTTCGCTCGGCCAGGCATTCAGGCGTTCGTATTGGCCCTCGCTGTGGGCGTTCAGCTCGATGAAGGCGGGGATGCCGACGAAGAAATTCGCCATGGCGCGGGGGGAAAGGTGCAGCGCCGAGCGGGGCCGGACGATCACCGGGCGGTCGGGGAAGGTCGGGCGGAATTGCAGCTTCACGTCCTTCTCGCCGCGGTCCCAGCGCTGCCAGGGGAGGTCATCCGGCGGCATGTTCAGCCCATCGAGGATCTGTCGCTGGTCGCCGTAGAGGGCGGCGACCCGCCATTCCTCGAGAATGCTCAGGACCACCAGGGTAAGGTTGCCGAAGTCCGCACGCAGCCATTCGCCGTCATGGAGCGTCCGTTCGTGCCAGCGTTCGGTGGCGGCCATGGGGCTAAGAGACCGTGAAGGTGGGGCGGGGCGCAATGATGAATGACGAATTCAGAATTTCCGAATGTCGAATGAAGTGTGTTTCGGAGGGATTTTCATTCGTCATTCGGGAATTCGGCATTCGTCATTTTTACCTCGTGTTGACCCGCAGACCCCCACGCTCTTAGATTCCCCCCATGGATCTGACTACGACGGCATACGGCACTTGGAGCGGCGGGCGCTTCATGCACTTCGGCGAGACACTTTCCGAGGAGCGCTTCCTGGCCTGTATTGCCACGGCTTGGGATGCGGGCATCCGGACCTTTGTGACGGCTGACGTCTACGGGAATGGCAAGGCGGACGAGCTGCTGGGTCAGGCTTTGGCGGACAAGCCGCGCGAGGAATATTGCCTGGTGGGCATGCTTGGCCACGATTTCTACGAGGGCCAGCGCCAGGGGGCGAAGGGCTACCCGCGCTTCACCGATCCGGAACTTCACCAGCCCAGCCATTACCGGGATTACTTGCGCAAGGCCTGCGAGAAGTCGCTGGAGCGCTGCCGCACCGACCGCTTCGACCTGCTGATGCTGCACAATCCGGATGAGACCGGCTATACCAGCGATGCGGTTTGGGACGGCCTGCGGGCACTCAAGTCCGAGGGCATGGCCGAGCGACTGGGCCTTGCGCCGGGGCCGGCGAATGGCTTTTCACTCGATATCATCGACTGCATCGAACGCCACGGGAAGGACATCGATTGGGCGATGCTGATTCTCAATCCGCTGGAGCCCTGGCCGTCTTGTCATGTGCTGCCGGTGTGCGAGAAGCACGGGGTGAAGGTGCTGACCCGCGTGGCCGATTACGGCGGTCTTTTCCATGGCGACATGAAGAAGGGCCACGAATTCAAGCCCGGCGACCATCGCTCCTATCGCGCCGAGGGTTGGGTGGATCACGGTCTGGACAAGATCGAGCGGATGAAGCCGATCGCGGAGAAGCACGGGCTTAGTTTGATCCAATTCGCCGCGATCTGGAATCTCAGCCAGCCGGCCGTGGAGAGCGTGGTACCGACCTTCATCCAGGAGGCGGGTGATAATGCGCGTTCGATCGATGATCAGATCCGCGACTTGGCCTCGCTGCCGGATGTGCGTTTCTCCGCGGAGGAAGTGGAGATGGTCCGGCAGATCGGGGATAACACGGGCTGCATGACCTTGAAGGGTGCGAGCAAGCGTCACCAGACCAGCGAGCGTCCGGACGAGTGGCCGATGCGCGAGGATTTGTTAGAGTTGGCGGGGAGGCTTGGGCTGGGGGATAACTGGTGAATGAAGGTCGTGGTCCTCACTGGTGCCGGGATTTCCGCGGAGTCCGGGATCAGGACTTTCCGTGACTCGGACGGACTCTGGGAAGGGCTCTCGGTCAACCAGGTCGCGACCCGGACCGGCTTCGGCCGCAATCCGGAATTGGTGAACCGCTTTTACAACCAGCGCCGCCGGCAATTGGCGGAGGTGACGCCGAATGCCGCGCACTTTGCCCTGGCGGAGCTGGAGCAGAAATTCGGGGACGACTTTCTTTTAGTGACGCAGAACGTGGATGATCTTCACGAGCGTGCCGGCAGCAAGCGGCTGATCCACATACACGGCGAGTTGCTCAAGAAGCGCTGCACCTGGTGCGAACAGACCACGCCCTGCGATGTTGATCTGAGTGCGGAAGACCACTGCGCGAAGTGCGGGCGCGAGATGGGGATGCGGCCGGATATCGTATGGTTCGGCGAGGTGCCGCACGGGCTGGAGCGGAGTTACGAGGCGCTGCAACGGGCGGAAGTGTTTGCGGCGATCGGGACTTCGGGCCTGGTCGAGCCGGCTTCAAGGTTCGGCGCGAAGGCGAAGGTCTATGGTGCTCACACGGTCGAGATCAACGCGACCGAAACGGCGAAGTCCGAGAGCTTCGATGAGGTGCTGCGCGGGCCGGCATCGGAGACTGTTCCGCGGTGGGTGGCGAGGTTTGCGGGTAGGTGAGGGGATTTCTGGCGGTTGGGATGGCTGGCAGGAAAGCGACGGCGGGGTCCATGCGTACACCGTGAACTGACCGCATCAAGGGACCATGCTGCGGGCCGGAGGCTCCGCGGTCCCGGGGGGCAGGCAGTAGAGCGACGGTGGGGTCTGCACGGGCCGCGTGAGCTGGCGGGTGGTAAGGGTTGCTTCTGCGGGCCGGTGGCTCCGCGCTCCCAGGGGAAGAGCCGTCCGTGAGGGGTCACGGTAGCTTCGAACTCACGCGGTAGATTCCTCTTGGGGCCGGCGAGTTGAGCGGGCGGTTGGTGGTGCCTTCCAAGCCCTGGAGGTAGGGGAGGGCTAGTTCCCATAGGCCGCTTTCCTCGATGAAGCGCTCCACGGCATAGAGCCGGGATGAGGAAGACGGATAGGAGATCGTCCCGCTGGCCGGACCGGTGCGGGTTACGGAGGCCATGAAGCGGGAGCTTCCGGATGAGGGATTGCTGGCACCGAGGAATTCTGAGCGGTTCGATTGACCGTCGCCATCGAGGTCGGCGTCGGGTTCGCCGCGGCCTGCATTGATTTCCGCGGCGGAGAAGGTATCGGTCATCCACTTGTAGTAAGCCGTCTCTTCCGCGAAGGCGCTGCCGACTGCCTGTTGGGCGCTCGCATTGAAGTGAAGGTTGTCGCCATTCATGCCGAAGCCATCGGTGCTGAAGATCGCGGTCCGCCGGTCGGCGGCGGCGACGGCATCCTGCGCCGCCCGGACGAGATTCAGGGACGCGGCATCAAGCGCTGTCTGCTGGCTGGAGAGGCGGGCGATCACGAAGGGCAGGGAAGCCCCGTAAGTGGCGCGCACATCCGCGATGAAGTTGGTGAGGTTCGCCTGATAGAGACTCGCGGAAGCGGCCACTGCATCGGTCTCGCCCTGCAGCCAGACCATCGAGTCCAGATCGAGTGTGGCGAGCGGGTACTTCGCGGCGAGTGCGGCACGCCCCGCGGTCACGGTCTGCTGGAAGGTGACGTATTCGGGACCGTCGCCGGTGGTGGTGGCGGTGCCGCCGCCCTTCCACTGGGTCTTCAGATCGGTGCCGCCATTCGCATACTTGATGATGGCGACACGGGTGCCGGCTTCGTGGGAGTAGAGATCGGCCAAGCGGCTGCCGAGTACGATCTCGGGGCCGAATTGCGAGGTCTCGCTGAGTCCGGGACGGAGGGTAGTCAGGGCACCAGTGCCGCCTTCGACCCGGTGGTAGAATTCGACATCGGACTGTGGGGTCTGGAGCGCGGCGGGCAGGTCACTGGAAGGAGCCCGGCCATCGGCATTCGATTGACCCGCGAGCAGGACGATGCGGATCCGCGTGACGGAAGAGGGGACCGTCTCCGGCTTCTCCTGCTCGTAGAGATTGCCGACCTGTGCCGCATCAAACGCGGCAGGGACGAGGTGGATCTCGTCAAGAGTGCCTTGGAAATTGTAGTGAAGCGACGTGGTCGGGTAGGCCTTGCCGATGCTATCGATGCTGAAGGCGGTATTGCCCGAAAGGGTCGCGGAGGGTTGCCCGTCCACGTATAGCGCGAGGCTGCCGGCGCCGTCCGCGACCAGCGCGTAGTGGTGGAGGTCGCTGTCCTTGGCGACGGTGAAGTCGAGGTTGGCACCGGTCGAAGAGCGGAAGCGCAGGCCGGTGAAGGCGTCGTTCAGCCAGATGAAATCGGAGTTGTTGTCGGCCCTGCCCATGACCATCCCGTGGTCCGTGCCGATCGCATCCCGCCGCGCCCACCAGGTCGCGGACCAAGGTTGGACGGCGCTGTAGGTGCCCGGGGCCGTGAGAGTGACCAGCGAGGCGTCCGCCCCATCGAGGGAGAGGGCACCGGAGCCGGTCACGATCTGGGAAGGTTCGGTCGTGATCGCCGCTGTGCCGAGGGCCGTGCCGTGGTTCGCAGCGCTGCCGCTGTCGTTGAAATCGCCATCGAAACGATAATGGAAGCCGGCATAGGCCGGTGCGGCATCGGGATCGTTGGACTGGAAGAGGGAGGTCACCGCGCCCGCGCCGAGCGCCTCGTCGAAGACCCACACTTCATCGAGTTGCCCGTTGAAGTCGAAGTCGTTGGCGGTCGAGTAGGCTTCGCCGATGGTATCCAGGATGAAGCCGGTTTGCTTGCCGGTGGCGCTACCGAAGAGCACGCCGTCCACATACAGCGTGATGGTCGTGCCGGAGGCGACCACGGCGTAGTGGTGCCATTCGTAGTCCTTGGTCACCGCGAAGTCGGCCTGGCGGGCCAGGCTGCTGTCCAAACTGCGCCAGCGCAACCCGGTGCCGCTCTCGTCGTTGAGCGCGATGAAGAAGTTCGTGTTGTCGCGCTGGCCGATCACCATATCCCACTCGCTGGCACCATCGGTATCGCCATCTGACTTCCTCGCCCAGAAGGCGATGGTGTAGGCGCTGCCGGAGCCGAAGGTCTTCGAGGGGATCGCGATGTAGTCGCGATCCGCATGGAAGTTCATCGCCCCGTTGCCGAACTTGAAGTCGCCGGGCGTGCTGATGATCCCGCTGTTTCCCGCGATGCCATTATCGGTCAGGGTGCCGTGCCGGGCGTTGCCGGAAACGTCATTGAAATCGGCATCGAAGGAGTAATGGGCCCAGACGCCGGCGGTGGCGGGCAGGGCGAGGAGCAGGGAGGCGATTGGTAGGAGACGCGGGATCACGGATGGGCGAGGGCTTGGGTTGAGTCGGGACTGTTAGATCGAGCTTTTGCGGGAGCGGCGGCGGAATGCCATCGCGAGGCCGGCGGCGGAGAGCAGCAGGGAAGACGGCTCCGGCACGGTCGAATTGTAGGTGTAGAGATTCGAGACGGCGGTGGCGTCGAGGGCTTCATTGAAGATCCACATTTCGTCGATCTGGCCGTTGAAATCGAAGTCGTTCGAATTCGGATAAGCCTCCCCGATCGTGTCCCACTGGAAGCCGGTTAGATTGTTCAGATCCGATGCGACGAACACGCCATCCATGTAGAGCGAGATGGTGGTGCCGGAGGCGACGACGGCATATTGGTGCCAGAGGTAATCCTTGGTCGTCGTGAAGTCGGCCTGTCGATCGGCGGTATTGGACGAACTGCGCCAGCGCAGGCCGGTGCCGGTCTGATCGTTCAGGGCGATGAAAAAATTGGACGAGTTGCGGTCTCCGATCACCATGTCGTAGTCGGCAGCTTGGCCGGTATCTCCCGAGGTCTTCCGGGCCCAGAAGGAGAAGGTGTAGGGCGTGCCGGAAGCGAAGGAGGCGAGGGGCACTCCGACATAGTCGCGCTCCGCGCTGAAACTCACCGCGCCGCCGCCGAAGGCGTAGCTGCCCACGGTGCTGACGATGCCGCTGTTGCCGAGGGTGCCGACATCGGTCAGCGTGCCATTGCGGCCATTTCCGGAAGAATCCGAATAGTCGGTGTCGAAGCTGTAGTGGGCGAAGACGGCTGCATGAAGCGGCGCGAACGAGAGCACGGCCAACAGGCCGGGGAGGATGGGTTTCATGGGTTGGGTCCCGGCTTTGGGCGCGCCGGCACTAGGGAATGCGGAAACCGGCAAACGGTTAGCAGGATTTCTCGCAAAATCTCATCCCGCTCACTCGCGCTGGGAGATCCGGTTCTCCAGGCACAGGATCTTGACCTGGGCATCTGTTAGAGCGCCGCGAACGATGAACAGTTCATCGATCATCACCGGAACATTGCCCGGGCCACTTGGAATTCGACCGTCGTAGGCGATCCTTAGCTTGGTCGATGCCGTTTCGCCGACCCGGGTATCGATGCCGACCCCCATGATCGCTTGGGTGGTGTAGACGCGGCGGCCGTCGATGTAGTGGCGGACCTCCAGTTCACCGGTTCCGGTGACCTCGCCGGTGAAGACGCTGGCGATGTGGTGCCATCTGCCGTCGAGGACTCCCTGGGTGGCGAGTTTGCCGGCGGTCGTCCAGCCGTTGCCGCCCCATTGGGTGCCGATGACGCCGCTGATGCAGTGGGCGCGGACGGTCCAACTGCCGCCCTCGATAGCATCGTCTCCCCACGTCACCACCGAGGGGGTGTAGCCGACGAAGGTGGCCGTCTCGCGCCGCGGGATCGGCTTCCCTTTGAACCAGAATGCAACCGACCTGGGACCGCTGCCCGAGATGCCGGGAAAGTCGCTTTCGGCGAAGGAATCGCCTGCTGTTAGATCGAGCCCGGAACCGAAAACGCCTGCGGTCAGTTGCGGCTTTACCTTGGCATCGCCAAGGCCGGAAACCCGGATGGCGGCTGTGTCCAAGCCATCGGCGGCGGCCGGGAAAGCGCCGTTGCGTTCCTCATCGAAACTCCAGTGGATGGATGCGGTTTCCTTGGGCAGGTCGTCCAGGAACAAGCCCGGGTCCATGGGTGCCGGGGTCGAGCGGCCGACCAGATCGGCGGTGACGGCTTGTCCCGCGTGCAGGGTGGTGGTGGGGATGCCGGGAAGCTTGGACTCCACCTGGAGCTCCCCGGATTCCACCTGGATCCGGTCGCCGGCGGTCGAAACCGCCACGCCGAAGCGGGTGCCGGATCCATTCGTCCGCAGCCGTTCGGTGAGCACCGTGAAGTCCTTGTCGCCCGGCCCGGCTTGAAACCAAGCCTTGCCGCTGGAGATGCTCACGCGCTTGGGATCGTTGATTTCGAGAACGGCGGGCCCCTCGATGAACATGCGGGTTTGGGTCCGCGTGACGATTTCCAAGCTACCGCGGTCCACGAGCAAACGGGTGCCGGGAAGGAATTCCCCGTCCGCGCCAATGCCGCCGGAAGTGAATTCCCAGAGGGCTTCCGCACCGGCTGTCACGGTTACCGGGGGCAAGCGTCCGGCGCGGATTGCGATGAGGCTTCCGGCGATTGCCAGCAGCGCGACCAGGGCTGCCGCCGCGAGCAAAGGTTTACGCGATATCCGCTGCCAGCGGGACGGCGGGAGATGGTGGGCGGGATCTTCCTGCGTCGGGGCGTAGGCTTCCGCCATCCGGTGCAGGCCAGCGGCGAATGCCATGTGCTCGCGGTAGGCACGGCGGACCTCCGGACGTTCCCGCAATTGCGACATCAGCCACCAATGATCCTCCGCGCTCAGCGAGCCGTCTTCCAGATCCTGTAGGACTTGCTCGAGGCGGCGGGGAATGGAACGACGGGAATTCATGGCAGGCACTCCCGGCCGACCCGGTCCTCGATGCAGCGTTTCAATGCGGCGCGGAGCCGGAAGAGTTGCACCTTCAGCCCGCTGAGCGAGCGACCGCGGCTGACCGCGAAATCCTGGAGGCGGATCTTGCTCCAGTAGCGCTGCACCAGCAGATCCCGGTCTTCCGGGCGCAGCTTGCCGAGGCATAGCGCCAGCGCTTCGATCCGGCGCTCGGTGAATTCGGGATCGGGCTGGTCTTCCAATTCATCCGCCAGCAGTTCGGCCACGTCGCTGTCCAGGGTGACCCAGCGCTTCTGCCTCAGGACCCGCAAATGGGCCATCACCTGGAAGCGCGCGATCGTCAGCGCCCATGCCCGGAAATTCGTGCCCATCTCGAACTGGCTGCGCTTGGTCCAGAGCAGTGCGTTGGTTTCCTGGATCACGTCATCCACTCCCGGCGCTCCCGGCAGCAGGGAAATCACGAAGGAGCAGATCACCGTCTGGTGCTCCGTCAGCAATTTCACAAAGGGGATGTCCGGGTCGGCGTCCATGGCTCCTCCTAGGAATACCGGAATTGCCGGATGGTTAGCATCCCGAGGGGGTTTTTTTCGACCAGGCAGGGACCTTTCTCCGAAAGGTCCGGCTGGGGATGGCCGGAAGTCTCCAAAGAACACCGTTTTACATGGGGGTGCCGCCATAAGCCGGACCGCCCGGAGATCGTTCCCTGCCATCTCGGGCGGCAAGCAGGCCCGCGAGTTCGGGATGGCTCTCCACCCAGACCGAGACCGATCCGCCGTTGCATCGGAACTCCGCCCAGCCGAATTCGTTGGTGCGGACCGGCTCCGGGACCTGTCCCGTGATATCCTCAAACTCCATGTCCGGTTTCCCGACTTCCATCCATTTCGAGCCGGCGGGGCCTTGGCTGAGAACTACCGCCATCGCCCGCGGATGCCGTTCGGTGCCCAGCCGCGTCCAGCCGATGGTATTGAAGTGATCGAGGTAACTGTACTGAGCGCCGTGGGCGAAGTGAATGCGGGCCAGCAATAACAGGTCGATGATCCGCTTGTGGGACTCGAGGACGATGTGGTGCCCGCTGCCATCCCGCCCCGTGCCGGTGTATTCGGCTCCGAAGTAGTCGGCCCAGAACACGCAGGGATATCCTTCCGACCGAAGCAGGATGATGGCGTAGGCCAGCGGCTTGAACCATGACTCCACGACCGCTTCGAGGGCTTGCAGCGGCTGGGTGTCGTGGTTCTCCACCAGCGTGACCGCGTGCAGGGGAAATTCCTTCATCAGGGTTCCGTCCAGGATGCGGCCCATGTCGTAGTTCCCGCCGGATTTGCTCGCTTGGTGGAAGTTGTTCTGAAGCGGCGCGTCGAAGAGATTGAGCCGGCCTCCGGTGTTCCCGATGTACCAGCTCAGGGTGTCGATTTTGGGCGTCCAGTATTCGCCGACGCAGAAGAGATCCCGACCGGCCGCGGCCTCGAGATGGTCGAGCCACTCGTTGAAGAAATCGCCTTCGATGTGCTTGATGGCATCCAGGCGGAAGCCGCTGATCGGCGCGGTTTCGAGCATCCACTCGCCCCAATGTTTCAACTCGCCGAGGACCTCGGGATGATCAACATCCAGATCGCAGCCCATCAGGAAATCGTAGTTGCCGTTTTCCAGATCAACCTCGTCGTTGAAGGGCTTGTCCTTCTTCCTCCAGATCGCCCTGAAGCCGGGATTGAGGCTGTTGTAGTCCACTGCTCCGAAGTGCTGCCAGCGCCACTTCATCGTGGAGTAGGCCCCGTTGCGGTCCGGGAAGTCGAAGCCGGTGTAGGACTTGATCAAGGCCGCTTCGCCCAAGGGCCGGTTGCGGTCGGCGGGGTCGAAAGGGATTGCCTCGAACTCCTCCTCGAATTCGCCACCCATCTTGTGGTTGAAGACGACATCGGCGTAGACTTGGATGCCGTTGTCCTGGCAGGCCTTCACGGCGGCGACGTATTCGTCGCGGGTGCCGTACTTGGTTCGGCGTTCTCCCGTGGGATTGGGCGTCGCACCTTGGACGAACTCGCCGAGATCGAAGAGGTCGTAGATGCCGTAGCCGACATCCTGCTGCCCGCCCATGGCCTTGGTGGCGGGCGGGAACCAGATGCCGCTGAAGCCGGCCGCGGCAAGGGTTGGCGCGAGGTCTTGCAGGCGGGTCCAGTGCTTGCCATCGCCATCGCTATACCAATGGAAGCCCTGCAGCATGGTGCCGTTGAATTCGGCGTCGGGCTTGGTGGCGGCGACTTCCGCGGCGTGTTCGTCAAGCCAGCTTTGAAGGTGTCCGACCGCCCACCCGTGTCGTGGCGACACCGCGCGGAACTTCTCCTTCAACTTGCGAAAGGCAGTGCCCATGCCTTGCCGGGATAGCGAATCCGCCTGCGGGAGACGATAAGAATCTGACTGGGGGCGATATTGGCGCAGAAACTTTGAGCTAGAGGTTCGCGATATCCCGGATCACATGCTGGGACCAGGTTTCCAAGTGCGGCAAGAGCGGCCCTTGAAGCTCGGCGAGCTCGATGAACTCCAGATTCGCCAAGGCGTCCTCGCGCGCGGTGATGCGGGTATTCTCCACATCGATGACGTGGACGATGCCGAGATGCACCCGGCCGACCTCGTTGCTGTCGTCATTCAAAAGGGCGGCGATGCGGTTGGTGTGGGCGGTGTCGAAGATGAGTTCTTCATCAAGCTCGCGTTCGACGGCGGCCTGATAGGCATCGGGGCCGGTGCGGCCGTTGCCGGTATCGACGGGATTGATATGGCCGCCGACGCCGACCGAGCGTTGGGCGTGGAGGCGGTCCTCGCCACCCGACTTGCCGCGGGTGTAGGTCAGGATCGAGGTCCCGCAGCGGATCAGGCAATAGGGGATGAGCTGCTTGTGGGTCGGGTCCGCCTCGGCCTCGGCGCGGTCCATGAAGAAGTGGTTCTCCGGATCCAGCAGCCTGGCCATCGCCGCGTCCATCCCGTCGGTGCGGATGCCTTGGAAGGAGCCGATGGCGTCAAAGAGGGGGCGGGGGACGACTAGGACTTGCTCACCGGCGTATTTAGACATGAGGCCGAGCTAAAGCTCCCAAGATCCAAGTGAAAAGTGCCAAGTTCCAAGGCATTGCGGGTGAAAAAGAAAAGGCAGGAAGCGGACTTCCTGCCTCTCTTGAAACTTGGCACTTCTCCCTTGGAACTTCGGCTGTGCCTCAGTGGTCCAGCTTGAGCTTCTTGAGCTTCGGCTCGATGACCATGCGGCAGTAGCCGTTGGATTTGTTCTGGAAGTAGTAGTCCTGGTGGTAGTTCTCCGCCGGGTAGAAGGTGCCGGCCTTGGTGATCTCGGTGACGATCGGGTCCTTGAAGTTGGCTTGGGCCGCCTTCTTGGAGGCTTCGGCGAGGGTTTTCTGGGCGTCCGTGTGGTAGAAGATGGCCGAGCGATACTGGGTCCCACTGTCGGCACCCTGGCGGTTGAGGGTGGTCGGGTCGTGGAGGTCCCAGAACCAGGTAAGGACCTTCTCCGGCGTGATTTTCTTCGGGTCGAAGACGACCTGGACCACCTCGGCGTGGCCGGTGCTGCCGTCGCAGACCTGCTCGTAGGTGGGATTGGCCATAGTGCCGCCCATGTAGCCGGAAGTCGCGGAATAGACGCCTTCGAAGCGGCGGAAGGCGGCCTCGATGCACCAGAAACAGCCGGCCCCGAGGGTAATCGTCTCGGCACCTTCGGGGATTTTCGGCATCGGGGCGGGATTCTTGGCGTCGGCAGGCATGGCTTTTTCGGGTTCGCAGGAAGCAAGAGTTGGGAGCAGGAGCAGCAGCGAGAGCAGGTTACGGCGTTTCATGGCGGTGGGAGCGGCGGTCGTGAGGCATATTCCCCCCGGCCCGGCAGAGCTTATACGGGATACTTCCGGGGTAAAGGGACGGTCGCGGAAGATTTTGCAGACAAACGGACGCCGACGAGGCATTTTCTCACCGGATGATGAAGGTCTGTGTATCCGCGGCATGGAAAGCTTGGGTGGCCGAGTTCGGTCCCCGGCTTCTCCTGTTTGCACGCGGCTGGGCTCCGAGCCGGGAAGATGCCCAGGACCTGGTCCAAGAGGCGGTCCTGCGCCTCTGGAACTATCAGCAGGACAAGGGCGGGGGAGTCCCCGACCTGCCGCTGGCCTTCTCGACGATCCGATTTTGCGGCCTGAATCACCACCGTTCCGAGAGCCGCCGCCGCAAGCGGGAGGAATCGATCATTTACCTGAACGACTTCACCGATGTCTGGCTGGACCCCTCGGTGGAGGACGACGAGGACGCCGTCCGCCTCCGCGACGCCGTCCAGAAACTCAGCCCGAAGCTGCGCGAGGTGGTCACCATGAAAATCTGGGGTGGCCTGACCTTTGCGCAGATCTCCGAGGCTCTCGCCATTTCCCAGAACACTGCCGCGTCGCGCTACCGCTACGCGCTCGAACAACTGGCGCAGGACATGCGCCGCCTGAAGGAAGAACGCCATGGAATCGCCTGAGGATATCGAAAAGGCACTGGCCGCATTGGTCCCCTCCGCCATCAGCGAGCAGGGCCAGCGCTCGCTGGACGACCTGATCGACAGCCTCGCCGCCGGGGAAGTGCCGGTGGCGGAGTTGCCGGAACCGCGCCGCCGCCCTTGGGGCTGGGCTGGCGGGATCGGTGCTGCTGCGGCTGCGGTCGCGCTGGCTTTTCAACTGCCGGGTGGTGGAAGCGGTGCCCTGACACAGGAGGAAACGCTGCCAAAGACTCCTGCAATCCCGGCAAGTGCCGGGGAGGTCGTGGTTTCCCATGCCCGCAGCGAGATCGTTGATTTCGCCGAGCCCGAGGGCTGGATGTCGGAGTCCAACGGTGTGCCACGCCGCGCCTGCCGCGTCACCTACGTGAACCAGGAGCAGGTGAAGGACATGCTCACCGGCCTCGAAGTGAAGGTGAAACAGTATGGCGAGGACACGCGCCTGCTGCCAGACAATGCATTCTGAATTTCCATCGATGAAGCTCGCCGCCCTGCTCCTCTTCGCGATTGCCGGTTTAGCCGCCGGGCAGGAGGTGCGTCCACGGGTAATGGTTCCCGGCCTGCCGGCTGCCGGTGGCATCGCCACGCCGTGGCTGGGCTTGACCGTGGGGGATCTGGACGAAGCGATCCGTGCCCAGGTTCCCGATCTGCCGCAGGGCATCGGCTTCGTTGTCAGCACCGTCGAGCCCGGCGGGCCTGCGGAGAAGGCCGGGATCAAGCCCTATGATCTCTTGTGGAAAATGGGCGACCAGTGGATCGTCAACAAGGCCCAGTTTCTCA
This sequence comes from Luteolibacter sp. Populi, assembly GCF_040801775.1. GTDB lineage: Bacteria > Verrucomicrobiota > Verrucomicrobiia > Verrucomicrobiales > Akkermansiaceae > Haloferula. Next base: position 243,440 of record NZ_CP161812.1, read on the forward strand.
CCCTGCTCCGTCTCCGCAAGGAGGGCGAGGAGGTGAAGCTCGGCATCTACCGCTCCGGGAAGGCGCTCGAGATCGCCGTGACCTTGGGCCGGATTCCGGAGCAACTGCTGCAGGCAAAACCCGTCGTCGCGGATTCCGCGCAGCCGAAGAAGCCGATGCCCGACATGCCGATGAAGGTGCTCACGCAAAGCACTGCCGAGATCGAACAGCCGGACGGCAAGGCCATCCTGACCCGTTCCGGGGGTGCTTTGGAGGTGATGATTGTTTCAACTTCGGGCTCCGAAATCTACCATGGCCCGGTGACTGATGAAAAAGGTGTCGCCTTGGTTCCGGAGCCCTGGCGGGTCCGGGTGGGTGCTCTGGAGCGCAGTCTTAGCCACGTTATCCAAGGGAATGCCAGCCCCCGGCCGCCCCGCCAGCGCATGGCGGTGGCCGAATAAGCGGGTCCCGGGAAGTGAGGGAAAGTGAAATGGTCCGGAAGTGCCTTGCGTTTTTCGGTGACGCTTTCCATTTTGTCCCGGCATGCATTCAGATTTGGCGAAATTGCTCGACGCCGGAAGAATCAATCAAGCCGTCGCGGGGCGTCTCGACCAACTTGCTCCCGGAAAGTTCTGCCTTCACAAGGCTTGGGGAGCGGGCAAGGTCATTGATTGGGATCTTCCTGCAAAAAAGGTCACGATCGACTTCGAGCAGAGCACGGGCCAAGTAATGGACCTGCAGTTCGCGATCCAACGGACCGAACCTCTCGACAACGGCGACTTCCGCGCGAAGAAGGTCGAACAGCTCGAAGAACTCCGCGCGCTGGCGAAGTCCGATTCCGTGGCGCTGGTCATTCATCTTTTGGAAAGCCACGGGGGGACCATGTCGGTGGACGCGCTGGAGCGCGAACTGACCGGTGGCGTGGTGTCCGCTGCGGATTTCCGCAAGTGGTGGGACGCCGCCAAGCGCGCCCTGCGGGACAGTAAGCGCGTGATCGTGCCGACCCGGCGCACCGAGCCGCTTTCCCTGCGTGCCGGCGACCTGAGTCCGGCGGATGCGCTGGTTTCCGACTTCGAGCAGGCCCGCGACCTCCGGACGATGTTGAAGGCGCTGGAAGCGATCACCGTCGATATGAGTCTCTTCAGGCAGGACCCGCAGGCCCTGCAGCGCTTGCTGGTCGGGATCAACGAGTCTGCCGCCAAGAGCGTGCGGATCGCGCTTGGGCCTGCCCTCGAACTGCTCTCGGCACGCGATGAACTGATCAAGGCCTTCAAGGACATCGACCTCCCGCCGGAGTCCCTGCGCTTGTCGGACCTGCTCGCCTCCGAGGAAAACCGCCTGTCGGACGCGCTGACCGCGCTCTCGTCCGGCCGCCAGCGGGCGATCTACGAGCAATTCCCGAATGCTTTCGGCGACCGCTGGGTGGACGTGCTGACCCACATTTTCGACAAGGTCGGCTCCCGCGGTGTGGCGGAAATCGCCAAGCTCCTGGAAGAGAGAGGCCACCTCAAGATTCTCGAGACCCATCTCATTTCCGCGCTGGCGCGCCGCTCGCTCGGCACCGATGCCCTGATCTGGGTCTGTCGCGAGCGCAATGGCACGGCTTCCAATGTCTTCAGCGGCGAGGTCGGGGCCTGCATCCTGAACCTGCTTGAGACCGACCACCTCAGCGACGGGCCGCGCAAGACGACCCGCCTCCAGACCTTGCTCTCCGAGGACAAGAACCTGCTGGGAGACATCGTCGGCCACATGGACGTGAACGAGGCCCGTAATTTCGGCCGCCGCCTGATGGAGTGCCCGGTCTTCAGCGACTTGGACCGCAAGTCGCTGCTGGCGCGGGTGATCAAGGCGCGCCCGGAGACCGGTGAATTGGTGGCCGGCCACGGTGCCAAGAAGGAGCAGGAGCTCGTGGTTTCCTGGCACAGCTTGGAAAAGAAGAAGGCCGAGCTCGACGACATCATCCGCAACCGGATCCCGCAAAACACCAAGGACATCGCCATCGCCCGCGATTACGGCGACCTGCGCGAGAACTTCGAATACAAGTCCTCCAAGGATCAGCAGAAGTATCTCGGCAACCGCAAGGCGGAACTCCAGCGCGACATCGCGCGCGCCCGCGGCACCGATTTCAAGGGCGTGGATCCTTCCATGGTCAACATCGGCACCCATGTCGAGCTGATCACCGAGGATGGCAAGCAGGCCGCCTACACCGTGCTCGGCGCGTGGGACTCCGATCCCGAGAAAGCCGAACTCTCCTATCTCTCTGAACTGGGTGCCTCGCTGCTGCACAAGAAGCCGGGCGATAGCGTGCAAGTCCGTGACCCGATCACCGAGGTCACGCACACTTACACCGTCCAGTCGATCACTGCGGTCAATCCGTGAGAGCCGGGGCGGAAAAGTTCCAAGTAAGAAGTTCCAAGTTCCAAGGAGCAGCCGGAGAAAAGGCGGCTCTTGGAGCTGCGATGCCGATTTTGGCATTTGAAACTTCGGGTTGGAGTTTGAATCTTCCGCCCCGCAACCGCGGCACCCGCCTTCCTTTGGAATTTGGAACTTAGAACTTGGAACTTTTTCTCCCTATATGGACTACACCACCATCGTTGAAATCCGCGGCCGCGAGGTCATCGACTCCCGCGGCAATCCCACTGTCGAAGTTGACGTGCACCTCGAAGGCGGGGCCATCGGTCGCGCCGCGGTCCCCAGCGGCGCTTCCACCGGCGAGCACGAAGCCCACGAATTGCGCGATGGCGACAAGGCCCGCTATCTCGGCAAGGGCGTCCTGAAGGCCGTCGACAACATCAACACCAAGCTGGCACCTGCCCTCAGCGGCATGAAGGCCACCGATCAGGCCTCCATCGACGGCGCGATGATCGCGATCGATGGCACCAAGAACAAGAAGGACATCGGCGCGAATGCGATCCTCGGCGTGTCGATGGCCGTGGCCAAGGCTGCCGCGATCCAGCTCGATGTGCCGCTCTACAAGTACCTCGGCGGTCCGAATGCCAAGGTCCTGCCGGTGCCGATGATGAACATCATCAACGGCGGCGCGCACTCGGATGCCCCGATCGACTTCCAGGAATTCATGGTCATGCCGATCGGCGCGCCAACCTTCCGCGAAGGCCTGCGCTACGGCGCGGAAGTTTTCCACGCACTCAAGAAGGTGCTGCACGACCGTGGCCTTTCCACCGCGGTGGGTGACGAAGGCGGCTTCGCCCCGAACCTCGCATCCGCCGATGAGGCCCTGAGCGTGATCGTCCAGGCCATCGAGAAGGCCGGCTACAAGGTCGGCGAGGACATCGCCATCGCGCTCGACGTCGCTTCCTCCGAGTTCTGGGACGCCAAGCTAAACGCCTACGTCTTCAAGAAATCCGACAAGTCGGTGAAGAGCGCCGAGGAATTGGTGGCCTACTACGCCAGCCTGCAGGCCAAGTATCCGATCATCTCGATCGAAGACGGCTGCGCCGAAAACGACTGGGCCGGCTGGAAGATCCTGACCGACAAGCTCGGTGCCACCACGCAGCTCGTCGGCGACGACCTCTTCGTGACCAACGTCGAGTTCCTCTGGAAGGGCATCACCACCGGCACCGCCAACTCGATCCTGGTGAAGGTGAACCAGATCGGCTCGTTGACGGAGACCTTCGACGCCGTGGAAATGGCCAAGGAGAACGGCTACACCGCCGTGCTCAGCCACCGTTCCGGCGAGACCGAGGACAACACCATCGCGGACATCGCGGTCGCCACCAATTGCGGCCAGATCAAGACCGGCTCGATGAGCCGCTCCGACAGAATCGCGAAGTACAACCAGCTTCTCCGCATCGAGGAAGAGCTGGGTGCGGATGCCGTCTACGGCGTCGGCAAGATCAAGGTGCTGCGCTAAGCGGCCGCCTTGTGTCGCTGTTTTTCCAAAGGCCTCCCGGGTGACCGGGAGGCTTTCTTTTTCGGGGGTTCTCCGTGAAATTCGCTGAGGCGATGCGCGAATCGACAGAGAGCTTTTTTCAGAAGGTCGAGAATGCTTTGACCGGGGCTCTTCATCCCCGCATTCGAGCGGCGGGCGATGGCTGCACCTGGTCCTTTCTTCCGCCTATCGGGTTGGATAATCTGCGTTTCGAGCTACCGCCTCCTTCCTCATCTCCGAAAAAAAAGCGCGATCGCTCTCCAAGCCCGCTCCTCCGAACCGAGACTCGGCTGCTTCTCGACGGACCTTGACGTGATCGTCATAATTTCCGATGTCCGATCCCTTGTAGAGCTTGAGATATCGCCCAACAAGTCTCACTTCGATAGTCTCATCTTCGGTTCTTCCGTAACCGGTCTTTATAGGAGTTCCGTTCGCGAAGCTCTTCCAATCCAGAATCGCCCAATCCAATTCACGCTCAGCCGTGGCTTTCCAATATTTTTCAAGCGTCTCTCGCTTCGACTGCCTGGCCTCTTTTTCCTCACGGATCCACTCTTCCCGACAGTGTGCCTCGTAAGCACTCCAAGCCTTGATTCCTCCCAAGGAAATCAGAGGAAATATGGTCAAGCCCACCACCGCGGCCTTGCTTCGCCGAAAGCTCCTGATATAGACAAGGAAGATCCCGGCGGCAACGCCATCGACGATCCGCCATTCATCGCGGTGGAAGGAGATGGGGGCGAGAGGGTTGAACAATACGGCTACCGCAACCAACGGTATGATCCAGTGCCTGACACCTTCACCCCAGAAGCTCGCGGCAAATCCAATGGCGGCCAGTGTGAGGCTCCATTGCGAGAGTTGGTATCTCCAGCCTGAATCAAAGCTCGCAAAGACAAGGACGGCACACCACGCTGCGGCAGCTAACAGCCATCGATCGCGTGTGGGGTTTGTCGGGGCTTCATGACGCTGCAGTTGTGCCGTGGCAGCCACTGTGCTGCCTCCCGCCGTGGCGGCCTTTCCGGCCTCAGCGGCAAGTGCCATTGCCGCGTCGATCATCTCCTGGCGGTCACCATATTTCGATATCTCGTTTGTGCATATGAATTCGGCGCAGACCGTCGCATCTTTCCCAGTTCTGCCAAGCTGCTCAATGTGCTCAAGAATTGCCGCCATGCTACCGTGCCTCACCAGACATTGGGCCAACATCGGCACCAAGGCATCTTTGCTTACGCGGTAGCTCATGTCAGTCCAAGCGGTTGTCGATCCATTCGAAGTTCTCCCTTGTCGGGATGGTCGCTCCGGCCTCCCCAGGAGGCTTCGTGGCTTGTTTTGACTGGGGAAGCGGAGACCTCAATCGAGCAATCATTGATCCCCGTGGCAAGAGCGTAAGTGGCTGTCGCGCCGTTCCCTCCGCGAGTTGGTATCCAGCCGGCAGCTACACCGGTTCTCTGCTACCGCCCCTTGCCCAAAAGTTGTAGCCTGCCACTTCGGTTTGAAATGACGCATTGCCTCACAAATCTCCACGAGGCTATGGGACGAGTATCCTTGGCGAGATAGCGGGTCAAACGGTGGGGATGGTGCCGCCGTCGATAACGTATTCGGTGCCGTGGATGGAGGCGGCGCGATCCGAGGAAAGGAAGGCGACGAGTTCGGCGATCTCTTCGGGATAGGCGGGGCGGCCGATCGGGATGCCGCCGAGGGAGTCGAGGATGCCTTGGCGGGCGGCGGCCTCGTCGGTCCCGGAGGTTTCGGCGAGGCGCTTGACCATGCGCTCGGCAGCGCTGGTGTAGATCCAGCCGGGGGCGATGCTGAGCACGCGCAGGCCCTGCGGTCCGAGTTCCTTGGACAGGGCCTTGCTGTACGCGGAGAGTGCTGCCTTGGCGGCGGCATAGGCGGTCGTGGAGTCGTGCAAGGGCAGGTGGCGCTGGATAGAGGAGATGTGAACGATGACGCCGGAACCCTCTTCCAGCATGCGCGGAACCAGCGCGCGATCCAGTCTCACCGCTGCAAGGAGATTGAGGTTCAGCTCCTGCTGCCAAAACTCTTCGGTGGCCGCTTGGAAACCGCCGCCCGGTGTGGACGAGCCTCCGACATTGTGGACCAGCAGGTCGAGGCCGCCGAATGCGGAGAGGACCTCGGCCGCGCACTTCTCCACGCCCTCGGGAGTGGCTAGGTCCGCCTGCACATGGAGCTTCACTGGCAGGTCCTTGGCAGGCTGCGAGCGTGAGGTGGTGGCAACCCGGGCACCGCCTGCGGCGAGGCGGCGGACGATGGCCTCGCCCGCTCCCTGGGTGCCGCCGGTGACCAGCACCCGCTTGTTCTGAAATTCTTCCGGATCGATTTTGTAGCTTTTCATAACGACGTCTCCCAGACTGCCCCGGAGCTTACCAAATGGCAAGAACCCACAAAAAAGTAAGTAACCCACCCGCGGGTCAGCGACCGGCCTACACTCCCGTGAGCGCCGCCGAGGGATTGATGGAAGCATTGCGGATGCTGGAGGGGCGTTGGAAACTGATGATTCTTTTCCATCTCTTCGGTGGGAAGGTGCTGCGCTTCTCCGAGCTGGAACGCGCGATCCCGGCCGTTACCCAGAAGATGCTGGCGCAACAGCTCCGGCAGCTAGAGCGGGACGGGATCGTGCGCCGCACGGCCTATCCGGAGGTGCCGCCACGGGTGGAATACTGCCTCACGGAGTGGGGGCAATCGCTGTGCCCGGCGCTGGATGCCCTGCTCAAGTGGTGCGAACTGCGGCCGGCATCCGATTGAGCATCCCGACGCCGTACCATATTTTCCGTGCCTTGCCGTGCGTTCGGCGTTCTCTTTCCGCCGTCCCAGCATGAACGACGACCTGCCCGCCGAAGCCCCGCTGCCACCCGCCCCGGTGGAGCGTCCCGCCGTGGCAGCGCCGGAGCCTGCTGAGATCGCTCCCGAAGCGGATCCCGGCCTGCGTCGGGACTTGCTGGTGCTTACGAAGATGCGGCTGAACGTCTTCGTGCTGATCACGACGTTTTTCGGCTATCTGCTCGCCGCACGATCCGGCGGGCGCTCCTTCGATTGGCTGCTGGTGATGAATACGATCCTCGGCACCGCGGCGGCGGCTTTCGGGTCGGCGGCCTTCAATCAGGTGATGGAGGTGGATCTGGACGCGCGGATGAAGCGCACCGCGAACCGCCCGCTGCCCTCGCGGCGGATGGATCCCTTTGTCGCCTTTGCGATCGGCTGGGTCTTGTCCGCGGCGGGAATCATCCACCTCGCGGCCAAGGTCGGCACCGTGCCAGCCTGGCTGGCGGCGGCGACAGTGGCGATCTACGTTTTCATCTACACGCCGCTGAAGCGCTTCAGCAGCACGAACACGCTGGTGGGGGCGATCCCCGGGGCGATCCCCCCGATGATCGGCTGGACCGCAGCGGGCGGGCCGCTGGATGGCCCGGCGTGGTTCCTTTTCGCGCTGCTCTTCCTCTGGCAGCTTCCCCATTTCGTGGCGATCAATTGGCTCTGCCGCGAGGAATACGAGACCGCTGGCTACAGGATGTGGTCGGATGGCGATGTCAGCGGGCGGCGCAGCGGCTTGCTCGCCGCGCTTTTCGCGCTCGGGCTGGCGGCCCTGCCGCTGTGGCCATGGCTGGCAGGCTGGACACCGGGCTGGAAGGGCGATCTGGCCCTCGGCGGCGGAGTGCTGGCCGGGCTGATGATGGCGGCGCTGGGGGGCCGTTTCATGCGCGACGGCTTGCGGACTTCCTTCCGCCAATTGTTCTTTTTCACGCTGCTCTACCTGCCCTTGGAACTTGGATTGCTTGCCATCGCGTGGGCCTAGTCTAGTTTCCGCCGCCTTCATGAGGACACCTGCCGAGAAGCTCGAACCTGCCGTGCGCGATCCCCGCAAGCTGCGGATGACGGCGTTGATTCTGACCACCCTGATGGTCATCAGCGGCGTCGGCGTCTACATCGCCTACCTGAAGCTCTCCGAGCGCCAGGCGGATGTCGAGACACCCTCGTTCAAGGGCCGCATCGAGAAGAATTTCAAGGTCTGGCGGCAGGACGAGAGCGAGGGCGATTTCGCCAGCATGGAAGGCGAGGTCTTCGTCATCGCGCCGGTGCTCTTCAGCGAGCCGGAACGCTGGGCACACACACGCGGCGTGCTGGAGCGCCTGTCGCAGCGCTATGCCGATCGCAAGGACTTCCACATCGTCTGCCTGACCATCGATCCGGAGAACGAGCCGCCGAAGAAGCTGGCGGAGTATGCCAAGGATCTCGGTGCCACGCTGCCCCAATGGTGGCTGGCGGCCGCGCGGGAGGAAAGCGTCCACAAGTTCCTGAAGAACACCCTGAAGATGGAGACCATTCCCTACCGCAAGGATGGCAAGTGGGACTACGACGGCACCTTGGTCGTGATCGATCGCGACCGCCACATCCGCAAGGGCACCGTGAAGATGAGCGCGCGCTCGCGGTCCGATGCGAAATTCGATTTTGAAGCTGCCGCCAAATGGGGCGAGAAGCACCCCACGGACGGTGACAAGGAACGCGTCTCCCGCGATCTCGAGAACCTGCTGGTGAACGTGATCGATCACGTGCTGGCGCAACCCGTAACCAAGCAATGAACGACCGGGGCAAAATCGCGCTGATCTACAGCAGCGTCGCGATCATTTCCGCTGCCTTCGTAGGCGGCATGATCTATCTCGGGAGCCAGGTGCCCGATCAGCCGGTGCCGAACTTCGTCGATTCCGGAGGGGTGAAGGAGGAGAAGTTCTTCCCGATCGCGAAGGATTTCAGTGGCGTGAACCAAGCCGGGGAGTCGGTCAAGCTGTCCGACCTGAAGGGCAAGGTCTGGCTGGTCTCCGAGTTCTTCGCCGTGTGCCCGCATTGCGCGGTCCGCAATGGCAAGGAGCTGCGCTCGATCTACGAGACCTTCAAGGATCATCCCGATTTCCAGATCGTGTGCATCTCGGTAGACCCCGAGACCGACACGCTCGAGCGGCTGCAGGAGTATGGCAAGAATCTCGGTGCCGATGCTTCGGACTGGTGGTTCATGAGCCATCCGAACCAGCAGGAGACGCATGAGTATCTGGAGAAGGCGCTGAAGTTTTTCAGCATCCGCGAGCGCACCGATCCGACGGATCGGGATGCGAACGGCCGCTACGCCCACGACATGGGCCTCACCTTGGTGGACCGCGAGTGGAACGTGATCGGCAAGTGGCCGCTCTACGACGCGGATTCCGCTGAGGGCCGCAAGCGCGACCCGCATCTCTATGACCAGTTGAAGAAACAACTGATGGACCGCCTGACGGAGGAATTGGAGAAGAACGAGACCGCCGGGATGCACGACATGGATCAGGATGAAGCCTCTGCGCCCGTGGCTGGGGACTCCGAATGATGACCGGCGATAAGAAGGAGTGGCTGTCACGGCCGCCGCAAGAGGCCCTGTCGAAGAAGCTGGGGATCGTCGCGTGGATACTCACCGCGGTCGTGCTCGGCCTGGTGGGCTTGATGCGTCGCCCGGAACTACGGATCCCGCTGCCGGAGGGCTGGTCCTTTGCCTTCCTGCCGCCGGTGCATGCCGTTCTGAACGGACTGGTGGCGGTGGCGCTGGTCGTTGCCATCGTGGCGGTGAAGCAGGGCAAGATCACCCTGCACCGGAATGCGATCTTCGCGGCGATGGGCCTCTCGGTGGCCTTCCTGCTCTGCTACGTCGCCTACCACTTCACCACCGAGGAAACGCGATATGGCGGGACCGGTGCCATGCGCGGCGCGTATTTCTTCCTGCTCATCACCCACATCTGCCTCGCCGGGATCAGCCTGCCGTTCATCCTTTTCACGTTCATTTCCGCGTGGACGAACCGCTTCGCCGCGCACCGGCGTTTGGCCACGTGGGTGTTCCCGATGTGGCTTTATGTCGCGGTGACCGGTCCGGTCTGCTATTTGATGCTCAAGCCCTACTATACGTGACGTACTTCCGATGAAGATCCTCAGCTTCCGCGACGCCGACTACGAGTCCTTCGTCAAGCGCCTGAACCGCCGCGCGCTGCCGACGCATGACGTGCGCGATCTGGTGGCGGAGATCATCGCGGCGGTGGCGGCGCAGGGGGACAAGGCGCTCGTGGCCTATGCCAAGCGCTTCGACAACGTGGAGCTGAAGGAAAAGCAGCTCTTCCTCACGCCGGAGGAGCTGGCCGCGGTGAAGGTCGCCCCCGCCACCCGCAAGGCGGTGGCGGCGAGCCTGCGGAATATCACCGCCTTCGCGAAGCGCGGGCTGCGCAAGGATTGGTCGATGATCAATGCCGAGGGCGCGAGGGTGGGGGAGCGCTTCCAACCTTTCGACCGCGTGGGCATCTACGTCCCCGGCGGCAAGGCCCCGCTGGTCTCGACCGCGCTGATGACCGCCGGCTTCGCCCGGGCGGCCGGGGTTCCGGAGATCCTGGCGGCGACGCCCTGCGGACCGGACGGCACCGTCAATCCGGAGCTTTTGTATGCCCTGAAGGCTGCGGGCGTGACCGAGATCCTCAAGATCGGTGGCGCGCAGGCGATTGCCGCGATGTCGCTCGGGACGAAATCGGTGCGCCCGGTGGACCGGCTTTTCGGCCCCGGCAACCGCTTCGTGGTGGAGGCGAAACGCCAGCTCTTCGGGGCGGTCTCGATCGATCTTCTGCCCGGTCCCAGCGAGATTCTGATCATCGCGGACAAGACGGGGAACGCCGACTACATCGCTGCCGACATGCTCGCCCAGGCGGAGCACGGCGGTGATAGCTTGATCGGCTTCGTGACCGACTCGAAGGCCCTTATCGGCAAGGTCGTGAAAGCCTTGGATCAACAGCTCCAGAACCTGACCCGCGCAAAGTATATCAAGGAAGTGCTCAAGCAGGGCACCTTCATTCTCCAAGTGAAAAGCATGGCCGAAGCCGTGGACATCTCGAACGCCTTCGCTGCCGAGCACGTATCGCTGATCTGCGCGGAGGAGAAGAAGTGGCTGCCGAAGATCCGCACCGCCGGGGCGATCTACCTCGGCAATGACTCGCCGGTCGCGGTGGGGGATTTCCTCGCCGGGCCGAGCCACACGCTGCCGACAGGCGGCAGCGGGCGCTCCTTCTCAGGCCTGCGGGCGGACCAATTCCAGCGCCGGACCAGCATCGTGAAGATGGACAAGAAGGCGGTGCGGAAATCGCTGGCGGTGGTGCAGGAGTTCGCACGGATCGAGGGGCTGGATGCCCACGGCAGATCGACGGCGATCCGGGTGGAGTAGGGGAGTCCGCTCACGCCGTGTGCCTACCAACGAAGGACAGTCAGCCCTTCAACCCTTTCGAAGTGGCCATCCCGGGTGGCCAATGGCAAATCGAGTTCCAGCCCTGCGGCGGCGATCCAGATGTCGTTCTCCGGAATCGGCGTGCCCGCTTGCTCAAGCCTGGCCGCGGCCTGCGCATAGATCTCCGCGGTGGCATCATCAGGAAGGGCCACGGCGACCACTTTCAAGAGGCCATCGATCTTCTTGTGGTGCCGTTCCGGTGCGCCGCTTTTGATCGCGCCTTTCCGCAACTCTCCCAGCACCGCGAGCGGCATGAATAGAGATACTCCGGGAGGGACCAGAGAGAAGAGATCCAGTTTTCCCCTGAAATGCGCGATGATCACGCTGGAGTCGAGCAGGATGCCTTTTGAGGGATCAGGCATCTGAATTCACACGTCTCGATCCTGCCAAAGCGTTTTCAAAAACGACACCTTCCTGCTCGTCCAAATACCCATGCGTCTCCCGGAGCACCTCCTCACGAGTTGCTGCTGCCACCGGGTTCATGCGGCGGACGTAGCTGGCTACATCCACAAGCTGCTTGGGACTCAGTTCCCGCAGATCCTGCACAATGGATTCCATGATGCTCACATCCCGAGACTATGCTCTTCTCGGAGAAAGGCAAGAAACGCTCGCCCCCCCAGGCAACAGGCTTTCGCTACTTCCTCTGATCCATCCGGCAATCCGGATCCGCCGGAACCGCTTTGCCCGTCTCCTCAACCGGGTGGGTGAAGAGATACTTCCAGACTTCCTCGTGGCTGTATTTCCCCGCGCCATCCTTCGGTGCTGACCCGCCAGGGACGACGGCTCCGTGGGCGCGCTTCGGGTCCTTCTTCACGTCGGCATCGGTGACGAGGCGGCGGCTGTTGCCGTAGGGGAAGGGAGTGTTCTCCACGTTCACCACCGGGCCGTAGTCCTGGAGCTTCAGCATCTGCCAGGAGCGGCAGTAGTGGTCGCCGCTCCAGCCGTCATCGAGCACGTGGGTGAAGCCGAAGTAGCGGTTGGCGGGGGTCGCGGAGGGCAGGGCTTGCCAGGCTTCGTATTGGTCGCGCGGACCGGAGAACATCACCACGCGGTCCACCTTCACCTGCTTCGCCATGCGGGCGGCGGTGGTCGAGCCGTGGGAGATGCCGGCGAGGATGACCTTGTCCCATTGCAGGTCCTTGCCGTCCTTGGTGAGGAATTGCTGCCAGCGGCCCTGCGGGTTCTCCTTGTCGAGCCACTTCACGAATTCCAGCGAGCGGCCCATGATGCTGTCCGGCTTCGGGATCGCGACTTCCTTGCTCGAGTCCTCCCCGGTGGCGGCTTCGAGGCGGATCTTCGAGAGGAAGAGATCGTCCTCCGGCGGCTTGCCGGAGTAGAGCTTCGAGAACCAGCCATTGGCGTAGTGGACTTGGATCGCGTGCAGCCCGTAGCCGGAGACGTGTTCGAAGAGTCCCTGGTTGTGGCCCATCAGCCAGATCACCAGCTTGCCTTGATCCGGCACGCGGGTATCGACGCAGGCACGCTCCTGGTCCTGTGGCTTGGCGGCATCGCCGAAGACGAAGGAGATTTCGGGATGCTCCTTAGCCGCCGGGTCGATGGCGCTGGCGCGGGCCTTCAGGTCGTAGCGCTGCGGCTTGGCGTCCTTGTAGGTTTCAGGAGCCGCGCCGGCGATTGAAAGGCAGACGAGGGTGGCGAGCAGGGTGCGGTAATCCATAGATCGGGAAAATCATGCCTTCCACGCGGGCACGGCCTTGGCCATGTCCCACATCAGCTTGTCGATCGCACCATGGATGCCTTCGCCGCGGGCATTGGTGAAGCCGGCCCAGCACATGCCGCTGGCGGTGCGCACCGCGATGGTCGAGGTGCCCGGCAAGCTGCCCCCGTGCCAGCGGTTCGGCACTGCATTTACGCTCCAGCCGCTGGCGTAGCCGGGATTCGGCGGGCCGGCGGCGACCATCGCCTTCACGGTATCCTCCTTCAGCAGATTGGTCGGTCCGGAGTCCGCGGTGTGGATGAGGAATTTCACCAGATCGGAGGGACTGGCCAGCCAGCCGCCGTGGGAATCCATCCGCCGCACGTTCATGCCGTACGGGTTCTCGCCACCGCGGCCATAGTAGACGACCTCGTTCTCGATCCGGTCTTCCAGGGTATTCCCGGCGATCTTCATGTCCTTGATGCCTGCCTTGGCCAGGATGCCCTTCTCAAGGGACTCGGCGTAGGGCTTGCCGGTGAGCTTCTCGATCACGCGACCGAGCAGGCAGTAGCCGAAGTTCGAGTAGGAGTAATTGGTTCCCGGAGCGTGCTCCAGTTTGTGGTCCTTGAGCGTCCGCAAGATCAGGTCGTGATGGTCGAGTTCCGGGTGCTCGAACATCGGGTCGTCCTTGTTGTTGCCCCAGCCGCCGCAGGTGTGGGTGAGCAGGTGATGGATGGTTATGTCCGCCACATCCGGGGTGATCTTCTTGCCATACTCCTTCGCCAGGATGCCGCCTTCCCCGAGCACCTTGTCGTCGGCCTTGAGCTTGCCCTGCTCGATCAAGCTGTGGATCGCCACCGAGGTGATCGGCTTGGCCACGCTGGCGATGCGGAAGCGGTGGACCGGTGCCATGGCCTCCCTCGCGTCTTCATCGGCCATGCCGAAGCCGGCGCTGTAAGCGGGCAGCTCGCGGTGGGCGAAGGCCACCGAGAGGCCGGGCACCTTGTATTTCTCCATGAAATCCTTCGCAATGGTGGCGATGGCTTCGCGCTCGCCCTTCTCCGGACGAACCGGCTCTTCCGCGGCGTGGAGGCTCCGCGGCAGGGCGGCGGTAGCGGAAAGAGTCAGGGCAATTCTTTGTAAACAGCTACGGCGACTAATGATTTGCATGGGAGCGCGGGGTTTCGCTTTCAACGATCCGTGTCGGGAGGACCTATCATACAAATTCGCATGGGTTAGCCAAGCGGGGCGGCAATTCCGCCAAGCGGGAAAGATTGACTCGGAGGGTGCTTGACGGGCATTTCGTCCCTGCAATGCCGCCGCTCCGCTTTCTGTATCTGGACGAGCATCTGGTCGCGATCGACAAGCCGGCCGGGATGATCGTGCATCCGGGGCGTGAGGCGGAAGGGCCGGAGTGGATCGCGATGAAGCGGGTGCGCGACGAGCTGGGCCAGGAGGTCCAGGTGGTGCACCGGCTCGACCGGCCGACTTCCGGCGTGCTGCTCTTCGCCCGGGACAAGGCGACCTGCGCGATCATCCAGCAGACCTTCGAGCAGCGCCGGGTGAAGAAGACCTATCTGGCGGTGGTGGAGGGCGAGGCGTCCTTGGGATGGCGCTGCGACACCCCGCTGCGGAAGGCTCCGGAGGAGCCGCTGGTGAATGCGGAAACGGAATTCGAGCGCTTGCTCCACGCCGCGAAGGGAAGCTTTGTCGGGATGCCTTCGTTGAAATTGTCGCTGCTGGAAGCACGGCCACACACCGGCCGATTTCATCAGATCCGCCGCCATCTCGATCTTGCCGGTCACCCGATCGTGGGTGACTACCGCTATGCCGGTGCGGACCGTTGCAATGAGGTGGGAGAGGCGCTGGGGACCGGCACGCGGATGCTGCTGCAGGCGAAGTCGCTGGAGCTGGCGCATCCTTACAGTGGGGTTATGCTGCGGATCGAAGCCCCGCCGGATGAGGATTTCTGCCGCTGCTTTCCAGAGCTGGCGCTGGAGACGGCGTAGCATGTCTAGGACGGACGGCTCTACCGCTGGGAGCGCGGAGCCACCGGCCCGCAGAACAAGCCCTTGTGGCCGGTCAATTCACGCGGTGCGTTTGGATAGCGGCGTCGCCTTGCAGCATGCCTTTCCTGCACTCGGAGCGGTGTGGACCATTCTGCGGGCCGGTGGCTTGTATGTTGCACCGCCGTCCAAAACAACGGCCAGCCGCGGGTGCTTTCCGAGAATGGGCCCGTAGGAAGCTCGTCGGAGGAAAGCACCCGCGGCGGGTTGCCTGATGGCGGCACGCATGGTGGGTTATTACCCACACCGGGACGCGTGCGGGGTGGCAGCCCCGCACGCGGCGGAACCGGAGAGACCGCCGCCTGTGGCAAGGGACCTCGATCCCGTCGCGGAGCATGGGTCCCCGGTTCCGTTCCCGGTCAAACCTCGAACCGCTGATTGAGTCACCATGAACTCGCATTGCAAGAAAGAGATGACCGACCCCTCCGTCACCTTCGTCGGCCTGGATGTTTCCAAGGCCCGCCTCGATTCCTTCGTCCCCGGCGGCAAGCCGCGGGCCGACGACAACACCCCCAAGGGCCACGCCGCTTTCATCAAACGCCTCCAGGGCCTGCAGAACCCGCGCGTGATCTGCGAGGCCAGCGGCGGCTACGAGCGCCCCGCCGTGGCCGCGCTGCTGGCAGCCGGCACCGGCGTCTGCGTCGTGCCACCCGGCAGGGTCCGCCACTTCGCCCTCGCCGAAGGCCTGCTCGCCAAGACCGACAGCATCGACGCGCAACTCCTCGCCCGCTACGGCGACAAGATCCGCCCGCCCCTCGAACTGCCGGCCGATCCCGCCGCCGTGCGCCTGCGCGAGATGCTCGACTACCGCCGCCTCATCAGCGACCGGCGCGTCGCCACCTCCTCGCAACTCGATGTCGCGCAGGGCTACCTGCGCGAGGGCCTCCAGGCCCAGCTCGCCGCGTTGAAGGCCGCGCTGCGCCAGGTCAACAAGGACATCGCCGCGCACCTCAAGGCCGAGCCCGCCCTGGGTGCCAAGGCCAAGCGCCTGCGCCAGCTGTGCGGGGTCGGCCCGGTGCTGGCCGCCACCCTGCTGGCCTACTTGCCCGAACTCGGCCTGCTCGGCGACAAGACCCTCGCCTCGCTGGTGGGCGTCGCACCGCATCCCTGCGACAGCGGCAAACACCGCGGCAAGCGCCGGATCCGCGGCGGGCGCGCCGTCGTGCGCGACGTGCTCTACATGGCGGCGGTCACCGCATCCACCCACAATACCATCCTCCCGGCGCTCTACCAACGCCTGACCGCCAGGGGGAAATTGCCCAAGGTCGCCATGGTGGCGGTCATGCGCAAAATGCTCTCGGTTCTCAACCGGATGATCGCCGATCCACAATTTTCACTTGCCTGATGACACCGCTGCTCCGCGCTCCCAGCGTCAGAGCCGTCCGTGATGCGGCGCAGGAAGATGTGGGCGCAATCACCAAGCTTGAGGAGAAGTCACCCGCAAGCGGACGAATTGTTGCCCACCCGTCACCACGGGGAACTCCCGGAAGAAAGACCCGCTCCCGCTCTGCTCGGGGGGAAGGGCAGGGGACCAGTCTGTTAGATCCCCGCTGGCATCAACCGCGTAGGTGATTTCCGCGGCAGCCTTGCGATAGGTAAAGCGGAGGACCCCCGCATTCGCCACGGCGGCAGGCAGCATGACGGCATCGGCCAAGGTCGGGTTCATGCCCTGCGAGTATTCGATCAGGTTGTTCGCGCCATCGTGATCGGGATCATCCGTGGAGGCCGCTCCCGTTCCTCCATCCGGCAGGGAAAAATGGAGATCCCGCCAGGACTGGAGCGGCGCGAGATATTCGTCCGCGCCGATGTCCACCCGGCCACCGGCGACGCGGCTTTGGCCGAAGTAATCCTTCTCTCCCACTGCGGGCGTGAAGCCCGCATTTCCCGCATCCTTTGCCGGCGAACTTGCGGTGAGCGCGTACTCGGTTGCGGGCGAGGCCAGCGTCGGCGCGGCATTCACCAGCGCGAGCGGCGCGGTGATGAGGGTGGAATGCGCGTCCCCCGAAGCAGTCTGCCAAGTCGCGAAGGTCGACTTCGCCGCATTGTTCCAGATGAACTCGATGTCGCTGCCCGCAGCCGTCTTGTAGAGATTCCAATCGATCGCTCCGGTGGGGAGGCTGCCGGTGGTGTTGCCCTTGAGAATGAATTGGGCGAAGGCCGCTGTCGCCACCATCAGGTTGTGCCGGATCGTGACGCCGCTCACATAATTCTGGATCGAGAACTGCCCTCCGCCCTGCTCCACCGTATCGTTTTCGTAGAGAGTGTTGTGAGTGAAGGATGAGGTCGTCACGCCGCCATTGTTAGTGCCCGAGCCGCCGATCACGATGCCGCCGACATGGCAGTGATGGAAGAGGTTGTTTCGCACGGTGACGTTGCTCACGACCTTGTTCTTGTGCTCGCTGCCTGCGGAGAGGGCGTAGTTGCAATCGAAGACGTGATTGCGCTCGATCAGGATATCCCTGCCGCCATCGACATAGAGACCCGGCGCGCTGCGGGTGTCGTTGCTGCCGCCGGTAGTGAAGTTTCCGCCGTACACCGGGTTGAATTTGGAATCGATGCGATAGACCGTGTTCCCGGTGCAGACGCCGTTGCGCGCCTGGTCGAGGGCCGGGTTCGCGTTGGAAGATTCGAAGCCGATGAAGTCGATGCCGATGTTGTTGCAATCGCGCACCGTGTTGTGGGTGACCGCGAAGTTCGTGACGTTGCCGTTCAGCACCACCGACTCGCTGGCACCGGTCCGCAGGCCGTAAACTTCGCAGCCGTCGATCACGAGATGGTCGATGGGTGGGGCGGCATCGCCATAGGCCGCGATACCGAATGCGTTGGCCTCGTAATTGTTCAGCGTGGTGCTGCTCTGCCAGATATCATGGACCTTGCAGCTGCGGATCTGGATGCCGTCGCCGCCGCCGCTGATATAGATCCCGGCGGGCAACTGGGCACGCTGCTGGGTCGCGCTGCCACTGGTCTTGTAGTCCGCGATTTCGAGATTCTGCAGGATGATGTGGTCGCAGTTCTCGATCTTGAAGACGGCGCTCAATCCATTCGGGGGGGTGACGCCGGTCTGCGAAATGATCACGGGTCCTGCGTCCTCCGGCGCTTTCCGAAAGACGATCGGTAGCAATGCGGTGCCGTCCCGATTGACCAAAGTCACACGCTCCGCATAACTCCCGGCGTGGATGTTCACCACATCGCCCGCAACGGCGGTGCTGGCCGCCCTCTGGATGGTTCGCCAGGGGAGTTCAGCGGTTCCGGGATTCGCATCGAGTCCGGCGGGGCTCACGTGACGTTCTGCGGCATGGATGTAAGCTGCTGATAGCAAGGTTATCACACAGGCCTTTGCAAAGACGGCGGGGCGCAGGATCATCGGGCGGCACGCTATCGGCTAACGGGGGAAGTGGCCAGACAAGCCTTCGTCCTGACTCCCCGGCCGGGGCATCGGAAATCGGTTGGCCTCCCGCCATTTTCAATTTTAGAGTGCAGGAATGAAGTACCCCCTCGTTGCTCTCACCGTCCTACTGCTTGCCTCTTGCACCACCGGCCGCCCGCCCGCCGCTGCCAAGCCGTTGAAGACGGCGGCGAAGGTCGATGTGAACCGCTACACGGGCAAATGGTATGAGCTGGCCCGCTATCCCAAGTGGTTCCAGAGCGGCTGCGTCTCCGCCACCACGGAATACTCGAGGAAGAAAGACGGCACGATCCGCGTGGTGAACACGTGCATCCGCGCGGACGGATCGACCCGGGATATCGAGGGCGTCGCGAAGCCCGTGGATGCGAAGGCCAACCGGCTGAAGGTGAGCTTCCCGAATAACTGGTATACCAAGGCGCTTCCGGTGCCGCCGGAAGGGAACTACTGGATCATCGACGTCAGCCCGGACTACCGCCGCGCGGTCGTCGGGACGCCGGACCGGCGCAGCTTGTGGTTCCTCTCGCGCTCTCCGAAGATCGCGGCCAAGGATTTCGAGGCGATGAAGGCGACGGCCACGGCGCAGGGTTTTGATATGTCCGATCTTCTTATCGACGGGCATACGAAGATCGAAAGCCGGGGACGGGTCTTGAAGCCTGCCGTCGGAAGTAAATCCGCTCCACGAAAGAAGGCCGCGGTAGGAGAGAAGCCCGCAACAACGAAGAAATCTTGAGGCGGCTGCCTCAGTGCGTCCTCTTCCACAGATACACCCAGCGCTCGGAAACGACCTTGCCGGTTTCGTCCTGCAGCTCGCAGGTCATGTCGATGTCGTTGACCTCCTTCGCCGGGTCTAGCACGAAGAAGGCGCGCAGCACCTGCGGCATGTGAAGCTGGTCGCTGCGGCCGATCCCCGCCGGCAAGTCGTCGACGTTCGGCATGCTCATGTCGGTCAGGCCCACGTGCAGGAGCTTCACCCCGGCCTGGTTGACAGTGACCACCGGCTTGAACTTGCTCGCGTCATCCCACTTCGGATCGCCGACCTTCTTTTCCGGCGCCAGCGGCTTGGCGAAGTCGATGCTGACCAGCACCTCGTCCGGCTTTTGCACCGGATTCCCCGCCCGCGTGGCGCGCACCGCGAAGAGCCCGGAGGGCGGCAGGTCGCGCACCCACTTCAGGCGGTAGTGGAAGCGGAAGGGCTTGCCGACCACCGGCGCGGGGCTCGGTTCCCAGACCAGGATGACGTTGTCGTTCGTCTCATCGATGGTCGGCATCTCGATGAGGTGCAGCTTGCCGGTATCGAAGCCGGACACCGGCTCGACCTTCACCGTGGGGCGGTTGTGATAGCCGGCCTCGACATCCTGATAGGACGAGAAGGAGCGGTCGCGCTGGACCAGCGCCCAGGAGCGCGGCTTGTCCATGGTGAAGACACAGTGGCGGAATTGATCCTTGGTATGCTCCAGCGGGCGATAGTGCAGGTTGCCGCTGCCGAGCTCCATCAGGAAGCCATCGCTATCGTGGACCTCGGGGCGGAAATCGTAGGGCCGCGGATGGGTGTTCTCGCCGAACCAGAACATGCTGGAGAAGGGCGCGAGCCCGAGCTGCTGGACCGGGCGGCGCAGCGTCAACTCGGCCTCCACGTCCATCACCGTCTCCGGCCCGGGGGTGACGGTGAACTTGTAGGCACCCGCCACGCTCTCACCTTCTAACAGCGCCGTCGCGGTCAGCGACTTCGCGTCCTTCGCGGGACGCTCCAGATAGAATTCGCTGAAATCGGGAAACTCCTCCGCCACGCCGGGCAGGCCGCTGTTGATCGAGAGCCCGCGCGCCGAGAGCCCGTAGGGTGCATCCTTAGGGATCGACCGGAAGTAACTCGCGCCGAGAAAGACCAGGAACTCGTCCATGTACTTCTCGGAGTTCAGGTGAGTGCGCGCGCGCCAGCCTGCGTAGCCCGGAGGCGGCGGGGTGCCGGCCGGGATCTTGTTCTTGCCGTAGTCGAAGAGCGAGGTGTCGAACTTCAGCGGCTTTTCGTCGCCAGCCTTCACCTCGTGGAGGGTGACGGTCTTCTTCGCGGTCCAGCCGGGGTGGAAGAGGTCGATCGAGAAAGGTCCTTGGTCCCACCACAAGCCGGACTCCATCTTGAAGCGGATGTCCCGGTGCTGGTCGTAGCTCAGGTTTGCCCAGAAGTCGGCGAGCTTCGCCCCTTGGGGGACGAAGGGCTTGGCGGCGAGCCCGCGGGCCTTCTCGCAGAGCGTGTCGAAGGAGAACGGCTCCGCGGAAAGCGGGGCGGCGGACACGGCACCGGCCAGAAGCGCGGCAGTGAGAGTTGGACGACGGAAGATCATGGGAAAACGGGCAGGGCAGTTCTGACAGCCGCCGGCCCCGGATGCAAGGATCAGCCGGGTCAATCCGGTGCCGCCGCCACCCGGTCAACGCCGGCGACGCAGTACCATCATCCCAATCCCCGCGAGCCCCAGCATCGCTGATCCCGGCTCGGGAATAATCTGAAACTGCCCGATCACAACCCGGCCATCCAGCGCGGAGCCTGCCCAGATGTCGCCGCTTGTCCCCGCTATGAGCGAACCCGCCACGGCTCCGGAGAAATCCGCCACAGCCGATCCCGTGAACGCGGCCTCCGTCGGACTGAACTCGTGGGTGGATAAATTCGTTCCGGCGAAGTTGAGGTTCAGCGTGCCTCCCGCATAGCCACCGTCGTAAAACTCCCGGAACGACACCGAGGCTCCGGGCGACCGAAGGTTCGAACTGGTAACCTCCTCCGGAGTGTTCGATCCCGGGTTCTTGCTGAAGATGTCGACCAGCACGATCCCATCAAGCATGTCGGTGTCGGCCTCCGCGTTCTGGGCAAACGCCGATGTCGCGGTGAACTTCACCTGCGAGAGATTGGTGATATCGATGATGAGAACCACTGCGGCGGAACTCTTGGCTCCGAGGAAGCAGGCAAGGAAAAGGCAGAAGAGAAGGCTGCGCATCAGTGCAATCGGGTGTTGAAATCCGGATGAGGTGAACATTGGTGCCGGAGGGAAAGAAGACCGCCTGGTTTTGTCTAGCAGTTTGTGGAAATGGCGGGTATTCGATCGGGCATGGCAGGGCTGCCACAGGCTCCGCTACCCCGGCGCCCCGCCCTATTCCTCCTGATCCTCGAAGATCTGCTCGATGGCCCTGCCGAACAGCCGCGCGACCTTGAAGGCCAGTGGCAGGCTCGGGTGGTATTTTCCCGTTTCGATTGCGTTCACGGTTTGCCGCGAGACGCCAAGTATTTCTGCCAAGTCGGACTGCGACCACTCTTTGGCCGTCCGCAATTCCCGCAACCGGTTCTTCACTGGTAGCGGCGGTTGAAAATGGAGTAGCCGAGTCCGTAGAAGAGGACGAACAACAAGGAGATGTGACCGATGGTGCCGATATCCCAGCCATTCCTCCCGGGAACCAAGGCTTCGAAGAAGCCGGCGACCTCCAGACGGTGCCAGAGCAGGACGAAAAAGAAGCAGGCGCTCACCGCGAAGAGAACGGCCGCGGTCGTGATCCGCCGGTGCAGTTCATCCATGCCGCGCACCCAGCGCACCACGCTACCTGCCCACAAGGGGAGGATCAGGAAGGGGGAGAGGGCGATCATCGTCCGCCATGCCACAGGCAGCTCGCGGACCTGGCCGGGGAAGAAGAAGCCGCTTGCAGCCGAGATCAGGACGGCGAGGAAGAGCCAGCTATTCACGCGGCGGTCGGTCTGCCAGGAGTAGCCTTCCTTCCCGGGGCAGATCTCATTTGGAACATTCGGTTTGTAACTCATCATGCATCCCATGTGTAAAGCATCCTTGTCATGTGTCAAGGGCACTTTACAGAGCTGCGCGGGTCAGCGCCCGTTACGAATGATGCCCGCACTTCCAATCGACCTGCGCGTCGCTTCCCCTAACATCGGAACATGCGCTTCGTTCTCAAACAGAAATTCTGGAGCCTCGGCGATGACTTCGTGATCCGCGACGATCGGGAGATTGATCGCTTCATCGTGGACGGCCGGGTGTTTTCCTTCGGCGACAAGCTCTCGATCCGCGACATGGCGGGGAACGAGGTGGCCTTCATTTCCCAGCGGCTCCTCTCTTGGGGGCCGAAGTACGAGATTCACCGTCCCGGTCAGGGCGTCGCCGAGATCGCCAAGGAGCATTTTACCTTCTTCCACTGCAAATTCAACGTCGATGGCCCCGGCGACGATGACTTTGAGGCCAAGGGCGATTTCTTCGATCACGAATACGAGATCCAGCGCGGCGGCGCTGTCGCCGCCCAGGTCAGCAAGCGCTGGTTCAGCTTCACCGACAGCTACGGCATCGAGATCGCCGATGGTGAGGACCCGGTGCTGCTACTGGCTACGGCCGTGGTGATCGACCTCGTCTGCCACGACGCGAAGAAGCACTGAATTCGGGCTTTCCGAGGCCTGCCGGGATGCGGAAGATACCCGCCCGCCGATGCTCCCGCCATCCTCCGCAGAAACCGCCGCCCGCTGGCAGGCCGAACGCCAGCGCCTGGAGCAGGAATTCGGCGAACGCATCACCCTCGACGCCCTTACCGGGCCCGATGGCCTCATCGATCGCGAACCCTGCCGGGACGACGCCGGCGGCGAAGCAGGCTGGCTGATCGCCCAGCGCAAGAAGGGCCACCGCCACTCCGCCGATGATGTCCTCACCGCCTGGTATGCCTTGCAGATCTCGCCACCGGTCACCGAACATCTCGATCTCGGCACCGGCATCGGGACCGTGGGACTGCTGACCCTGTGGGGCATGGGGCCGGCCGCGCGACTAACCTGTGTCGAAGCCCAGGAGATCAGCTACCGGCTCCTGCAAGCGAACATCGACGCCAACGACATTCGCCACCGCGTAGACTGCTCCTTGGGCGACCTGCGCGAACTGGCGCTTAACCGGACCTTCCTCCTGGTCACCGGCAGCCCGCCCTACTTCCCCGCGAGTGCCGGGATCGTGCCTCAGGATTCCCAAAAAGCCCACGCCCGTTTCGAGCTGCGCGGCGATGTCTCGGACTATGCCAGGGCCGCCGTGAAGCACCTCGCTCCCGGCGGGTGGTTCGTGCTATGCTTTCCCTATCCGCAAAAGCAGCGCGCGCTCGATGGCATCGCTGCCGCAGGCCTGGCCACCGTGAAGCTGCGCGACGTCATCCCCCGCGAGACCTTGCCGCCGCTCTTCTCCCTCTTCGCCTGCCGCCACCGCGAGGAGATCGACGGAGACATGGAGATCGAAGAGCCCTTCATCGTCCGCGAAGAAAGCGGCAGGCTCACCGTCGCGATGGCGGCAGTCCGGCGTGGCTTCGGCTTCCCCGATGGCGCGGCGCACGGCGGCCACTGAGTTAGGAATGCATTGCAAGATGGCACCGCGTGGAGTCTTATCATCCTCCCATGAGCGCTCTTGTCTGCCCCATCTGCGATTCGTCCGAAATCCTGACCCACTCCGATCACTACGAGTGCGTCACCTGCGGTCATGAGTGGCCGAAGGAAGAACAGACGGACCTTCCCGCCGGCGAACGCGTCGTCAAGGACGCCTTCGGCCACATCCTCGCGAATGGCGATATCGTCGCCATGATCAAGGACCTCAAACTCAAGGGCTCCTCCCAGACCCTCAAGATCGGCACGAAATCCAACGCCATCCGTCTGGTCGAGGGTGACCACGAGATCTCCTGCAAGATGGACGGCCTCGCGATCGGCCTGAAGGCCTGCTTCGTGAAGAAGGTGGGAGGATAGGGCCAGGTTTCCGAAGGGCCACAGGCCCGTCCCATACCAGCCTGGGCCGCGAGGCCCAGGACCCACGCCCGCCCAATTCCGAAGGGCCACAGGCCCGCCCCATCCGCACCACCCTGACGTCCCTCCCGATACCCAATTCCCCAGCCTGATCATCGTCCCTCTGGTCCCCATCACTCCCGCCCGCCAACGCCAGTTCCACCTCGCCCTGCGGATTTTGATCGGGTCCGTGTGGGTCTTCCATGGCCTCTATAGCAAGCTGCTCGGCGGCATCCCGCGGCACCGCATGATCGTGGCCCGCGTCCTGGGCGAGGATCTGGCGGCTGCGGCGACGGCCGGTGTGGGGATACTTGAGATTCTGTTAGGCCTGTGGGTCTTCTCGCACCGCTTCCCGCGGAGCTGTGCCGCGGTCCAGACCCTGGCCATCGTGGCGATGAATGCCCTGGAGATTTCCCGCGCGCCGGACCTCCTCATCTCCGCGCCGGGAATGGTGGCGCTCAATGCCGGATTCCTCGCACTCGGCTGGTATAGCGCCACGCGGGATTCACCGAGAGGTGGCCTCCGCTGATGCCGCGTAGCGGCCGTGGACTGCGTGCAGCCTGCTGCCGCTGTGGGCAGGCAGCCTGCTGCCGTGAAGCACCGGGCACTGTTGATACACCCTTCATTCACGTGTCGCGATTCCCTACGTGCTGCCCGTTGCAGCGTCGCGACTATCGGGAACATTTCACTGAAGCCACCCCGCCTGCACCGCGCCACAAGCCGCGAAGACCCCGCTCAGCGCGATCCAGATGAAGGTGAACCACCAGTGCACCGCCGTTTCCATCCGCTTGCCGCGCCACAGGTCCGCCTTGTAAACGAACCACTGGAAGTAGAGCCGCACTGCCCAGAAGGCCGAGAAAGACCACGCAATCCATGCCCCGGCCGGAGTGGGTGTTAGAAAAATCGCCGGTTGGATCAGGCAAGGCAGCCCCATCATCACCAGCACCAGGCAGATGAAGAAAGTATGGACGTGGAAGACCGATTCATTGACCGGCGTGAGCCGCTTGCAGTCCTCGCTCCAGCCGAGTCGCTTGCCGATCGGGATGTGCAGGAGGGCCAGCAGGATGAGCCCGCCGCCGGCGATGCGGAGCAGCAGTGCAAGGAGATCGGTCATGGCGCAACAATCACGAAGAAGCGGATCCAGGGTGTGACGGGAAACTCATCCGCCGCGCGCAGCCCGGCCATCTCCCAGCAGCGCCGCCAATTCGCCGCGGAGTGGAAGTGCAGGAAGCCGGGACCGAAGGCGAGGAAGTTCGCGGGGTCGCGCAGGTGCTCGGCGATGACGATCCGCCCGCCCGGCTTGAGGCAGCGCCGGGCCTCCGCGAACCATCGTGCGCGCTCCTCCACGCTGCGGAATTCGTGAATCGCCAGCAGGCCGAAAATCGCATCCGCGGAGCCCGCTTCCACCGGCCATCGGTCGAAGGGCGCATCCAAGGTGCCCGGGGTCGGCGGGAAGAGCCGCCGCGCCTTGTGAATGGAAGGCTCTGTTAGAAGCGCCGGATCATAGTGGTCCAGCACCACGCAATCGCCGGGAACGAGCTGCTCCTTGAGCGCCTCCGACACCTCATCGAAACCCGAATGACAGACGACGATCCGCTGCGGCCTCATGCCTGGCAGGGCCCGCTGGAACCAATTCCAGCGGTAGAGATCGGAGCGGTCATAGACCAGATGCGAGACGCCGAGCGAGACGAAGATGAAGTAAGCCGCACCCGCCGCCATGGCCGCACAGCTGAGCTTCAGCCACGGCATGCTCAAGAGAAAGATGCCCGCCAGTGCCGCCAGCAGCACCACGCCCGCCGCCAGGTAGAGCGGCCAATTGAAGCGGAACACCGTAAGCATTCCCTGCCATGTGCCGCGCGCTTTCATCCGGGCTTGGAAGCTCTGACAATCCGCCCGCGGCTCCAGCGGTAATCGATGTCATTCACCGCAAAGGCATTCGCGGGCAGGGGAGTGACGCCCTTCAACGGCGGCTCATCGAAGATCGATACCTGCCACTCCTTCAATACCACAGGCCGCGGCGTCCAGTCCGCCCGGCTGCCTTCGATCACCACGAAGGAACCGTCCGCCTCCGGGCTGAAGGTGAAAGGCATCGGACCCGCGAAGCGTCGCGCCGTCCGCCAATCCGGAAAGGGCGAGCCCGCGGGCAAGCCGATCTCGCCGCCGCAGTCGTCGAATGTTAGATCGAGCGTGGTGCTGCCATCAGGGCGGGTCGTGTGGATACGGGTCGCCGTGCCGTTCGTTTCAATGGCCACCTTCACCTGCCGGTAGTTGTAGCCCGTCATGAGGTTGCCAAGCGTCACCATCCGCCGTTGGTCCGTCTCGCTGCCGATGATCTTCAGTCCGCGCAGACGCCGGCCGGACTCATCCCGCAGCCGCGTGAAAACCCGGTAGCCCGCGAGGAAGAAGTCCTGCCCGAGGAATGCGGGAAAACCCGCCGGGCGGAGCTGGCGCGTCCACACCAGCGCCACCGTCACGAAGCCCAGACCCTCGTAGCCATCGATCTCCAGCCCCTCCGGCACCAGCGGCCGCAAGACCTCCTGGGGAAACGCGAAGGACACCGCCACCACCCGGTCGAACCTCGCCACGACGGGGAAGGGGTGGCGCTTGAGATAGTTCATCGGATGGGCTGCGGCGAATCTCGCTTTGCTCTGTGAATCCTTGATAGAGTCGGGATGAAAATCAATCGCGGCGATCGGCTCGCGGAAGCAACACTAAAGCCCGATGCCTTGAAGGATTCGATAACCGCGGCTCCGCCCGTTACCCACGCTTCCGTGATGCGTCACGGACGGCTCTTCCCCTGGGAGCGCGGAGCCACCGGCCCGCAGAATGGTCCCAGCTGCCCGCGACACGGCAAGGCACGCAGCCAAGCGACGGCGCTCTCCACTCCCACCACGCGATCGATAGCGCTGCTACGGTCGCTTCTGCGGGGCAGAGCCTGCTGCGAGGGGCGCTGCAGCGGGGGCGCGGGCAATCCCGGACCGCGGACCTTGACCGAGAAACGCCACCCCGCGTGCTTCACGGCAGCGGGCTGCCGCATTCCACGTCCGCCGCGCGGCTTTCGTTCCGGAAACTTGCCGGTGAATCCTTGAGCCGACAAGCACGGCCGGGCTTGCCGACCTCAGATCGGGAATCCCCGTCTCAGAGGGGGTGCGGATTGCCAAGAGGTTTTCGGGATGCACGCGGGCGGGAACGTGATTTGGTATCGTCCCCATCCCATCCGCGGAGGCATTTGAAATAAGATGTCCTGACGCCGCGCCCCCGTTCGTCGGAATGATGAAACACCTGAAACACCTGAAACACCAAACGATCATGACCACCGCCACCACCACCACCGGAACCGTCCGCTTTCACCGTGTGCTCCGCGCCAAGCCGGACCGGGTTTACCGCGCCTTCATCGATCCCGATGCCATGGCCAAGTGGCTGCCGCCACACGGCTTCACCGGCAAGGTCCACCACATGGACGCCAAGGTCGGCGGCACCTACAAGATGTCCTTCACCAACTTCAGCACCGGCAGCAGCCATGCCTTCGGCGGCAAGTTCCTCGAGATGGAGCCTAACAAGCGCCTCCGCTACGACGACAAGTTCGACGACCCGAATCTCCCCGGCACCATGATTACCACCGTCGAGTTGCGCGAAGTGTTCTGCGGCACGGAAGTGAACATCACCCAGGAAGGCATCCCGCCGATGATCCCGGTCGAAGCCTGCTACATGGGCTGGCAGGATTCGCTGCAACTGCTGGCGCAACTCGTCGATCCCGAGATCCCCGATCAGGGCTAAAGAGCAGGACCGCCCGCGGTGCCAATGGTCCTACCCATTCCGGCAACTCGTCTGCGGGGCCAACGGCCGCATCGATACCAGGCGCCCTATACCAGCCTAGGCCGCGAGGCTCATACGCGTTAACCTAAGCCACATATCGCTGATGTTTAATAAATTATAGAGTAAAGTCTGGCGTTTTCGCTTGACTTCGCAAGTCGCCCGCCGCGACTCGACATGCTCAAGGACTCTTCTTTGCCATGTCGTAACAGCATCGATTTTCTCAACGATTCAGACTTTCTCCAACAAGCCGCCATCTCCTCGGGCTTCTTCAAGCGCAAGGCCCGCAAGCTCACTCCGCAAGGCTTTCTCAAGGCGGTCCTCCATGCCACGGCAAATGCGCTGACCAGCTTCGCTTCCATCGCCCTCCACACGGGAGACGGGAATGCGGTGCCTTGTTCGCCGCAAAACATCTTCAAGCGCTGCGGTGCTCCCGCCGTGGACTTCATGCGCAAGATGCTCGACCATGCCATCTCATTCACTGCTCCAGCTTTGCCCGGGCCCCAAGCCGCTGCATTCTTCAAACGCATTATCATCCAGGACGGGTCCCTGATCCGCTTCCATGATTCCGCGTGCACTCACTTTCCGGCGGTGTCCAGCACCACGGAGGACAAGGCCATGCTGCGGCTTCAGTTCGCCTACGACTACAAGAGCGGCCGCATCCTCTTTGCCACACCGGCTGCCTACTCGCACACCGACGCCGCCGCGTCGGCGGACACCTTGGACTGGCTGGAGCCCGGCGACCTCTGCCTGCGCGACATGGGATACTACAAGGCGGAGCTGTTCGGGAAGATGGACGCCAAGGGAGTCTTCTACCTGAGCCGCTTGAAGCCCGAGGTGAAGATTCCACAGGAGGACGGCCAACCGGCGATAGGGCTCGATGAATTCCTCCGCGGTGCCAGCGGTCCCGTCTTTGACAAGACCATCCGGGTAGGAGCCAAGCGTGATTTCATCACGCGCGTGGTGGCCGTGCGGGTGCCGGAAAAGGTTGCCGCGGAGCGCCGCCGCAAGCTGCATGCGGAAGCCAAGCGCAGGAATAAAGCTCCCAGCGCCCTCAAGTTTGCGCTCACAGACTGGACGGTGTTTGTGACCAACATCCCGCGCGAAATGGCCGGCCCGGAAGATCCGCACAAGCTCTACGGTTTGCGCTGGCATGTGGAA
This sequence comes from Luteolibacter sp. Populi, assembly GCF_040801775.1. Taxonomy (GTDB): domain Bacteria; phylum Verrucomicrobiota; class Verrucomicrobiia; order Verrucomicrobiales; family Akkermansiaceae; genus Haloferula. Next base: position 272,475 of record NZ_CP161812.1, read on the forward strand.
CTGGTGTTCAAGGCGCTCAAGGGCAACGGGTGCATGCGGGCGCTGACTACGCACGCATCCAACCCGCACCATCTTGAAGTGCTGCTGTTGGCGCAACTCCTGCAGATCGTCCTCAACCTGCGGCTCTGGCGGATGCTAAGTCCTGCAACAAAAGGAGTCCCGCGGCTGAGCCTGCTGAAGATCGCAGCCTTGATGCGTGAAACGCTGGCCGCGCTCTGGCCGGAAGGTCCGTACACGAAGCCGTGGGAGAAGCACATGCGAACGCTGCTCCGCCGGTGCTGCTACGACAAAAGGAGGAAGCGCCGGAATCTCGACGAAATCTGGGAGGACGGCTTGAACTCCTTAAGTTGATGCGTATGGGCCGCGAGGCCTAGGACGAGGGCCGCATCACGGAATGGAGGGCCAAAGGCCCGCTCCATTTCACCGGTCGGGCGCGCCATCACTCCCGGTGGGACGGGCCAGCGGTGCGCGGCATCGCCCGGGTGGGCGGCGCAGGCGAACTTCCCGCTGGGAAAGATCACCAGGTGCTCCGCGCGGCGGTCCTGCTGGTCCTCCGCACAAGCCGGGCAGCGCGCGAATTGCGAAATTTGGCAAGATTGAAGTGTCCTGTGGCAGATATTGCAGCGGACCATACCGTGGGAAGAGCAATGGCCCGTCACAGGGAGGGCCATTGCTTCGAAACGGAGGTGCGTCAGTCCTTCACCGGTGAGCGCGGAAGAACAGCTTGCCCGGCTGTGGCGAGGCTGGAGTGTAGGGGCTGGCGGCGGTCGTCAGGTCGGTCCAGTTCGTCAGATTTTCCGATTGGGCGAGGATCCCGGTGAAGGTCACTTTGGTCGTCAGCGGCAGCAAGCTCGTCACCTCCACCTTCGCCGATGGAGGATTCTGCTGGAGATAGAGGACGGCTCCGTCCGCCAGCACCTTCGAGCTATAAGCTCCGGGCACGGGGCTGGATGCCATGGTGTAATGACTGGCGATCTGGGGGGAGTCAGGGCGGAGGGGTAGAAAGCCACGTCATCCACCGAGCCGGAGTAGCCATTGTCACCGCCGATCAGCGCGCCAAGGCGGAAGGCCTCCGTGGTGTTCGCATTGTAGCCGCCGGGGCCATCGTTGGTGGTTTCGACTTCGGCACCGTTGATGAACATGGTCGCAGCGGTGCCGGACCAAACCACAACCACGTGCGTCCACGTGTTCAAGGGTGCCGGGCCAGCCGTGATGCTCCAGCCGTTCTCGGTGCCATTGCCGTTGTACATGCGGAAGTTCCAGCCGTTGGAGCGCTGGAAGAAGACCCAGCCCGAGCGTTGCGGCACAGTTCCGCCCAGCCGGTTGCCGACCGGGGCATCGGCATCGTCGGTCGCCGTCGGCCGCGCCCAGAACTCGATCGTGAAGGGGCTACCGGACGCGGGATTGAGCTCGGGCCGGAAGGGGATTTCGGTGCGCTCGCCCGCGGCGTAGCTCGATGAGAAGTCCTGATAGGCAGCGATGGCACCGGGCTGGTCCACGACCACGCCCGTCGTGCTTGCTCCATCGGCGAGTTTGCCGAGGCTGCCGGTGTTGTAGGAGATCGTCGGCACGGCCGAGGCGATCTGGACCAATGCCGCGAGGCTGCCCAGGGACAAGGCGGTTCTGCGGATGTTGTTCAATGGGGAGAGACTGGATTTCATGGGTCGGTCTTGGGTTGGGGATCTTGGGTCGGGGATAAAGGCCACCACGGATACCACGATGGCCTAACCGTGATTTCATGAAGTTCCCGCAAGGCCCTTGCAACGACCTTTTCATGCGACGGCAGGAATCGGGAAATTCCCTTCTGTATCAAGGGTTTGGCGGATGGAACCCGGTTGTCCCACGGTCTGCATTGCGAGGCCACGATCGCTGCCTGGCGGCCCCGCTGCGCCGCCGGGAAACCGGGCTGCCGGAACTCCTCGACGCGGCGGGGCCGGTGGCTATGCTCCAAGTCTTCGTTTTCAAACAACGACCTCCCATGAACACAACCCCTCCCCAGGCCGGCCCGGCCTTGAAGCGGGCCTTCCCTTCATTCCGCAGGAAGGCGCAGCCTCCTTCGCCTCCGTTGATTTATTCGCTCGCGCTCGTTCTGCTCACGGCGCTTCCGGTCTCCGGCACCACTGGAACGATCTATTACAATAGTTACGGCGCCCCGCCCGCCAAGACCGTGCGCGCGATCTCCGTGGATGGCACGAATGGCCGCGAGATCTCTCTCCCGGTGCCTTCGCCTGCCCTCCCGGTGGTCTCGCGCGATGGCCGCTGGCTTCTGGTCAGCTCGGGCGGTCCACTGGCGAGCGTCATGCTCAGCCAGAATGTCTTCCGCACCGATCTGGTGACGGGGGTGACCACGCAGGCCACCCGCTTCATGGACACCTACTCGGACGGCATCACCACCTACGAGAACCACAACGGCGAGCCGGACTTCGACACCTATTCCTACTACACCACGCACCTGCCGAATCACAAGGCCTTCTCGCCGACCGGGGACCGCGTCGCCACGCTCGACCTCGCTGCCGTGTCGGGCAAGCAACCCGGTGGGATCCGTCTCGCGGCGCTCCAATCGCCGGTGCTCGAAGTCTATCCCGTCCCGCAAACCACCCCGGTGGCGACCTGGCTCGCGGCAGGGTCCGAGCGCACGGGTGTGAACCAAGCCGGCGACGGCTTGGACTGGCATCCCACCCTCGAGCAACTGGTCGGGACCTTCCGGGCGAACATTCCGCTGACCACCAACTACGGCCCGCCCGCCGAAACCGAAGGAACGATCCTGAGGGTCTACGCCACCTCGGGCGCGAGCCCCTCGATCCGGCCACTGACCACGCCCACCGCGCGGACCTACATTGACTTTAGCTCGGGTCTCATTCTCAGCGAAACCGAGCAGGATTATGCCCCTTCCATTTCACAGGATGGCAGCAAGGTGGCCTACGTCCGGAATACCCTCGCGTCGGACTCCCGGGTTGCCGGAGGGGCAATCCGGCTCGCCCGATGTGCGATCCGGATCATCAACTACAACGGCACCGGCGACTACGAACTCGCCGCCTTCGGGAACAACCTTTGGATCAGCAAGGTCGCCTGGTCGCCGGACGGCACGGAGATCGCCTTCGATATCGCGCCCCGGCTGATCTCGAATGGACTGGAACTGCAGATGGGCAACATGGCCCAATCGGAAATCTACATCGTGCGGGTCAGCGACGTCTCCCTGCGCTTTCTGGCTGCCGCGCCGGCCGCCTTTCCCAGCTGGTCACCGCTGGGCTTCACCCAGGTGCCGGCCGAGCTCCCGGGGGTTCGCGCGACTCGTGCCGGGGACGTGATCGAGCTGCAACTTTCCGGCCTGACGATCGGCCGGAAATTCGACATCGAGATCACGACCGATCTGGAGGACTGGACCATCGACCGGACCATCACCGCCGCGACGGTTAACCAGACGGTGTCCTTCCCCTTGTCCCCGATCATTCCTGCGCGGTTCTTCCGGGTCCGTCCCCGCTAGCGGGTGGGAGTTCCCCGGGCGGGGGAAGCAGGAGCCTGCTTCAGACCTTCACTGCCACGACCTTGCCGTCTTTCCAGGTCAGGAGCGGCATTTTCCAGCGCCGGTGCTCGGCACGGAGCTCGCGGGCCATCTTCTTCGCCGCAAGCAGGCCGCGTTCCTTCGACGTGATTTCGCCGGAGGCTAAAGCTGGCACCGGATCTTTGGTCGCTCTTTTCATGGAAGCAGCAGGTCGCTCAACTTCGGGAGGCTAGCCTCATCCGAATCGAGAAGCAACTTTGGAGGTTCGGAAACGTTTTCCCAGAGGAACCACGTGTTTGCGAGCGGTGCGTAAATGCCCGCGAAATTCTCGACGCTGCGCCAATATCGGCGGTGGATATCCTCGGTCGGGATGTGGTGCCCGCCTTTCCGGACCCGCTGGGCCACCCGGCGGACCGCCAAGCTCGGGGAGGGAAGCCACAGGTAGTGGATCTCGACCTTGAAGCCGGCTGCCTTGGCCTTCTTGAGAATTCCCGCCTGGGCATGCCCGCTGAGCGTGGATTCAAGCGCAAAGGAAACACCGCTGGCCACGCAGCCATCGATCTCTTCCAGCAAAAGCCTGCCCGCCTTCAGGGCGACCGATCCGGGGGACAGCGGCGAAAGACCGCGTGCGATTTCGTCGGCATTCAGGAAGCGCGGCGAGACCGGGAATCCGGTGGTGAGGAAGGCCCTCGCAAACGTCGTCTTCCCCGCGCCATTGCATCCGGCGAAGAGGTAGAGCACGGGAGGGTTCACGCTGTTAGGCTAACGTAGGCCGGAAGTTTGCCAAGCACGGCAACAGTCCGGGGGGCACGGATCCCGGAGGTAGCGGCCAGGGACTAGGAGCCAGTGGGTTCGGTTATCGAATTTTGAATTGCGACAGCGGAATTTGGGCGGATGTCTCAAAATTCAAGGGCTGGCCCCACCGATGGTCCCGATCCTTAAGGTTGCTACCGATCCCTTTGGAGAATTCCGTCAAATAGCTCCAAGAATCGAGTGACAATCCCCTTCTTTTCAGGCATCGGCACACTCGTAATCAAGCTTTGCAGCAATAAATCTAGCTTCCTGAGGCCCGGTAATATCTCTTTCGCCAAAAGATCCCTAATCTGTTTTGGATCTGGAGGTTGATTAGCACTGCCGGCCATATGGACAATACGCCCCCGATGGCCCCCCAATGACGACATCGCTGAAACCCAAGATTTGTCTAAGTCTCCCTCGATTCTCACCCCCAATGGAACCAAAAGGACCTTAAGGTGCTTCTCCCTGAGCCCATGGTTTTTTCCGATTTGGACGCCATACTGATCTCCGGCGCACGCAAGTCTCTTCTCGATGTTCTTGTCTTTAACGGGAGCTTTGTGATCAATCGTTATCTCATCTTCCAGTTCACTCCATCGTGAGTAACACATTGCGTAGAGTGAAAATATCACCCTATTTGCTATTCGTGATTGATTCCACTGATCCAAACTAGATCTTGCTGCAGAGATGCAAATCTCCTCAAGAAAAGCTTCAATCTCAGCATGCGCAAGGCTTACGAAAGCTCTTGTCGAATCATACTGTTGATCTGTATATAGGCCTGTTTTGTCAAAGGGTCTCGGCAGCAGATGAATGCGGAGTTTGGTAATGCGATTCTTCAGAGCGTAGTAGTTGGCTGAAGGTGGCATTGAACGAAAAGGGAATTAGAAGCCAACTACAGGTGGGGGGACGTCGGTTTGATAGGCGCTATTCAAAGCTTGATAAAAAGCGCTAAATCGGTATCTGGTGGACTCGAGGCTTTTTGTCGTTCTCTCAATGGATTCAACGAAAAACGAATCTGTCGAGCAAAGGTTCTTAAATGCATCGACACAAAGACCCCCGTTAAATTCGATGTTTTCACGAAATTCTGTATCCATGAAAGCTCGGATCATCACATCAAAAACCGATCGATTAAACCGCTTTTCAAATCTCGCCCCAACCCACTTGCCGTAGTTGAAGTCTTTTCCAAACGTAATCTTTGTTAGTGCGTGGGCTTCCTCGAAGGATGAAAGCTCGGAGACGAAAACTTGCGAAGTGTCAGCCCACAGATCATTGAACTCTTTGCATGATTCATCTAAAAAATTCTTGAGGTTTCCCCGGTAATCTTGGATTCGATTCTGAAAAGAGAAGAAACGTACTATAAGTTCGACGTCGCGCATTCTGAAATCGGGGCCTTTAAGCTTTAGGATGTCACGTATCGCATGACTTGTGGTGGCTGCTTCATCGGCGAAATCGAGGAACGGTCCAGGATGGAGCGCTTGCCGAAGCTCTTGCGGGGAGAGTGGCTTGCTACCCCTGTTTAGGCGGACAAAAACATGGAAAAGCAGAGCCTCCGAACGCCAACCCCGAACGACAACAGTGCGGATGGGCTGGTTTTCAAATGCGGTCAGCTCATTTCTCAAATGAAGATCCCTTTCAATGTCTTCAAATGTCATTCTGTCCAAATCTGGTCTGATTTCTAAGCCGCTAAGTCGGAATGACTTGTAGTCCTTGTCGTTGGCTTCAGCCGTGAACTGCCGTAAGCACAGCAGCCGTTGCTTCCCATCCAAAACAATGTATTTTCCTCTGGTATGTTTGTGCTCGGCTAAAACTATTGGAGGCACAGGAAGTCCCAAAATTAGAGACTCGATGAATAGGCTTTTGCGCTTGCTCTCCCACGCATCTCGTCGTTGAAATTTAGGATTTAGCTCAATGTTCCCTTTCTTTAGCTGAGTCAGCACGGTCTCAGTTGTCCAGTCAGTTCCAGTCACAGAGACATGTGAAATCTCACTTTGGCTTACACTGCCAAAATCAGACTCATCCTCAGTGCCGTAGGGCAGAGTCGAAAAATCATCGTCATCGCTTATCATGAGCCGTCTTTCTTGCAGGTAGCAAACTTGGTTACGCCGGCATATAAACCTCCGCCCCTTTCTCTACAAACTCTTTCGACTTTTCCTCCATCCCCTTCGCAATCGCTTCTTCCTCCGCCAATACCCTGCTCCGCCGCGTACTGCCGCACATCCTCGCTGATCTTCATCGAGCAGAAGTGCGGGCCGCACATGGAGCAGAAGTGGGCGGTCTTGGCGCCGTCCTGGGGGAGGGTTTCGTCGTGGAACTCGCGGGCGGTGACGGGGTCGAGGCCGAGGTTGAACTGGTCTTCCCAGCGGAACTCGAATCTGGCGTTGCCGGGGGCGTCGTCGCGGTACTGGGCACCGGGGTGGCCTTTGGCGATGCCGGAGGCGGGTGTGGGGAGGAGAGAGATCATGGGATCGATCGGCGACCGGAGAGGTGGCGAGTGTTAGGGTGAGGCCTAGCGCGCTCTTCGCATCGATTCCAGTTCCTTTTTGAGCGGGAGCCAATACTCCTTGTCGAGAGTCCGTTCTGCCTGCTCCTCGGCGAAGAGGGCGCTTTCGAGGGCGGATTCGTCGTGGGCGAGCGCGTGCTGAAGCAGGGGACGGCCACCGATCTGCTGCCGGGAATCTTCAGTCCATCTCGTGGCGCACTCGATCAGGAGGGAAGGGGTTCGCAGCTCCGTCAGCCAGAAATGGATCTGTTCCGCGGTCGGGTTAGCCGAGAATTCGAAATAGTGGGCTTCCACCAGGCGGCGGATCATCGGCCAATCCTTGTCGCGCTGGGTTTTCTTGGCCAGGACGAGATCAGGAAGGCTGAGAAGGTCGCAGACGATACCGTCCGGGGTCTCGAGGGTAGTGCGCCGTTCCCAGAGTTCGGGGAAGGAAGCCACGCCGCGCATGGAAGACATCACATCGACGCGCATGCCGGCGGCCTCCGGATGGCGGCAGCGGAAGTGAACGGCATGCCCGCGGTGGAGGTGGGCGATCTCGAAATCCGGAACGGCGATGGTGTCCGCCTGAAGTTCGTCCAGGGCGGACCTGAGATGAGTGAGGTTTTCGTCGCTGGCGAGGATGGCGAGATCGGTGTCCCGGCTAAACTCCGCTGCGCCGTAGAACACGCAGGCCTGGCCGCCCATGAGCAGGCACTGGACGCGGTGCCTGCGCATCGAAGAAAGGACTTTGAGTATCGGGTTCGGGATCAAGGCTTCCTCCTAGGGCGATGTAGGTCTCCCAGAGCTTCTCGGATTCGGCCCAGCGCTGGGCGGGGGTAAGTCGATACCACTCCGCCCATTCGCTGCCGACGAGTTCTTCAGGCTCGACCATGACGGGAAGCTAGCAGGCTCACGCCGGCGTGTAAACCTCCGCGCCCTTCTCCACGAACTCCTTGCTCTTCTCCTCCATCCCCTTGGCAATCGCTTCCTCCTCCGCGATGCCCTGCTCGGCGGCGTATTGGCGGACGTCTTCGCTGATCTTCATCGAGCAGAAGTGGGGGCCGCACATGGAGCAGAAGTGGGCGGTTTTGGCACCGTCCTGGGGGAGGGTTTCGTCGTGGAACTCGCGGGCGGTGACGGGGTCGAGGCCGAGGTTGAACTGATCTTCCCAGCGGAACTCGAAGCGAGCCTTGCTGAGGGCGTTGTCGCGGTACTGGGCACCGGGGTGGCCCTTGGCGATGTCGGCGGCGTGGGCGGCGAGCTTGTAGGTGATGACGCCGACCTTCACGTCCTGCTTGTTCGGCAGGCCGAGGTGTTCCTTCGGCGTGACGTAGCAGAGCATGGCGCAGCCATACCAGCCGATCATGGCGGCACCGATGCCGCTGGTGATGTGGTCGTAGCCGGGGGCGATGTCGGTGGTCAATGGCCCGAGGGTGTAGAAGGGGGCCTCGTGGCACCACTCGAGCTGCTTGGCCATGTTCTCCTCGATCATGTGCATGGGCACGTGGCCGGGGCCTTCGTTCATGACCTGGCAACCCTTCGCCCAGGCGCGGGTGGTGAGCTCGCCCTGCACTTCCAGTTCGCCGAACTGCGCCTTGTCATTCGCATCCGCGATCGAGCCGGGGCGCAGGCCATCGCCGATCGAGAAGGAGACGTCGTAGGCGGCGCAGATGTCGCAGATCTCGTCCCAATGGGTGTAGAGGAAGTTCTCCTTGTGATGCGCGAGGCACCACTTCGCCATGATCGAGCCGCCGCGGCTGACGATGCCGGTCATGCGGCTGGCGGTCATCGGCACGAAGCGCAGCAGCACGCCGGCGTGGATGGTGAAGTAGTCCACGCCTTGCTCGGCCTGCTCGATGAGGGTATCGCGATAAAGTTCCCAGGTGAGGTCCTCGGCCTTGCCGTTCACCTTCTCCAGCGCCTGATAGATCGGCACGGTGCCGATGGGCACGGGGGAGTTGCGAAGGATCCACTCGCGAGTGGCGTGGATGTTCTTGCCGGTGGAGAGGTCCATCACGGTGTCCGCGCCCCACTTGGTGGCCCAGCGCATCTTCTCGACTTCTTCCTCGATCGAGGAGGCGACGGCGGAGTTGCCGATGTTCGCATTGATCTTCACCAGGAAGTTCCGGCCGATGATCATCGGTTCGCACTCCGGGTGGTTCACATTGAGCGGGATGATGGCGCGACCGGCGGCGACCTCGCTTCTCACAAACTCTGGCGTGATCTCGGCGGGGATGCGCTGCGGGAAGCGCTTGAAGATGCCGGGGGTGCAGGGGCTATCGGGCGATTGCGTGGAACCCGCGTGCTGCTTGTCGAGGTGATTGCGGACGATGTCCTCGCTCATCTCCGCGATCTTGGCGCGGCGCATGTTCTCGCGGATGGCGACGAATTCCATCTCGGGGGTGATGATGCCTTGGTCGGCATACCATTTCTGCGTGACGGGCTTGCCAGTAGCCTTGAGCAGTTGGCGGCGGTCGGCGGTGAGGCCGGGGAACTCGACGAACTTGTTCGCGCGTTCCGATTTGGAGGCGAACTCGACGTGCTTCTCGGTGAGGTAGCCATTGTCCTGCGGCTGGACCTTGCGGCCCTCGTATTCGGCGACATCGCCGCGGGCGAGGACCCACTCGCGGCGGAGCGGCGGTAGGCCTTCGTCCGAGCTGCCGGTGAAGGCGGGATCGCCCCAGGGGCCGGAGCAATCGTAGACGCGCACGGGCTCGTTCTTCTCGATGCGGCCGTTGAAGGACTTGGTATCCGCGAGCGCGATCTCGCGCATCGGCACCTGCACCGCCGGGTGAAGCTGGCCCTGCACGTAGACGCGGGTCGAGGCGGGCAGGGGAGCGCGGGATTCGTCGTGGTTCGAGGCACCGGTGGTTTCTTCGGGCGAGATCATGACTTTGGCAGATTAAGAGATTGGCGATTGGGAAATTGAGGAAACGAAAAAGGCCGCACGGGAACGCGCGGCCTTGAGGAAAAGTTCGGTAATGGACGAGCTTCCTAGGGCGGTGCGATCCGCTTCAGGTTCGGAGGATTTTCGCCGCGTGCGCCGGCCGTTCTCAGTTCCGCGATCGGGGAACTCTCCTGTCGTGTCGGGCTACCATAAATGGGATGCGGCGGCTGCCAAGCGGGAATTGGGGCAGGCGGGGGGACGAAACGCGGAGGCGCAGGGGGCGCGGCGAAGTAGCGCGGTTCTCCAGAACCGCGGATGTGGGCGGGTAGCAATACCTTCCCCGTGCCGCTAAGGGGAGAGCATGGAGTGATTCGGCAGCTTCCGGTGCTCGGGGACGCGAATGTTCGCGGCTCTGGAGAGCCGCTCTACTTGCCTGCGGCGAGATGCCGGACGAGAGCGGATTCCCGGCCTGCCTCATCCATCAGGGCCGGCACGGCTCACCTACTTCCCCGCCTTCATCCCCACATACTTCGCCTTCAGCTCCTCGGCACTCGCACGGAGTGTTTGGGCAGAAGGGAGGGCCTGATCGACCTTGGACTTCGCTTCGGTGATCCCGGCACTGGTGGCGGCGAGCTTCTTCTCGAGATCGGCGATCTTGGCCCGGGCGGCCTCAACTGCCTTCGGTGTTTCAGCATCTGCGGGCTTGGCTTCGAGCTCCGCGGTTTGCTTGCGAGCTTCGGCGAGGGCGGCGGTTTGTTCGTCGGCGGTCTTGGTGAGCGCTTGGAAATCCGCCACCAGGCCCTCGGCATCGGCACCCTGCTTGTCGGCTTCGGCCTTGGCCTTGATCGCCTGTGCATTGACCTGAGCGGCCGTCCAATGGCGCTCGCGATCCTGAAGCACGGGGAGCCGCTGCTTCATCTGTTCGAAGCTTGCCGCGACTTCGTTGGCGGTTTTCTCGACCGGCGGGATCGCATCCTTGGCAGGCTGGATCGCGGCTTCGCGGGGCTTGATCGCCGCTTCCGATTCGGTGGCGGTTTTGGCGGCTGCGGCGATCACTGCCGGCAGTGTTTCCGCGTCCTTGCTCAAAGCAGCCACCTCGGCATCGAGCTTGGCGGTTTCCTCGGTCGCGGCCTTCTTCTTGTTTTCCAACTCTGTTAGAGCGCCTTCTTCACGGCCCTTTTCGGAACGTGCCGATTCGAGATTCGCGGTTGCGGCCTCCACCTTCGGGCGCTGCCCGTTCACGCTGCCTTCGAGTCCGGCGATGGCGTCGTTGCGGTTTTCGGCGCGAGCCTTCGCCAGTTCGTCTTCCAGTCGCTTGAGTTCCGCGACGGCGGCTTCCTGTTCCTGGGCAAGCGTGGCGAGCTTTTGCGCCACTGCAGTGATCAGCACCTTCTTGGCTTCGGCTTCCTTGGTCGCGCCATCGAGCTTGGCCCGGGCCTGTCCCGCCTGCTCCTTCTTGGCGGGCAGTTGCTGGTTCGCTTGAGCCAGCTTCTGCTCGCTCTCTTGCTTGAGCTTGGTGGCGTTCGCCTGCGATTCCTTCGCTTGGGTCACCGCGGCTTCGGCATCGGCGAGCTGCTTGCGCGCTGCCTCCAGCTTCTGCTTCGAGTCATTGGCCGCGGCTTCGGACGCGGCGAGATCCTGCGGATAAGTCCGGATCTGCTCGCGGATGGTCGCCAGGCGGCCTTCGAGCGAAGGCGGATTCGCGTCGAAATTCCCCACCGGATTCCCGCTGGCGATGTCCCATGCGCTGACCTGCCCGCGGTAGTCCGCGGCGAAGGCCCGCTTGCCCTCCGAATCGATGGCCACGGCCACCGGCAAATCCGGCAGATCGGCGTGCTCGCGGAGCGGATTGAAGTCCGCCTTCCAGAGCTTCACCTTCTTGTCCCGGCCCGCGGTGATGAAGGATCCATCCCGCGCCCAGGCGAATGCCAGCACGCCGCCCGGGTGGGCATCCAGCTTCTTGACCTCGCTGCCGCCGCTCATCTCCCAGAAGCGCACCGTGCCGTCTTCCGAAGCGCTCGCCAGCAAGTTCGAGTCCGCGCGGAAGGAAGTCGCCGTGATCGCCGCCTGGTGCGCCCGCAGCGTCTGGTATTCACTGCCGCTGTCCGACTCCCAGACCCACACGCCGCCATTGCGGTCGCCGGTCGCGAGCAGGATGCCATCCGGCGAGAAGTCCAGCGCGGTAACCCACTCGGTGTGCTTCTTGATCGAGCGCAACTGCGAGCCGTCTTCCGCCTTCCACATCTTGATCAGCCGGGAAGGGGAGCCGGTCGCCACGATCGAGAGGTCGGGCTTCAGGTCGGTCGCCAACACGGCGTCGAATTCCTTGCCCGCCACCAGCATCCGCTCGCCGGTGACCACATCGAAGGTCACCGTCACCCCGGATTTCCCGGGCACCCCGCCGCCGACGATCAGGTAGCGGGCATTCGGCGTGAAGGCCAGCGCCACCGGATCGCCCTCGGGGAAGGGCAGCACGCCGGCCAGCTCCAGCGTGTTCGTATCGAAAAGCAGCACCTGACGCTGCCCCGTCACCGCCAGCAGCGGTGCCCAGGGCGAGGCCGCCATGGCATTCACGGAGGAGGCGCGCGGGGCCAGCACCGGCGGATCCAGCAGCACATCCTGCGGGACCGGCGGCGGGCCGTCCGGCTTCTGGTCCGCGGCGGAGGCGATCGAGGTATCGAACTTCGGCTTTGTGGGCTTCCGCGCGGAGGAGCTCTTGTTCTCCAGCAGCCCGCCTTCGATCCAGGCCTTGAGAATATCGATCTGCGAGCCGCCGAGCTTCTCGCCTTCCGGCGGCATCTTCGGCTCCGCGGTCTGCATGACCACGACGATCAGCTTCGAGCCGACGTCGCCCGGTTCGGCGATCTTGCCGCCAGAGCCGCCCTTCATCGCCCCTGAGAAAGTCGAGAGATCCAGGCCGCCCTTGGCCTTGTCCGGATTGTGGCAATTCAGGCAGCTCTGCTGGAAGAGCGGCAGCACATGGTCATCGAAGGTGACCTTGTCCGCCGCACACAGCATGGCTGCCTGGGCCATCCAAAGAATCGTCGTGGGTGCGAGCTTTCGGCGCATTCACAGCCCGATACGGAAGCATGTGTGACGATTCTTGCGGCGAAATGGTGTTGGATGAAAGCGCACGCCAATCCGGGTCAATGCGCCGTAAACCGTCTCACTCCCATAACGACGAAACCCGGCATCCTCGCGGATGCCGGGTTCGCCAAAAACACACTCAAAAAATCTGGAAACTCAGGAACCAAGCGGAAGCCGGAGACTGAAAATCGAGGAAATCAGGCCCAATCCCAGCGGGATCAGCGAGGCGATATCGCCGTTCACGCTCTTCGAGAAGTAGAAGAAGGCATTGTGCTGCGGAGTGGGGAAAAGCACTTCCGGCAGTGTCAGGAACAGGGTCGCCGCGATGGCCGGAATGGCCGCGGCAATCATGAAGCCTGCCGCGCGGCGGCTGAACTTGCCCTTCAGCAACAGTCGGGGACCGTCGATGAACCAGTTGCGGAAGAACTCCTTGTCGAAGTGAGACAGGATTTCTTCCACCGTTGTTTGCCGCCTATGGTCTTCCCGGGTTACGGGATCCTGCGAAGCATCCGCGGCGACAGCGGAGTCATCGGTATTGGCTGGGTGGGACAGCATGGGCGACGTTCTACCCGCGATCGCGTAGGTAGACAATCTTTTTAAATGTATTTTTGAACGAACCTGAGTTTCCGGTGTCGTGAGTAAAAGAATGCCGCCGTGCGCTGCCGCTAGGCTCAATGATTGAAAATGAACTCCTTCGAGTTCAGCAGCGCCCAGAAGACGTCGTTCAGGATCGCCTGCTTTTCCTTGTCGTCCTTCCCCTCGTTCACCGCGGCCATCAGCTTGGTCTGTTCCTCAGCCACCGGTTCGCGGTTCACGGTCTTCAGGTAGAGCTGCCGGATCACTTCCTCAGGCGCCTTCTTCTGCTCCAGCATGCCCTGCACGAACTTGCCCTGCTGGATGCGGTTGTGCGTCGCATCGCCATTGAGAAGGTGCAGCGCCTGGGAGAGGTTCGGCTCCATCTTCACCTCGCAGGAGCACACCGTGGCCCGGGTCGCGCGGCCGAAGGTCGTCAGGAAGTAAGTGGACGTATTACCGTCCGCGATTTGCACCGCCCGCGAGCCCAGCGGCAGGCCCTTGAATTTGTTCGGCGTCTGGGTCGCCTGCGAGATGCAGTCGAGCAAGACCTCCGCCCGCACCCGCCGCACCACCGAGCGCGAGAAATTCCGCTGGTCGGTCTCGTTCGTCTCGTTGGTCGCGCTGGAGAGCTGGTAGGTCCGGCTGGTGCAGATGTCCCGCACCAGCTTGCGCACGTCGTAGTTGTATTCTACCAGCTTGCCGGAGAGCGCGGCCAGCAGTTCGGGATTCGAGGGCGGGTTGGAGATCCTCACGTCGTCCACCGGATCGGTGATGCCGATGCCGAAGAAGTGGGCCCAGACGACGTTCGAGACGTTGCGCGGGAACCATGGGTTGTCCTTCGAAGTCAGCCACTCCGCCACCGCCTCGCGGCGCGTCTTCTTGCCGAAGTCGTCGGGCGTCGGTGCGCCGAGGAAGCGCGGCTTGACCGGCTTCTTGGTCACCAGGTGCGGCACCTCGCCGCCGCCGTCGAAGACGATCCGTTCGCGCGGGTCCTCGGCGGCCTTGCGCTTCACCTGCGCGAAGAAGGAGGCGAAGCCGTAGTAATCATCCATCGTCCAGCGGTCGAAGGGATGGTTGTGGCACTGCGCGCACTGGATCCGCGTGCCCATGAAAACCTGCGCGACGTTCTCGGTCAGCTTCAGGGTATCCTGCTCGATCTGGAAGAAATTCGTTGGCGGGCTGGAGAAGGTGCCGCCTTCCGAACCTAACAGCTCCCGCACCATCTCATTGAAGGGCACATTCCCGGCGATCCGGTCGCGCAGCCAGTTGTAGTAGCCCAGCGCCGCCTTGTAGGAGACCTGCTGGCCGCCGTTGTTGAAGGTGCGGATCTGCAGCAGTTCCGCCCATTTCATCACCCACATTTCGGAGAATTCCTTGCGGGCGATCAGCTCGTCCACCAGCAGCTCGCGCTTCTTGGGATCGGTGCTGGCCAGGAATTGCTCGCGCTCGGAAGGCTCGGGCAACTTGCCGACCACGTCGATGAAGACGCGGCGGATGAAGGTCTCGTCATCGCAGAGCGGGGCCGGGATGATCCGCAGCTTGTGCAGCTTGTCGTAGACCAGCTTGTCGATGTAGTTGAACTCCGGCAGCTCGGGCCGCGTGTAGTCCAGCTTCTTCGGGATCACGATCGACTGCGCGACTTCCGTGAAGACCATGAAGCGGCCTAACAGGAAGGCCTCGCCGCGGTTCTTCGAGACCGACATCCCGCTGCGCTTGTCCATCGAGACGGAGTTGTCGTTCGAGGTGGAGAAGGACGAGAGCGCGGTCACGTCGCGGTCGGTGCCATCGGAGTAGGTGGCCTTCACGGTGTAGGGCGTCTCCAGGCCTTCGCCCTTCAGCACCACCTGCGGGGGCTCGATCGCGATCCCGGTCGGCGCGGCGATCTCGCCCTGGTCATACTCGGCACCATCCTTGATCCAAGCGACCAGGGTTTCGTAAGGCGCACTGCCTTTCTCGAAAAGCTTGCCGCCGGTATGCGGCACCGCGCCGATCAACTTGGTCACCATCAGCGACTCCTCCGGCAGTGCCAGATTCACGCGTCGTCCGGGATTTTCCCGGGTCAGGCGAAAGTGGTCGCCCTGCGGATCGAATCCGAAAAGCGTGAGGTGAAAGCCATCCTTGCCGCGCGCCGAGCCGTGGCAGGAGCCGGTATTGCAGCCTGCCGAAGTCAGCACCGGCATCACGTCGAGTTGGAAGGAAATCGGCCGCGGCTTGGCGGCGTCCTTCACGATCACCGGCACCTCCGCCTTCAGCCCGCGGTATTCGAGCTGCAGCGTGGTGGTGCCGTCCTTGAGCGGCTTGAGCAGGGTGCCCTCCAGCTTGGCGATCGTCGGGTCGGCGAGGGTCGCCTTGACCTGTCGCGTCGCGTCCTGGGTGGCGGCATCCTTGAAGCGCGCCATTACCAGCACCTTGTGGAAATCCGCCGCGGTCTCCAGCGTCACCGTTTTCGGAAAAGGCTCGATCGACCCGATCTCCGGGTCCGCCGGCGCGTCCCAATCCGGCAGCGCCGACTTCGACCGCGGTGCCAGCACCACGCCCTCCGTCCACGGCGCGCCCGCGGCCAGCCAGGCCTCCAGTGCCGCGATCTCCTCCGCCTTCAGCGGCCCGCCCTTCGGCGGCATCATCTCGTCGTCATCCTCGTCGAGCTTCACCCGCTTGAGGATTTCGGACTCCGCGTGCTTCTCCAACAGGATCGATGGGCCGGAGTCGCCGCCCTTCAGGAATTGCTCCCGCGTCGTCATCAGCAGGTCGCCCTTGGTCTTGTCCGGGCAGTGGCAGGACACGCACTTGGTTTCCAAGACTTTCCGCGCTGCATCGAAGCTGGCGGTATCCGCGGATGCCAGCCCCGGCAGCCACAAGCCGCCCCACAGGGCCAGCTTACCAATTGCGGAAATGCCGGGAGTCACGAAACGATGCATGCTCACCCTACGGCGCAATCATGAAACGCTTTTCATCTACTGAAAACTAAGGCCCGTAGCACGGACGGCTCTTCCCTTGGGAGCGCGGAGCCACCGGCCCGCAGAACGGTCCCTCGCTGCCCTCAGCATCGAATGAGGTGTGCTGGATTTCTGGACCAACAAACTCCAGAATCCATGTCCATGAATCCCAAGCCACGCAGGCAATATACCGAGGAATTCAAAGCCCAGGCCGTCGCGCTTGCCGACACCGGCCGGTCCGTCACCGAGATCGCCCGCGAACTCTGCATGAGCGCCAACCTCCTCCATGGCTGGAGACAGGCGGCAAGGCGCGCGCAGGGCGGCAGCGAAGGCCCGCGAGCCGCAGGCGAGGGGGACGCAGCGGACGACCTGCGCGCGTTGCGCCGCGAGCTCGCCCGCCTGCGCCAGGAAAATGACATTTTAAAAAAGGCCGCGGTCATCCTCGGGACCAGTCCCCGGCCGGACTCCGCGCCATGATCGGGGAAATCCACCGCGCCACCGGCCACGGCATCCGCCGGATCTGCGAGGTCCTCGAGCTGCCCCGCAGCAGCTACTACCACGCCGCCGCACCCACCCCCTCCAAACGCTCGGACAAAGCGGCCGGCGATGCGATTGAAGAAATCTTCAAGAGCCACCGGCGGCGCTACGGCCACCGCCGCATCTGGCACGAGCTTGCCGGGCGCGGCATCACCTGTGCGCCCGCCCGGGTCCGCAGGCTCATGGCCGAGCGCGGCCTCAAGGCCATCCAGCCCAAGACCTTCGTGCCGAAGACCAGCGACGGCCGGGCCGACAAACCCTCGCCCAACCTCATCGCGGGAAAGGAGCTGCCCGACCGGCCGGACCAAGTCTGGGCGGGCGACATCACCTTCATTCCCACCGCCTCCGGATGGCTTTACCTCGCGGTGGTCATCGACCTCTGCACGCGCCGCATCACCGGCTGGTCGCTGGCCCGCCACATGCGCGCCGGGCTCGTTGCCGATGCTCTCGCCCAAGGACTCGGCTCGCGTCGTCCGGCCCCGGGCCTGATCTTCCATAGCGACCGCGGCAGCCAGTACCGGAAGCTGCGAATATCGCGCCATGCTCTCCCGGGCCGGCATCTGCCAGAGCATGTCGGCACGGGCCAACCCCTACCACAACGCGTGGAGCGAATCGTTCATGGCCACCCTCAAGAAGGAGATGCTGCAGGGAGGCTGCTTCATTGACGGACAGGACGCCCGGACCGAAATCTTCAGTTTCATCGAGGGCTACTACAACACCCATCGCAGGCACTCCTCGCTCGGCTACCGATCCCCGGCCCGATTCGAGGCCGAACTCATTCCGTCCAACTAACCAACAACCGGTCCAAAAATCCGTTGCATCTCAGAAAGGCAGGCAGCAAAGCGGCGGCGCTTCCCACTCCTGTCACGCCGTGTCCGCTGCTCCTGGGGTCGCTTCTGCGGGGCAGTGCCTCCGCGGTCCCAGGCGCTGGCGCGTCAGTTAGCCCGCCTCCCTCCGCTCCGTCCGCCCCATCCACACCCCGAAGTAAAACGACCCCGCCGCCACCGCCATCCCACCCAGCGCGATCCACAGCGTCCACGACTTTTCATCCCTGTCGCTCCACGTATTCAGGTCGTCCGGATCGTTGCCCGCGGTTTTGGAGACTCCATCCGGCCCGCAACTGTAGAGCCCGAAGCCGTCTTTCAATCCCTCGCCCGCCACGTAGCGGTAGGGACGGCTCCACGGATCAAGCGGAATCGAAAAAAGAGACTGTCTCCACGGCTTTCCCGCAGGCAGTGAAGCGGGCCGCGTTATCAGCGCCTGCAGGCCCAAGCCCGGCGGCGGAAGCTCTCCAGCGAGGTTCCGGTAGGACTTGATCGCGGAGCTGATGGAGTTGAGGTCCCCGGGGATTCGCTCGGACTTCGCTCCCTCAGAGGTACTCCATGCGAGCATCCCTCCGAAAAACAGTGCGTGGCAAACCGGCATCGACACGCCGGGATAAACCCGCCGCCCGCCACTTTTGCCGGGAGAAGCCGCGCTACACTCTACTTCTTCTGCCGCAACTGCTCCAGCCGCGACAGCGGCTTCTCCACCGGCGCGGCCGGGGCTGCGGGATCCACCTTCGCGACCTCCGGTTGGGGCGGGGGAGCGGGGGCGTTTTCGGAGGGCTTGTCGATCCGCAGGGTCCCGCCTTGGCCGACTTGATGCAGGATCGTGGTTCCCTTTTCCGGCACGGTGACCCGGCAGAAGAGCGCCGTGTGCTTGCCCACCGCCGCGTCCGCCGCGATCTCCACCGGGAAGTTCACCTGCGCCTGCCCGCAAGGGAAGGCCACCGGTGCGGTCTTCGCGCCGTGCGGCAGGCCGAAGAGCTCCGCCGTTGCATTGCCCTCGAACTTGCCAGGAAAATCCAGCTTGCAGATCATGGTCGTCGGCTTGCCCTGCTCAGTGGCGGCCATGTCCATCGCCATCGTCAAGTAGGGATCGGCGACCCGCAGCGGCACCAGCGTGGTCGAGACCAGCACCGGTCCTTGCGGGGTATTGGCTTCGCCAAGCACGCAGACCTGCCACTCGGCGGGAGGGGCTTCACCATTGGCATTGATCTCGTAGAGCGCCTCGCTCTGGTCGCCGTTCATCGTCACCGTTGCCGGCGATCCGATGCCCGGCGGATTCCACAGAAAGCGCAGCGTGATCGCCTCGGCGTAGCCTTCCTTGCGCTGGGCCTTCACCTTGAGTTGCATCGTGCCGTTCTTCACGATCGGCACCGCGGGCGTCTCCAGCTCCAGCTTGTAGGGAGCTTCATCGATCACCGCCACCGGGATCCGGTCGCTGGAGGCCGAATGATAGGCGCCCTGGTTGTTGATCTCCACATGGTGGATCGTCTCTCCCATGAGACCTGCGATGTTCCGCGGATCATCCAGTGCCTTGAGCTTGAAGCGGTGAAGGCTACCCGCGACGGGCGCGTCCGCCGCAGCCTCGAAGATCACCGGCACCGCGGTCACCGAGCGCTGCACCTTCGGAGCATTCATGCTCACCCCGCCGGGCAAGCTCTCCGCTTCCAAACTTACATCGCAGCCGATGTTGTCGCGGGCGATGTTGACCATCGCGGCGTAGCGGTTCCCGCGTGGCACCGGGATCATCTTCCACTTCTGGGAATTGTCCCGCTCCACCACCGGCAGCGAGGCGCTGATGCCGACGACGCGCTTCTCCAGCTCCACGCGATAGGTGTAATCCGGACCGCCGCGCCGCAACTGATCGCGGATCACCAAATGATACTCGCCATCCTCGGGGGCCTTCCACAGCGGCATCAGCGGATCGAGCCCGCCCTGGTCGTCGTTGTTGGCCAGGTTGTCGCCCTTCTCCTTTCGGATGGAGAGCACCGCATCCAGTGGCGAGCGCAGTTCGCGCGCGATCACGCGGACCGTGAATTCCTCGTCCTTGGCTGCCTTGAAGCTGAAGAAATCGACATCGCCGTCCTTGTCGATGATGCCGTAGCCGACGCAGGGCCGGTCCGGCAGCGGCGTGGATTCCTTCACGCCGTTGTTAGGTTCCACTTCGATGGCAGAGGCCATCGGCGAGACCTTGATCCAGTGCGGAGAAGGTACCTGGACCCCGTCGCGCGCCGGGAAGAGCGGATAGTGTTCCGGGGCATCCGCCGGGATCGTGATCTTCTCGGTGAAGTCTCCCGCCGGATCGCCGATGAATTTGAACTCCACCGTCTCGCCCGCCTTCGCGCCGGTCGGGAAGACCGCCTTCGGCCGGGGAAAGGTGCCGATGCTCACGCGGTACTCGCAGTTGTCGTTCCCCTCGTAGGCCGCTTCCCGCACCAGCACGCAGTAGTCGCCGTCCTCGGGGATGATCGTCGAGACGAAAGGATCGGTCCGCAGCAGCGCCGCATCGTCGCAGGACGCGATCTCGAAGCCCTTCGGATCGACGATCGCCAAGTAGGAGTCGAACATCGTCCGGCCCAGGCGCATCGCCTCCACCTCCGCGGTGAAGCGCTGGCCCTTCTTCAAACTACACACATAGTAGTCCACGTCCTCCTGCTTCGCGATGCCCTGCACGGTGGTATTCAGCTCCACCCGCTGGGCTTCGGCCTGCTTGTCGTTCGGGTCCGCCTCGTTGACCACCGGGAATTGCCCGATGAAGAAAGACCGCAGGAAGCTCACCCCGCCGCTGGTCCGCACCCGCAGCCCGTGCTCGCCCAGCGGCGCATCCGGCTTGATAAAGATCTTGGCCGAAGCGTGCTTGTCGTTCTCCACCGTGAAGCCGCGGAACTCGATCCCGGGCTCGTAGGCCAGCACCTCCTGGATGCCGTCCAGGCGCTCGCCGTGGAAATGCATCTCCAGTTCCACCCCACGCTGTCCGCCCCGCGGCTCGATCAGATTGAGCGTCGGCGTGAACCCGGCGAATGCGGTGCCGGTGAGGAGCAGAAGAGCGGTGAGCGGACGGGACATGGCGAAAGAGGTGATGAAGTATCGGGCTCCGGCTCTTCAGCCCCGAAGGGGCGACCGGGAGAAAGCCCGGGGTGAAACCCCGGGTTTGGTGTGCAGTAAGGGAACGTGCCCTGAAGGGGCACCGGGAGTGTTATTAGAAAGGAACGTGTCGCGACTACCGGCCTCCCGCCCCCCCTTTAGGGGGAGTGAACTGTGCGGCATCCCAACCCGGGCGGTGCCCGGGGCTATCTCCCGGACGCCCCTGCGGGGCTCAGGAGCGCGACCGCCGCTCATCCGGTCCCGGGATTCTTCCACACACTTCATTCGACATTCGGAAATTCGAATTCGTCATTCCCCCTAAGCTTTCTTCGCCAGCAGCACGTCCAGCACATGCCCTCCGTCCACAATCTCGATCGGCCGCCCGCCTGGAGCCATCAGCTCCTTGTCGCCGGTGATCCCGATCTGGTTGTAAATGGTCGCCGAGAGGTCTTCCACGGTGATCCCGTCGGTATCCACCCCGCCGCCGAGCGCGTCGGAGGATCCGTGCACGTAGCCCTGCTTGAAGCCGCCGCCGATCATCGCCACCGAGAACACGCTCGGCCAGTGGTCGCGGCCGCCGGTCGCGTTGATCTTCGGCGTCCGGCCGAATTCCGTGGTCACCATTACCAGCGTCGATTCCAGCATCCCGCGGCGTTCGAGGTCGCGGATCAGGGTCGCGATCGCCTTGTCCACCGGCGGCATCTGGTTCTCCATATTGCCCTTGATATTGTCGTGGTGGTCCCAACCGCCTACCGTCAGCGATACAAAGCGTGTCCCGGCCTCGACCAAACGCCGCGCCAGCAGCATCCGCTGTCCCGCATCGGTGCGGCCATATTCATCCTTCAGGGCATCCGGTTCTTCCTTGAGATTGAAAGCTTCACGTGCCGACTGCGAGGAGATCAGCTTGTAGGCGTGTTGGTAGAAGGCATCCATCGCGTCGATCGCGTCGCTCTTCTCCAGCGAGCGGAAATGCGAGTCCACCGTCTCCAGCAGCGAGCGCCGCCGGTTGAAGCGGAACTCGTCGCAACCGTCAGGCAGGTTCAGGTCGCGGACCTGGAAGTTCTTGTTGGAAGGATCGGAGCCGAGCGCGAAGGGCCCGAAGGCAGACGATAGATAGCCCGAGCCCGCAAACTCGTTCGGCACCGAGGGCACGCAAACGTAGGGCGGCAGGTTGTTCTTCGATCCCATCTCGTGGGAAATCACCGAGCCGTAGGAAGGATACTCGAGGGCAGGGGAGGGCCGGTAGCCCGTGAACATGTTATGTGTGCCGCGCTCGTGGGCCGCCTCGCCGTGCGACATTGAGCGGATGATCGTCATCTTGTCCGCGAGCTGCGCCAGATCCTTCATCTTCTCGCCGAACTGCACGCCGGGCAGCTTGGTATCGATGGCACCGAAGGGACCCCGGTATTCGGCCGGCGCGAAGGGCTTCGGGTCGAAGGACTCCTGGTGCGCCATCCCGCCCGGCAGGAAGATGTGGATGATTCCCTTCGCGACCCCTTCCTTGGTCTCGTAGAATTTCTGCTCGGCCTGCGCCTTCTGCATCAGGAATTGCGGCAGCGTCAGCCCCAGCCCGCCGACCAGGCCGACGTGCAGGAATTCGCGGCGGGATGTGTAGCGGTGGAGCGGATTGCCCGGGCAGAACGGTTTCATGGGTAGAAGGCGGTTTTCAAGAGGGCTTACGGCGGAACCCGTGAGGAATGTTTCATCGCAGCGAAACGAATTTCCAATCCAACAGAAGGGTTGGCGGCGCGGTCCGATTGTTGCATCCTCTTGGCATGCAGTCCCCCGAGGTCAATTCGCTGGAGGTTTTCGGCCCGATAGGGGCAGGAGCCTGCGGCAGGGTTTACCGTGCCCGCGATGCTTCCGGTGCCCACGTCGCCGTCAAGGTCTTCGATCCCGCCGCCGTCAATCGCGCCCTTCTCGAAGAAATGGCCCTGCGCGCGGAGGATCCCGCCTGGCCCGCCGGAGCCCTCCCTGAAATGGCCGCGGACTACCGCGGCAAGCAGATCGTCCGCATCACCCCCTTCCTCGGCGACGAGGTGGAAGGGACCTGGATTCCCCGCTCGCTCCAGCACCGCCTCGACCGCTTTCCCGGCGAGCATTCCTGGCCGGTCGTGCTGGAATTCCTGCGCGCCCTGACCCTGCTCCACGAGCGCCAAATCGCCCACGGCAACCTCAAGCCGGGGAATGTCTTCTTCGACGATTCCGGCCACCTCGTCCTCACCGATTGGGCACTCGGCAACATGCCCGGCGTCGCCAATCTCGATTACACGGATGCCATCCTCTATCAGCCGCCGGACCAGCTCCGCGCGCCGGATGGCTACCTGCGGGAAAAGGGCTACCGCTGGGATGTCTTCGCCTTCGCGGTGATCGCCTACCGCCTCCTCACCGGTGCCTTCCCGCGCTGCACCAAGACCTTTGACGACGTCGCCCCGGAGTCCGGCCAGACCCGCCGCGACGGCATCGCCGCCAATTTCAAGAGCATCGCCAAGGTCCTGGAATCCCAGCCCCAGGTCACGTGGTCCGATGCCGCCTCGAACGCGCTCGAAGGCGCCTACCGCGGCATCCTCGACCGCTGCCTGGCGCTCGACCCGAATGCCCGCCCGGCCAATGCCGGGGCCGTGCTCGCCCTCTTCCACGCCGCCGACAAGGAACTTGCCGCCGATCAGCAGCGCGATGCCGTGCTCGACCAGCACCGCCATGCCCGCCGCAGCGTCGGCCGCGCCAATGTGGCCGCCGGCGTCCTCGCGGGTGCCGTCGTGATCCTCTCGGTGCTCTACCACATGAAGCGCTCGCAGATCTCCGCGGAGGAGACCGGCCGCAAGGGCGACGTCAGCAACTACGAGTCCCTCATCAGCGAGGCCACCAATGCCCGCGCCGCGATGGAGAACGAACTCTCCGTGATCAAGGAGGCCTCGGAAAACGAGCGCCGCAATCTTCAATACGACAAGGATCGCTGGCTCGCCCGCCTGCAGTCTTCCCGCGCCA
Organism: Luteolibacter sp. Populi; assembly: GCF_040801775.1. Taxonomy (GTDB): domain Bacteria; phylum Verrucomicrobiota; class Verrucomicrobiia; order Verrucomicrobiales; family Akkermansiaceae; genus Haloferula. Next base: position 296,170 of record NZ_CP161812.1, read on the forward strand.
CCTCGGACCACCTCTTCGCCTGGGCGATGGAGAAGGGTCACCGCCGCCTGCCACCCCTCGATGGCCGCGAGCGGCGTCTCAAGCGTCTGGAGGACTACTTCCAGGATTTCATCATCAAGACCGCCGAGATCCCCGACCTCAAGGAAGAGCGCGCCCGCGCCCGCCTTCAGCTCGCCGAGGTCTCGCTCGCGAAGGGCGATCCCAAGGAAGCCGCCCTGCGCTTGGAGGAAGCCCTCGCCGCCGCGCCCGATCTGCCCTCCGGCCCGGATCTCGACCTTCGTCTCGCCACCGACCGCCTCTTGCTCGCGCTGCTGCTCCAGGAGCGGAATGACGAGGGTGCCGGCCCGGCCTTCAAGATCGCCCGCAAGGCCCTCGAAGCGATCCCGCAGGCGGAGGTCGATGCCGACCGCGTGCAGGAACTCCTGGCCATCCTCGACTTCCACGAATCCCGCCTGCTGGCCGCAGCCGGCAAGGACTCCGACGCCTTGGAAGGCCTGATGCGCGCCACCGAGGTACTCAAGCGCCTCACCGCCCAGCGCCCGGATGCCACCATCCTCCAATCCTCGCTGGCCTCCTGCTTCCTCTCCTCCGCCACCATCCTCGATGGCATGGGGCTGATGGGCGATGCCCGCGATACCCGCGCCAAGTCCGCCGAGATCCTGCTCGGCATGCTCAAGGAGAACCCCGGCGACTACGACCTCCGCCTCGATCTCGCCGGCAGCTACGGTGCCATCGCGGAGGCCGCCATGCTCTCCGGGGATATCGCCGCCACCGAGACCATGTCGAAGAACGCGGTGAAGTTGTTAGAGGAGGTCAAGAGCCAGCGCCCGGAGGACCCGGACGTCCGCTCCCTGCTCGCCTCCCAGCGCTGGCTGATGTCGCGCATCCTCCGGGACCGCGGCAATGCCGCCGAGGCCCTGAGCGTCATCGACGACGGCATCCTCCTGATCGAAGGCATCGCGGTCGACGAGTCGGCCGATCCGGTCGCCAAGTATCGCCTGGCCCTGCTCTTCTGGCAGAAGGGCCTGCTGCTCACCTCGGCGGACCAGCAGGAGCAAGCCATCGATTTCCAAACCCGCTCCGCCGCGATTCTCCGCAAGCTCGGCGACTCCGACTACGGCCTGGTCCGCAGCGAACAGATCCGGCGCTCCCTCGGCTACGTGTTAGGCGATCTGGGCCATGCCTCGCGCCTCGCCAAGAAGCCCGAACTCGCCCAAGCCGCCTTCGGTGAAGCCGTCTCGATCTGGTCCATCCTCAATCGCGAGCGCCCGCAAAACGAGGAATACGAGGAATGCCTCGCCTGGAGCCAGCAGCGCCTCAACGGCCCGTAAAAAGGTGGTCCGCACAGTCCTCTGTGCGGATGAACGGTCCCTAGCAGATCCGTCCCCAAGGGTATGTAGTCCCGCCTGAAGGCCAATGCCGTTAAGGACCTGTTAGATCACCGCGCGAAATTACGGCTCGTACTACGGAAACGTTTGTTTTGATTGGGCGGATGCACGACGCACCGCATCCCCGTTTTCCCTTCCACGGCAGCTTTCCCCGCGCCTTTGCCGCCTTGCTCGACCCGCCTGCCTGCGACAGCCTCTTCGAGCGCCGCGGGCCTCGCGGCGGCCCGGATCCCAAGCTCAGCCCCTGGCAATGGCTGATGACCCGGACCTATCACCAGCTTGCACCGGCAGGCAGCTTCTCCACGCACGTGAAAGAAATCACCGGCATCCGCATCTCCGGCAGCGCGCTGAGCCAGCGCGGCAAAGCCATCGGCTGGGAATTGCTCCACGAGGCGCTGCACCTGGCGCTGCGTCCCCTGGCCGATCCGGCCTTGCATCCCGGGGCCTTCCACCGCGGCCTGCGGCTGCTGGCCATCGACGGCACCACCTTCAACCTGCGCAACACCCCTGCCATCGCGGAGCGTGCCGTCAAGGTGCCCTGCGGCAAGGGCAACGGCCAGCCGGCCTTCGCCCGCATGCTGGCGGTGGTGCTTGTCGAACTCGGCATGTACCAGCCCCTGGCTGCCGCACCCGGCTGGCAGGGCGAAGGCGAAGCCACGCTGGCCCGGCGGATCCTCCAGGAACGGGAGCTGCCGGAAAAGAGCCTCTTGCTCGGCGACCGCCTCTACGGCACGCCCTCGTTGCTGTGGCATTTCAAGCCCGCCCTGGAGAAGGGTGGCGGAGCCTTCCTGATGCGGGTGAAGTCCAACCTCAAGGCCACCGTCAAGGAGCACCTGTCCGACGGCTCGCGGCGCATCGTGGTGAAGGTGACCGATCCCGCGACCCGCCGTGTCGCGGGCACCCTGGAGCTGCGCGAGATCCTCGCCACCGTGACGGTGGCGGGCGGTGGCAAGCCGCTGCAACTCCGGCTCTGGACCAGCCTCATGGACGAAACGCTCCATCCCGCCGCGGAACTGGTGGAACTCTATGCCGCGCGCTGGCAGCACGAATTGTTTTTCCGCGAACTCAAGGTGAAGCTCCACGGGCGCGGCGACCTGCTCGACGCGCAGACCCCTGAAACCGCGGCGCAGGAAGTGCTCGCGCTGCTGATGGCCGCGGCGGTGCTGGCGCTGCAACGCGCGGCGGTGGCGGAAGCGGCGGGCGTGGAGGTCCCGCGGATCAGCTTCGCGGTGGTGCGCGACTACACCGCGGCGATGTGCAAGCTGCTGGAACTCGGCAACGACCTGATGGAATTGCCGAAGCGGGCGATCTGGGTGGCACGCGCGCTCAAGCAACTGGCGGAAGTGGCGCTGATACCGTGGCGCAAGCCGCGGAGCTGCCAGAGGGCGCTGCGGCAACCGGTCAAGGACTGGCCGAAGATGAAACAGCCGAGCTCGTTGCCGCTGCTCAAGAGCATCACGATCAACCCGGCGAGTCCTTAACGGCATTGGCCTAAAGGCGGACGAAGCCACCCCGCAGTCCGTTTCTCCCCAATGGATCGCAATCGCCCCAGCGCCCTCCCATCCACTGTTCCTCCGCACAGGGCTCGTATTTCCCCCCTACCACCATCGTCCCCCCTCATGCATTGGGGCTTGCTACCCTGCCCCGGCTCCTTCTCGCTCGCCGGCCTTGGACCGCATCGACCGTCAAGTTCTCAAAAGCGTCTCGCGCTCGTTCTACCTGAGCCTGCGCGCGTTGCCGCAACCCATGCGCCCTGCCACCGGCACCGGCTACCTCCTCGCTCGCGCCAGTGATACCATCGCCGACACCCCCGGCATCCCGGTCGATGACCGCCTCGAACTCCTCGACGCATTCGGTGCCAGGATCGCCGGCAAGGACAGCCTCTGGCGGCGTGACAAGCTGAAGAACTTCATCGCCCTCCAGGACAACGACGCCGAGCGCGTCCTCCTCGAACGCCTCGACGAAGCCTTCGACCAACTCACCGCCCTCGACGCGCTCCAGGCCGATGCCGTCCGCGACGTGGTCACCACCATCATCGGCGGCCAGCGTCTCGATCTCGTCCGCTTCGATGACGCCAAGAAGTCACTTCCCAAAGCCCTCCGCACCGAAGACGAACTGGAGGACTACTGCTACCGCGTGGCCGGCTGCGTCGGCGGCTTCTGGACCCGTATCGGTTTCCTGACTCTCGGCGAGCGCTTCTCCGACTCGCTGCCTGAAGACCTCGACGCCCTCGGCGTGCGCTACGGCATGGGCCTGCAACTGGTGAACATCCTTCGCGATCTGCCGGAGGATCTCGCCAATGGCCGTTGCTACCTGCCCCTCGCCGATCCCCGCGACCCCGAGGCCCTCGCTGCCGCCCGCCGCGACTGGCTCGCGCACGCCTCGGTCTGGCTTGAGTCCGGCCGCCGCTACGCCTCGCGCCTCAAGCTCCGCCGCCTCCGCGCCGCCTCCGTGCTGCCCGCCTTGATCGGTGAGGACACCATCGCCCTGCTCGCCGCAGCCGAACCGCTTCCGTCGCAGAAGCTCAAGGTGACCCGCGCCGCCGTGAAGCGCTCTCTCTGGAAAGCCCTTTGGTGGCCGCGTAAGGCATGAAAGCAAAGGAATCGTGCTAGTAACACGGACGGCTCTTCCCCTGGGAGCGCGGAGCCACCCGGCCCGCAGAACGGTCCCACGCTGCCCTGAGTACGGAAAGGCACGCATCAAAGCGACAGCGGTATCCACACGCACCACGAGAACGTCCGGGCAACAAGGGCTGCTTTTGCGGGGCAGTGCCTCCGCGCTCCAAGCGCTAACGCGTCAGACCGGACACAATGCGGATCGCGCGGCTCCGCCAATCACTTCGGCCCACCCGTCGGCAGTGCTGCCACGCGCCATGGCGGGATATCTTGGTACTGCCGGATCGAAGGCCGCTTCGTCTTCGGGTCAACCGTGGCGATCACCATGTCGCGCTTTTCCTCGGCGGACTTCCACGACTGGCTCGACACCGGGGTCCAGCCGCCCTTGCCGTTATCATAGTCGACCCGCGCGGTGAACATGCCCCATTCGTCGGCCGTCTTCACCATGGGATAAATGGCCATCCCGCCCGGCTCGATCGGTGGCAGATCCGCCCCGGCGAAGTTCAATCGGATCTTCACGGCCCCCAGGTTCAAAACCCGTGTCGACCCCATCGCGAAGGATGCCTCGTCATCGTTGAGCGCATGCACCCGATACACCATCTTCGCGTCGGGGGAGGGGAGGAAGAGGAAGACCTGACGCTCGCTCTTGGCCAGCTTGCCCTCCGCGATCACCTTCGGCGGGTTGCTGTTCTCGGCGAAGAAGCGGACCATCCCGTCTTCAAAGACGCCCTTGGTTTCCGTCCCGAAGCCGCTGGTCGGCAGCGGCACTTGGACCGGTGCTCCCGCGGCAGGTGCCGGCAGGCTCACGTATTTAACATCGCCCATGTGCTGGTAGCACAGCGCGCGGAAACTCACGGTGCGCTTCTCTTGCGCGGCGGCGGTGAACGCCCCTGAAATGAACACCAGGGAGGCGAGGCAGGAGATGGCTTTGTGCATCGGGATACTAAAGGGTTTCCGCGACTCTCGGTTCAAATTTCATCCTGTGCAAGCCAGCGGAAGCTCACCATCTGGAAACGGCGCCCGAAGGTCTGGTTCGGGATGCTCTGCAGGCTCGCGATCGCCTTCTCCGGTGCTTCCGAGGAATCGATGAACTCCGGCACGCGTTGCACCACCGCTTCGCACCAGGCTCGGGCCAGGATCTTGTTATCCTTCTTGTCGGTCGCGTCCCCGTAGCAACGGATCGCGAAGGTATCGCCGCGGACCGTCACGTGGGAGCCGATCACGCTCAGCACGTCACCTTGGCTCAGCGAGCCGGGTGCCATGATGGTATTGTTGCCGAAGGCGGCGGTGGCAGCCAGATACTTGTGGTTGCCAATGTTGGCCGCACCCAGTTCCAAGCCGTCGTCTTCCACGGGATCGTTCAGGTCGGATTCCCGGATGGCAGCCTGTATGGCACCCCGCAGGGTCCGCTCATCCCCGGAACTCCCGACCCGCCGGTTGACGAATTCGGACAGCGAAAGGAATGGTCCGCGCTCGCGGATCTCCTCCACCAACTTCTCCGCCAAGGTCCGCACCTGGCCTTCGTTCAAGCTCCGGTAGCCCTGCCACGGGTGTTGTTTGGCGTTATCCATGCTGCCGTCG